>JAFGMQ010000215.1 GCA_016927455.1 Deltaproteobacteria bacterium
TCATTGATGGCAAACGGCTGATGGGATTTCCAGGCCTTTATATCTCCAACTTTCAGCCCTGCATTTTTTAAAGCCATTTCTGCAGCAGGTGTTGGAGCCGCCGCCATAAATCCCGGCCTGGCCCTTGAAAAACCATAAGAGATAATCTGGATTTCAACTTTGGGATCCTTGCTCAGATCTTTGGCCCTGTCCCGTGTTGTGATGATAAAGCCGCAATTACCGTCTGCAGGAAATGTCTGGGCACCAAAGGTATGGATACCCCCCGGTTCAGCTACCTTAAGATTAGCCAAACCCTCAGCAGTTGTTGGAGTCACGCCTTCATCAGCATCAAACAGAACAGTCTTTTTCTTTGAAATCTTCACTTCACAGGGAAACATGTACCTTTTCTGAAAGGCCCTGTCATTTGCCAGGGCATCCTGGTACTGTTCATATCTCCTCAAAGTAACAGCATCGGACTCTTCTCTTGTTGCTCCAATATCCTTGGCAACATTTTCAGCTGTCTGGATCATCTTCAACCCGACATTCGGATCGCCGTTAAAATTATCCATCATCCAGTTTTCAGATTCAACTTCTCCTCCCGGTCCAAGGGGTTGAGGCCAGATGGTATGAGGGCCATTGGAAGCACGGTCAGACATCAGTGCAAACGCCGTGTTATATGTGCCGGCCTCTATGTTTAAAGCCGCAAGATGGATAGCGGTAGTTGAGGTCGTGCATGCCTGGTTGATCATCAGAGCAGGCACGTCCTTCTGATTGTCAAGCACCATTGCGGCTGCCCAGTTGTGGCTGTAAAACATATGGTGCTGTGCAATAGTGGTTCCATAATACATATAGTCCAGAATAGTTGGATCAATGTCCTTGCTTAAAAACCATCTTCTTGCAGTCTTTGCGCCCAGTTCAATTGAATTTTCATTCTGCAATGTCCCCTGCCACCGAGCAAACGGGCTTGAATAGTACCCATTGTAAGGTATAAATGCTTTTGTCAACATGTAATTATTCCTCCAGACAAATAAAATTTATTTAAGTATGGCTTACCTGTATTAATTTATATTAAACAAGCCAATTAAGCTAAGCCTGCGAAAAGGAATACATCATTTAATTGGCTTTCAACCTATAAATGATGTATCCTCATATATTAAAAGAGCGCCTTATTAATGGTCACTCCATTTGCCGTATCTCTCCCTGAGAATCCTGTGAAGGATCTTACCTGTAGGCGTTCTCGGCATCTCTTCATCTTTGATGAAGTCATAGGTCTTTGGAACCTTGAAACCCGCAAGTTTTCCCTTTACAGATGCCTTGATCTTATCAGCAAGGTCTTTACTTGCCTCATAACCCTGATTCAATACAATTACCGCCTTTATGGCCTCACCCCATTTGTCGTCCGGGATACCTATTACCGCAATATCTTTAACCGCTTCATGGGCTCCCAGGGCATCTTCGATTTCAGACGGATAACAATTTTCTCCGCCGGTAATAATCATATTTGCCTTTCTGTCCACGAGTGTGTAGTAGCCGTCTTCATCTCTCTTAACCATATCTCCCGCTGACGACCATTCACCAAAAAAAGCACCCTTGCTCTTCTCCGGTTCCTTCAGATATTCCTTGAAAAGCATGGGGGTGCGATAAAACAGCTCGCCTACTTCACCTTCTGGAACCTCGTTTCTTTCTTCATCCAGAATCTTTATCCTGTCTGTGCCGAATATCTCCTTGCCGATCGAACCAAGCTTTTTGAACTGATCTTCAGGTCTCAGGAGTGTCACGAGACCGCCTTCGGTGCTGCCGTATGCCTCCCACAGTTCGGCATTCTTGAAATATTCCATAATGGCGACCTTAAGGTCTTTTCTTGCCGGCGCGGAGGAAATAAGGAGCTGCCTCATTGAAGAAACATTAATACTGTTTTTTACCTCATCCGGCAGGGAAAGCATCATTATATAGTGAGTCGGCACCAGTGATGTAAATGTAATGTTATACTTGTCAATCGTCCTGAGAAGATTTTCCGGATCAAAGCTCACCATGTTGTAGACGAAAACGGGCGCTGACACCAGTGTGTAGGGAAATGAATAAAATATTGAATTGACATGGCACATGGGCATAACAAGCATGACCTTATCAGTAGGCCGCACACCCATGTTTACATCGTTCAGGAAATACTGGGCTATATAGCTCTCATGTGTCCTCATGACACCTTTAGGCCTGCCCGTTGTTCCCGAAGTATACATTATTGTCCATACATCCGCGCCGTCAACCATTACATCAGGCTCGGCAGGCGATGCTTTCGCCAGAAACTCTTCATAGCCTATATAACCATCAGGCACTGGGCCATCTCCTAAAAACACATAGGCGTTTTTGGGAACAGGCAGTTTGTCCTTGATACCGTTTATCATCTCAACAAAAGGCTCTTCAACAATAAAGGCCTTACATTCCGAATGGTTGGTAATGTATTCAATGTCAGGAGCAGCCAGCCTGAACATGATGGGGACAACCATCTGTCCGCCCTTGGCACATCCTGCGTACATATCCATCCATTCACCGCGGTTATATGCAAGCACTGCAAATGTATCCTGATGCCCAACACCTAAACCTTTCAGACCGTTGGCAAAACGACAGGCCCTGTCATTCCATTCCTTAAATGTATATTCTCTCTTCAGGTCCTGCCATCCAAGCTTGTCAGGATAATTGATGGCATTCATCTTTACCATTGTACCTGCGGTCATCCATTTACTTATGGTCATTTTTAACCTCCATATTGTTATTAATACATTTTTTAAAATTTACATCTTCCCATTGCTGAGTCATTTCATCCCCTGAATCCAAAAAAATGAACTCAGCTATTTCATTGACTGCGCCACAATCTCAGTAATATCCATAATCTTTAACTTACCCCTTTCATCCTTGGGAATAAGCTTAACACCCTTCCTCAGATTATCCTTGCAGGCCGCACAACCGGATACGATAATCTCCGCACCGACTGCCAGGGCATCTTTGACCCTCTCTGACGCCATTTTAACAGCCATATCGGCATCAAATGCCATAATATTGCCTCCGCCGCCGCAACAGCGCGCCTGAAGCCTGTTCCTGCCCATTTCCACAAATTCAAGACCAGGAATCGACTTAAGAATATCTCTCGGCTCCTCGAAGATCTTCATGCCCCTTCCAAGATCACACGGATCATGGTAGGTAACCTTTTTACCCAGATCTGCATTCAGTTTCAGTTTCCCTTCCTTGATAAGTTTATCAAAATATGTAACCGAATGGTATACCTCCAGACCAAGATCTCCCACCTTGGGATATATCTTTTTGAACGTCTTGAAGCAGCCTGCACATGGGGTGACAAGTTCTTTGGCACCTGTTGCCTTTATTCTTTCTATGACCTTTTCAGCATGAGCCTCAAACTTGTCAGATCCCATCAGGAACAGAGGGAATCCACAGCAGCCTTCCTGGGTCGACAGGGTTGTATAGTCAACTCCTGCGGCATCCAGAGGCTCAATCAGGCTCGGCACCATCTTCATGTCAAGGTAACTTGGAACACAGCCCATAAACAGAAGTGTCTCGGCCTTCTCTTTAAGTTCACCCTTTGCAGCCTTTTCCTTCAAGGCAGGAGGATAAATGTCTATCCTGTCTTCAGTTGAACTTGCATATACGTTCCCGGTCTTAAAAATGTTTTCCTGAATAGCAAGTTCGGATTCCGGTACAAAGCCGGCCTTGTAAAGTTTTTGTCTTGCCCCTTCTACAATCTCATCCACCTTGATCTGGGCAGGACAGTAATAAGTACAGGCCTGGCAGGTGGTACAGCTGTAAAAGGCATCCGCCAGTTCCTTTGACGGTTCTATAGTGCCGTTCATAAGGTTGAATGCAAGGACATTCCTCCCACGGGCATTTCTTGATTCCCTGTGGGTGATGTTGAACGTGGGGCATCCCAGGCGGCAGAAGCCGCAATGGATACATGCAATAACCTCATTGTCAATATCAATGCCGAATGAGTTTAAACCTTCAGGATGCTCAAGCAGGGCCGTAAATGCAAAAAAGTCGTACATATCATGTACTTCATCATCCAGCCCCATCTTACCCGGATTGAGTATGCCATTGGGATCAAGGGCCTTTTTCACGGATTTCATCACATCAAGTGCAGGACCTAACTGTCTCTTGATGTAGGGAGCCCTGGCAAGACCGGTCCCGTGTTCGGCAGTAATCGTGCCCCCCAGCTCAATGGCAAGATCGGCGAGCTCATCCGCGGCAGGTTTCAGCCTGTCCCATTCAGCCTTGCTTCTCATATCCGTTACGAATGTTGTATGGACATTCCCGTCTCCGATATGACCAAAGGTGGTAATGAGAAGATTATACTTATCTGATATAGCCTGAGCCCTTCTTATGGCCTCGGGTATTTTTGACGGCGGGATGCCAAGGTCCTCTGATATGGGGACAAGCCTGTTGCCTGGTTTGATCCTTGAGAGGGTCGGGACCAGTTTCCCGCGTGCCTCCATGATCTCGCCGGCCTTGGCAGGATCATCACTCCAGGTATATTCCTCCACGCCATATTTTTTGCATATATCTCCGATCCGCTCCATGTCTCTGAGCACTATCTCCTTCGCTCCGTCCGACTCGATAATCAGCATGGCCTCAATCTTGCTGATATCCCTTGCAATGGCCTTTTCAACAACCTTCAGGCTGTATTTGTCCATTATCTCACATGCGGCAAGCTGTATTCCGGACCCGATTATATCTGAAACGGCCTTACCGGCATCTTCCAGGTTGTGGAAGATAGCCAGAGCAAGAGCATTTGTCTCAGGAACAGGCTGTATCTTTACCGTGATCTCTGCGATAACGCCAAGAGTACCTTCAGAACTGGCAAACATATGAACCAGATCATAGCCAAAGGATGATTTGGGAGTCTTAAATCCTGTTTCAATAATGGTTCCGTCTGCCAGAACAACCTTCATAGCCTTTACATAATCCTTGGCTGTTCCGTATTTTACGGCCTTGTGCCCGCTTGAATTAGTTGACATCATGCCGCCTATTGAAGCGATAAGTTCACTTCCGGGGTTTGGCGGGAATTTCAAGCCCACTTTCTTCAGGGCTATATTCAAATCATTACAGATGACACCGGGTTGAACAACTGCAAAAAAGTTGGCCTCATCAATTTCCAGAATTTTGTTCATTTTGTGAACATCCAACAAGATACCGCCTTTTACAGGGAGAGACGCCCCTGTTGTGGCTGTACCCGAACCCTGAACCGTAACCGGTACCTTATCCCGGTTGGCCAGCCGCATAATGCCCGATATCTGATCAATTGTCTCAGCAAAAACAACCATATCAGGAACGCCTTCGTGAACAGACATATCCCTTGAGTATGATAGACATTCAACATGATCATTAAAAGCATTTTCCGGCCCAACGATCTGGATTATTTCATCAAAAATACCCATAAGTTGACCTCCTAATTGTTATAGTCTAAATTGTATTAAGCCAAGGAGGAATTTACCCTCCGAGTCAAAACTATAAGATAGCCCCCATCAGACTAAATCTGACTTATATCTGAAGAGTTGAAAAATTGTCAAGGGAAAAGCCAGACCTGAAACCTGAATTGGGATATCAATATTGGAATTAAATCGCTTTGAGAACAGAAGCGGATTAAATAAAAAACGGCTTTGGAATTTAGCCAAAGGAAGATACTTCAAATTCAAGTTTCTCCAGTTCCCTTATCCTGTCTCTGAGTTGGGCGGCTTCTTCGAATTTCAATTTACTGGCAGCATCTTTCATCTTCGAAGCAAGATCTCTGATTGCCTCATCAATGTCCTGCGGCGACATATAACCACTCTGTTCTTCAGCGACAGTTGGAATGGCTGCATAGTCAGCCTCATAGAAAGGCAGCATGTCTCCAATATCCTTCTTGATAGTTTCAGGGGTTATATTGTTTACCCTGTTGTATTCCAGTTGGATCTCCCGGCGCCTCATGCTTTCATCAATTGCCCTTTTCATTGAATCAGTTGTCTTGTCCGCAAAAAATACCACCTTTCCATTCACATTCCTTGAAGCCCTTCCGCAGGTCTGTATGAGGGACCTTTCCGACCTTAGAAAGCCTTCCTTGTCTGCATCAAGAATAGCAACAAGGGAAACCTCCGGAAGATCAAGACCTTCGCGCAGCAGATTAATACCGATTAAGACATCAAAGGCGCCTAACCTGAGATCCCTGATTATCTCAACCCGTTCAATTGTATTTATATCCGAATGCATGTAACGAACCTTGATGCCAAGCTCTGAATAATATTCGGTAAGATCTTCAGCCATCCTCTTTGTGAGAGTAGTCACAAGCACCCTCTCCTTTTCAAGAACCCTCTCCCTTATGAGGCCGAGCAAATCATCCACCTGATTAAGTGCCGGAAGGATTTCTATCTCGGGATCTGCCAGGCCCGTAGGCCTTATGATCTGTTCGGTTATGGTTTCAGCCTTTTCCAATTCGTACGGTCCGGGAGTTGCTGAAACATAGACAACCTGTTTAACCCTCGATTCAAACTCATCAAATTTTAACGGCCTGTTATCGAGGGCTGAGGGAAGACGGAATCCATAGCCCACGAGTACTTCCTTTCGTGATCTGTCACCTCTGTACATCCCGTTCAGCTGTGGCATGGAGATATGGCTTTCGTCAATAATAACCAGAAAATCACCAGGAAAGTAATCTAAAAGCGTTGGCGGAGGTTCGCCTGGAGATCTTCCTGTCAAGTGCCTGGAATAATTCTCTATTCCATGACAATACCCCATCTCTGTCATCATCTCAAGATCAAATGCTGTACGCTCCTCGACTCTCTGTGCCTCAATAAGCTTATTTTTCGAATAAAAATACCTGATCCTTTCTCTAAGCTCGCTTTTTATCTGGCTGATCGCCTTTTCCCTGATTCCCGCCGTAGTCACATAGTGGGTAGCCGGGTATATTGTTATACGATTCAAAGACTTTTCAGCCTTTCCTGTCAAAGGGTCTATTTCATATATTGACTCAATTGAATCACCGAAAAAATTTATGCGTACGGCCCTGTAATCTTCATGAACCGGGTAGATATCCAGGACATCTCCCCTGGCTCGAAAACGTCCACGGTAAAAATCGATATCCCCCCGCTCATAATGGATTTCCACCAGCTTCCTTACTGCATTCTCTCTCGACATCTCAGTGCCTTTTTCCACATAAAGAAGCATGTCTCGATAGGCCTCAGGCGAGCCCAGACCATAAATACAGGAAACGCTGGCAACTATAATCACGTCATCCCGGTCGAGCAGAGATCTGGTAGCGGAATGCCTCATCTTGTCTATCTGTTCATTGATATGAGAATCCTTCTGGATATATGTGTCTGTCTGGGGGATATAAGCCTCAGGCTGGTAATAATCATAGTAGCTCACAAAAAATTCAACGGCGTTGTATGGGAAAAGCATCCTTAATTCCCCGTAGAGCTGGGCGGCGAGAGTCTTATTCGGTGCGATGATAAGGGTAGGCTTCTGAACACTGGCAATAACGTGAGCCATGGTAAAAGTCTTGCCGGATCCAGTAACACCAAGCAGTACTTGATGGTTTAATCCGTTTCTAATCCCATCTGAAAGAGTTTCTATTGCCTTCGGCTGGTCTCCGCATGGCTTTAAATCCGTCTCGATTTTAAACATCGAGTCTCCATGTTGTACCTTTCGGACCGTCCTCGAGAACAACGCCCATATCTTTCAGTTCAGCTCTTATCTGATCTGATTTTGCCCAGTCCTTATTTTTCCTGGCTTCACCTCTTTCCTCAATCATTTTTTCGATTTCCTCTGGCTCAAGTCTCATTTCATCGCTGGAGAGATGTTGAAAAAACAAAGCAGGAGATACCTGAAGGAGTCCGAGAACAGCGCCAGCCGAATAAACCTGTCGCCGGCTTTCAGCAAGCCGGCTTTGTGCAGCCTTATCAACAGCGCCATCAACTGAATCCATTATCTTATTAATATCCCTTACCTTGTCAAAAATCAGGCCAATGGCGGCTGCGGTATTGAGATCATCATCCATTGCCTTAATAAATTCTTCCGTAAAGGAATCCTGCTTGTCTTCCGAAAGGCCGGATAAGGACACATTACCTGGTTCCTCATAAGGGCCGATTATTTCTTCCAGCCTCTGGAGAGATCTGTATATCCTGACAAGACCGGCTTGAAGATCGAAAACCGCATTTTTTGAAAAATCAAGCGGGCTCCTGTAATGTCTGGACACAAGGAAAAGGCGGAGTACCTCAGGATGGTAAATCTTAAGGGCATCACGTATGGTCAGAAAATTCCCCAGGGATTTTGACATCTTTTCAGATTCCACTGTGACAAAGCCGTTATGCACCCAGTAACGGGCAAAACTGCCATCCATTGCAGCTATTGACTGGGCCATCTCATTTTCATGGTGAGGAAAGAGCAGATCCCTTCCGCCCCCGTGGATGTCAAAAGATGCGCCGAGATAATGATTGCACATTACTGAACACTCGATATGCCAACCGGGTCTGCCAGCCCCCCAGGGACTCGGCCATTGAGGCTCATCAGGCTTGGCGCTTTTCCATAAGACAAAATCCATGGGGTGCCTTTTTTTTTCGTCCACAGCTATCCTGCTGCCTGCCTGCATGTCCTCAAGTTTTCTGCCTGAAAGCCTTCCATAGCCTTTGAATTTTTCAACTGAAAAAAAGACATCGTTTCCCTCAGCATAGGCATATCCGCGATCCATCAATCTGGAAATCATATCGATCATACCGTCAATATGCTCTGTAGCCCTTGGCTCGTGGTCTGCATTTAAGACATTAAGCCTGCCCATATCCTCATAAAAAGCATCAATAAATTCCTGCGCAAGCGCACCGGTTGACCTTCCAAGCCTGTTAGCCCTTTCAATAATCTTGTCATCCACATCGGTAAAATTGCGCACATAATTTACTTCAAATCCTCTTGCCCTCAGGTATCTCACCAGGACATCAAATACAATGGCTGATCTGGCATGTCCGATATGACAAAGATCATATACAGTTACCCCGCAGGCGTATATCCCGATCTTCCCTCCTTCCAGAGGATGAAATAACTGCTTTTTCCTGGTTGCTGTGTTATATAATTTAAGTGCCACTAAGTCTTCTCCTCATATTCTTTTTTAAGGATGACCACGGCAAATGCCTCGATCCCCTCCTGCCTTCCGCAAAAGCCCAAACCTTCAGTCGTCTTGGCTTTGATGTTAATCCTGCTTATTGATACCTTAAACTCCTCTGCCAGTCTTTCACGCATGGCGGATATATACGGAGACAGTTTAGGTCTCTGTGCTACAATTGTCGAATCCAGGTTGATGAGACTGAAGCCTTCAAGTCCAGACCATCCAATTACTTTTCTCAGCATCGATATGCTGTCAATACCCCTGTATGCGGGATCAGTGTCCGGGAAATGCTGGCCGATATCACCCATTCCAAGAGCGCCCAGAATGGCATCAATAACAGCGTGAACGAGAGCGTCGGCATCCGAATGCCCCTCAAGTCCTGATTCGTGGGGAACAGCAACTCCGCCAAGAATCAATGGCCTGCCTTCAACCAGGCGATGAGCATCATATCCGAAACCTGTCCTGAACATTCCTTTCTCTTCCCTTTTAAACCTTCCATTACCGCTGACACTGTCAGCAGTTTTTTTTGACATTTTCCTGAATCAGCATTCCTGTTTGAACTTTAAGACCCGGCATAATCAGGCATCTGTGTCTTTCAGATGCCTTTCGAAAAGTATATAATCAACCAGATGGCACAGAATATGTCCGGCAAGGATATGGGCTTCCTGGACCCTGGGGGTAACACTGCTCTTCACGATAAGTGCCATGTCTACCAGTCCGGCCAGCCTGCCTCCATCCCCTCCCGAAAACCCTACCGTATAAAGGCCGAGGCTGCGTGCATCTCTGACAGCGGACAATATATTCTCTGAATTTCCGCTTGTACTTATAGCCAGAAGGATATCGCCTTCCATTCCGATGGCCTTTACCTGTTTTGAAAAGATTTCGTTAAAGGAGCTGTCGTTCCCTATGCTTGTTATTATGGAGGTATCTGTTGTCAATGCCAGCGCCGGCAGAGGAGGACGCTTTATGCTGTATTTATTTACAAATTCCGCTGCAATATGCTGTGCATCCGCCGCGCTCCCGCCATTTCCACACAGAAGAAGTTTTCGGTCGCTTGTAAAGTCAAGGGCTATTTTCTCTGCAAGAAAGATAAGACTGGATATATTTTCCCTGATGAACGACTCTTTTACCTTAAGACTGTCAGCAAGGATTTCTTCGATTATTTCTTCCAACAGCCCCTCCATCTCATTTTTTAATGTACCCCTTTTGAATATCTGAATATCTACCTGAGAGAATCAGAATAAAATGTGCATTAATAGTAAAATAGTAGTCAGGAAAAGTCGTATTCACAGGCAGTTTATTTCATGATTTTTTGAAAAAGTATAGGCATTTGAAATTTTTGTCAATAAAACAGGCGGGCAGATGGCCTTTATTCAGGGAATCCTGATTTTCATTATCAGCTTGCATACTGAATGAAATCTCCGAAAAACAATCATTCATAAAAGGGCAAGGTCCCTTAATGCATTGGATAAAATCTTCAATTCACCTTCCAGCACAGTCCTTATATCAATTACCACCTTGTCTTTTTCAATCCTTGTAATTACCGGCGGATCATATGTCCTCAGCCAGGACTCCATAAATTGTGAAGATAATTTCCCTGGCACGAGGCATATCAGACGGCTTTGCAGCTCCAGAAGCGGTAATGCCCCCCCGCCAACCTTTGAATTTCCATCCATGGCCTCAACTGAATAATTCAGAGTCCTGCAGCTGCCTGTCATTCTAATCAGTCTTTCCGCCTTCTGTTTCAGAGACCTGTATGGCTGACATATCATTTTCAGAGTAGGGATATCTTTCACTGCATTATCTTCATCCCTGTAAAGCCTTAAGGTCTCTTCAAGGGCCAGAAGAGTCAGCTTATCTATTCTCAGGGCTCTTGTAAGCTGATTTTTCTTGATCGCATCCACAAGGTCTTTTCGCCCCAGTATGATGCCGGACTGGGGACCGCCAAGGAGCTTGTCTCCACTGAATGTAACCAAATCAGCACCCTGAGACAATGCCTCCTGCACTGTGGGCTCTCTTATTCCAATATAGTCCTTGAGGTCAAGCAGACAACCGCTCCCAAGGTCTTCCATAACCGGTATGCCGTATCGTTTGCCCAGCTCTGCGAGCTCAGGCAGAGGCACTTCTTCAGCAAAGCCCACAATATGAAAATTACTTGTATGAACCTTAAGCAAAAGGGCTGTTTCCTGGCAAATCACTCCTTCATAATCAGTCAGGTGTGTCTTATTTGTCGTTCCAACTTCAACCATCCTGGCCCCGCTTCTTCGCATTACATCCGGAACACGAAATGATCCGCCTATCTCAACAAGCTGTCCTCTGGAAACAATAACCTCGCGACCTCTTGCGAGTGTCTCGAGACAGACAAGCACTGCCGCAGCATTGTTGTTAACCACCATAGCGGCCTCGGCAGATGTCAGCTCTTTAAGAATTCCCTCTATGTGAACATACCTGCTCCCTCTTTCTCCCTGTTCCAGATCATATTCCAGATTGCTGTAACCGCCGCCAATTTTCTTTAGTTTCTGCAAAACCTTATCAGCCAGATTAGACCGCCCCAAATTGGTATGAATCACTATGCCTGTTGCGTTGATAACTGCTTTCAGGCTCGGCCTGGACATTGCATTCACCCTTTCCTCAACCTGTATCAATATGCTCTCAATGTCCAGACGGAATTCATCCGGCTTATTCCAGGACTGGATTCTTTTTCGAAGTCCGTCAAGAATTTCGTGTATGGCCTTCAAAACCATGGCTCGAGTAAAAACATTGAGCAGTTTCTCAATCCTTGGGCTCATTAATATACGATCTACAGCGGGTATCTTCCTGTAAAGTTTCTCCTTCTCGTTCATCATCACAAAACTCTCCTTATCGGCGCTTAATCCGGAACAGTAACCCGTCTCAGATAATATGACATATTCATTGTTGCGTCAAATAACATATCTTAAAAAATATCCCGAAAAGCTGTCAAAAAACCTGTCAGGATCCATCGGCTCCAAATTCTCAAATTTTTGCATCAGGAAATATTATATGACCACTCTTGATGGAATCCTGAGTTTTTTTCTGTTCTTGGGGTCCGGCAACCCATGCATCGCGCAATCACTGAAGTGGAAATAAATATCCCCGGCATGTCCAAAATCACTGTGCGGAAAACAAACCACTTGCAAAAGAATAAATTCATGTGCTAATATCTTTTGTTCATGGTGGGTGTAGCTCAGCTGGCAGAGCACTGGGTTGTGGCCCCAGCGGTCGTGGGTTCAAATCCCATCACTCACCCCATAAAATTTCTTCTTTATTAACTGTTGCTCTATTTTTCAGTGACACCTTTTTGGCAATTTTTTTCAAGAGGTTACCGGAATGTAATAATTCAACTAACTGATCCTTTTTTTACTATGGACAGGGAGTTCAAACTGTCTGCTCTTACTGACACTTCGAATTACGAATCGCGGCATTTTCCTCTTGACGTTCTTCTCTTTTTGTATTAATCAATTTTTCGGGCTTAAAGATGGCTGGATATATTTAATTAAACTTCAACTAAATTATTAAAAAGGGGGAAGCTATGAAGAGTGGTAAATGGTTTTTGGTTTTGCTTTTAGGAATGGTTCTGGTGGGATTGCCATTGATGAACGGCAATGCTAAGGCTGCGGATTTTAACCTTACCTACAGCAACTTTTTTCCTCCCACGCATTTCAATGGCAAACTGGGAGATGAATGGGCAAAAGAGATAGAAAAACGTACGGACGGCAAAGTCAAAATCACCTACTTTCCTGGTGGATCACTATTAAAGGGGCCCGCTATCTATGATGGAGTCCTTAAAGGCGTAACAGATATAGGAATGTCCTGTTTTGCCTATACCCCGGGCAGATTCCCTGCCCTGGAATCTCTCGATCTCCCCATGGGGTATCCAACCGGTTATGCCGCGAGCATGACTGCAAATGATTTTTTAGCCAAGTTTAAACCTGCAGAGTTGGATAAAGTTGAAATTCTTTATATTCATGCCCATGGACCTGGCCTGCTCCATATGAAAATGCCTATAAATAATCTCGAAGAACTCAAGGGTAAAAAGATCCGGGCCACCGGACTCAGCGCCAAAGTGGTTGGCGCCCTGGGCGGCGCTGCCGTTGGCATGCCTCAGGGAGGCACATACGAAGCACTTCAGAAGGGTGTTGTTGAAGGCACATTCGGACCCATAGAAGTACTGAAAGGCTGGAAGCAGGGTGAAGTTATCAAATACACAACTGATTGCTTTTCTGTCGGTTATACAACAGCCATGTACATTGCAATGAACAAAAAGAAGTGGGATTCCATGCCTGCCGATGTCCAAAAGGTATTTGAAGAGGTAAGCAGGGAATGGGTGGCCAAGCATGCTGAAGGCTGGGACACTGCTGACGCTGAGGGACGCGAGTTCAGCGCAAGCCTTGGTAATCAGTTCATTACACTTTCCGATCAGGAGAGCACCCGGTGGGCAGAAGCAGTGAGTCCTGTTATTGAAGAGTATATTAAGGCAAAAGAGGCAATGGGTCTCCCCGCCAAGGAATATGTTGAATTCATAAAAGCCTCTATCAAGAAATACAGTAAAAAGTAATTTTAATAAAAACTATAACGGGGTTGCCATTTCTGAAGATGGTGACCCCTTCCCATATTTTACATTTTTACATTGAGGTGATGTAATGGCTTCTGGTTCAATACAAATTAGACGCTTGGCTGACTTTCTGAATCTAATCGCCGGATGGGCACTTATAATCATGACATTCCTTACCTGTGCCGATGTCATCCTTCGGATGTTCAGGCTTCCTATCCTTGGCACCTTTGAAATAGTCGGCTTTTTAGGCGCAGTAGTGGCATCCTTTGCCATGGCCCATACTACTATAATGCGGGGGCATGTCGCAGTGGAGGTGCTGACTCAAAAGCTTTCTGATAATGCTCAGAGGATAATATTTGTAATTACCAGCGCATTGAGCATAGTGCTTTTCCTCCTGCTTGCATACGAATGCCTGCGATTTGGAAATGACCTTAGAATCGAAAAAGAGGTCTCTTTGACGCTCCATATCCCGTTTTTCCCTGTGCTTTATGGTATTTCCTTTTCGTCATTAATAGTATGCATTGTTATCTTTATTGACTTCTGGAAAGTTCTCCTGGGAAAAGAAAAGCCCTGGTTTCAGTGGAAAAAATAATCTCGGCTTGAATATGCTATCATAAATTTCTTGTCGCAAACCGTGTAAGGAGAAGTGGTATGGATCCAACAACAGTTGGCCTTATTGGATTGGCAATTCTTATAATTTTCCTTTTCTCTCGCATGCCTGTGGCTTTTGTTATGGGCCTCTTGGGGGTAGTAGGATTCAGTTATGTAGTATCTTTCGAAGGCGGAATGAGAATGCTTGCGAAGGATTTCTTTGATATATTCGGCTCTTACAGCCTGACGGTTGTCCCCCTGTTTATGCTCATGGGCCAGATTACATTTCATGCAGGCATAAGCAGCCGCCTTTTCGACACCGCCTACAAACTTATCGGACATTATCCAGGTGGTCTGGCAATGGCTGCCGTAGCCGCATGTGCAGGTTTTGCTGCCATATGCGGTTCAACAAACGCAGCTGCTGCCACGATGGGCACAGTTGCCCTGCCTGAAATGAAAAGATATAAATATAATGATGAACTTGCTACAGGCACAATTGCCGCCGGAGGAAGTCTGGGAATCCTGATTCCTCCCAGCGTGATATTTATTGTTTACGGTATTCTAACCGAACAGTCCATTGGAAGTCTTTTCATAGCCGGTATTGTTCCCGGAATCCTTCTTAGCGTCTTCTTCATCCTGGCTATATATATCTGGGTAAAGCTGAAGCCTGATACTGCACCACGCGGTCCCAAGACTACCTTTAAGGAAAAAATGCTCTCTTTGGCAGGGGTCGGAGATACCCTTATTCTGTTCATACTTGTTATGGGCGGGCTTTTTGCCGGTTTTTTTACCCCTACAGAAGCAGGAGCTGTCGGAGCAGGAGGTGCAATTCTGCTGGGATTTATCCGAAGACGCCTTACATGGAAAGGTTTTATACAGGCAGCCATAGAAAGTACCAGAATATCCTGCATGGTCCTTGTTATTGTTGCCGGCGCCACCATGTTTGGACATTTCCTTGCAATAACCAGGATTCCATTTGCTCTGGCCACCTGGGTAAGTGAGCTTACAATGCCGCACTGGGCAATTATGGCCTTTATCATCTTTCTTTATCTTGTAGGTGGTGCCTTTGTTGATGCCCTTGCCCTTATTCTTCTGACAATCCCAATTTTCTATCCTGTTGTAACCGCTATGGGGTATGACCCGATCTGGTTCGGAGTTATTATTGTGCTGGTTACACAAATGGGAGTTATTACCCCTCCAGTAGGTGTTAATGTATACATAGTTAATGGCATTGCAAAAGACGTCCCATTAATGACTATTTTCAGGGGAGCAGTTCCTTTTCTCCTCGCAATCATACTCTGCTCATTAATACTTATCCCGTTCCCTCAAATCGCATTATTCCTCCCCACCCTGATGATGCGATAGCACAGGGATTGTTTTCTACCTGCTGCTTGAGTTAAATGAAGAAACTCCATTTAACTCAAGCAGTTTTTTATGAAATGATAATAAAACGGGATGCTTAGAGATTTTCATCTGCAAGATCTGAGATAAAAACAGGATGCAATGATAGAAAGGAAATTCATTCCCCTAATTATCAATTTATACGTCTGTTATATTAATACTCTCGAGAGCCATAATCCATCCCTCAATTTCCCCGTCTACCATCAATACAGAAACAATCGTTCGAATCTCCCTGGAAGAAACAAAAATGGAAAAGGCTGTCTTTTTCAATTCCCGGTTATGTACCACCTTCTTTAATGCCTCAACTATCAGGGGCCTTTCCTCTTTTGGAAATAGTGCTGTGACATGACAGTTTAATACATCTACTATGGACTTCTCTATTATATCGAGAGCCGCGAAATTAATATTGATAACCCTTGTGTCTTTATCAACAACTATTATTCCCAAACCCAGGCTTTCAATAACAGCCCACTGGAAGTTCACCAGCTCAATCAGGCCTGATGTAGGCTGCCTTGGAAAGAGATTTTCAGAATCAATCAATTTATTTTCATATTTGGAAGGAAAAGGATCCCCTTCTATCATTTCAAGACATTTGGCAATATGATCCGCCATGCTCTCCACAGGACCTTTGGCTATATAATAATCCGCCCCTATTTCATCAAGCTTGTCCATCTGCTCTATTACTGTGCCTGATACTGCAATAACAGGGAACCTCTCATCCCTGAATTTCATGCGGGCATATTCTATAAGTTTTTTGCCATCCGCCTTTGGCATTATAATATCAAGGAAGAACACTTTGACAGGTCCCTCCTCAAGTTTTGAAATACCTTCTTTAGCGCTGTATGCCTTAATTACCTCATATCCGTTTTTTTCAAGCACCTCGGAAATGAACTCTACAAAGAAAAAATCACTGTCAACAACAAGGGCCTTTTTTGACATTTGCCTGACCTGACCTTATTTAGTAATCATGCTAAAGGGTTCCTGTTCCTGAATGTCTGACCAGCAGCAATTACTGGATACACACCCGACGCACTTCTTTAATATCAGTTAATCCGTCAAAAACCTTTTTTATTCCATCCTGTTTCAGTGTGGTCATACCGTCTTTCATTGCCTGAATAAACAATTCTTCCGAAGATGCCTGTTTTTTAATCAGCCTCTTTATCTCCGGTGTGCCTTCCATGAGTTCATGAATGCCCATTCGCCCCTTATAGCCTGTCTGAGAACATTCCTCGCATCCCTTTGGACGGTACAGGACAATTGCAGGGGTGTATTTTATATTGGCAGCACCAAAATATTCCTCTCCATACTCTGCAGCAATCTCTTCAAATTCTTCTTTTGACGGGGAATATTTTTCGCGGCATTTCAAGCATAACCTTCTGACCAGTCTCTGGGCCAGAACTCCAAGAAATGCATCCGAAAAATTAAGGGCGTTAAGTCCCATATCCAATAGGCGGACTACCGTTTCCGGTGCGCTGTTTGTATGGAGAGTCGAAAAGACAAGATGACCTGTGAGGGAAGCCTCAATTCCGGTAGAAGCTGTTTCAAAATCGCGCATTTCCCCTATCATTATGACATCCGGATCAGCCCTTAAAAATGAACGCATGACCCTCGCAAAATCCAGACCTATCTTCGGCTTCACCTCAACCTGCCTCAAACCCTGCTGAGTTATTTCGATAGGGTCTTCTGCTGTCCAGATCTTGATGCCTGGCTTGTTGATTTGCCCAATGCATGCATGCAATGTGGTTGTTTTTCCGGAGCCGGTAGGACCCACAACAAGTATCAGGCCATAGGGCTGAGTAATAATTCTTTCAATTATCAGTTTATTACGTTCAGACAGTCTCATTTCATCAAGCTTCAACGGGCCTCCCTTGGCTAAAATTCTCAATACGGCATCCTCATATCCGCCCGCTGTCGGGATGGTCGCCAAACGCATTTCAAAAAAAGGTATGCCTTTACGCCTGAACTTGATCTTTCCATCCTGAGGCAGTCGCCTTTCCGCTATATCCAGTCCTGCCATGATCTTAAGCCTTGAAATTATACCTCTGGCCATCGAATTGGGGATAAACATATAGTCCTGGCATACGCCGTCCATTCTGAAACGTATTCCGGTCTTATTAGAGATAGGTGAAGGTTCAACATGTATATCTGATGCATCCTTTC
This sequence comes from Deltaproteobacteria bacterium, assembly GCA_016927455.1. Taxonomy (GTDB): domain Bacteria; phylum Desulfobacterota; class DSM-4660; order Desulfatiglandales; family Desulfatiglandaceae; genus JAFGMQ01. The sequence continues at coordinate 17,838 of JAFGMQ010000215.1, forward strand.
TGTAGGCAGAAACAATAGCCTGATCAACAAGTTTTACAACCTGGCTCGAGCCTTCATCAAGCATATCTTCCTGGTCTTCCCCGCCTGTGTCTTCCTCCTCGAAAGAAATATCCGGAATCATATCGAGTTCATGCATTATGCTTCCAGCAGACTCATCGACCCTCTGTTCGTAGAAGTTATTGATAAACTGAACTATGTCTTCTCTCATCCCTACAGAAAGAGCTATGTTTTTTGACTTTATAAGGCCCCTGATCTGACCTGTCTTTCTCAAGTCCATCGGGTCATCAATCAGGATCTCTACCCTGTTTTTTTCCCAGCTTAATGGCACCCACAGATCATGCAGCAGAAAAGATTTTTTTAGATTGCTTATCAGCTCAACAGGAACGGGAATCTTGGCATCAAAATTTTTAAAAGGGCAGCCGTAATAAGCGGAAAGAGATCTCCCCACATCTTCTTTCTTCACCTTGAAATAATCAATCAATACAAATTCAACGCTTTTCTTCATCTTCTTTGATATCAGCAAACCCTTTTGCAGTTGCTCTGCCGTAACCAGATTTTTGTAAAGAAGGTAGTCATACCTCGATCCTGAAGAAATCTTGGAAACAACCCCGTCAAGTCTTTCTTTAATCTCCCTGTTGTCAGGATAAATTTCCAGAGCAGCCGTATATAAGTCATGAGCCAGGTCTCTGTGGCCTCTTTTCTCCATCTCCATGCCGAGTATTAATTTTATCTGAGCTTTCTTATGGTTTCCCAGGCCCTGTTTTCCGACAATTTCTTCTATCCGCTCAACTACTTTATGTGGTGAGTGTGCCCTTAACAGGCAATCAGTAAGGTTGGGGATTATTTTGTTGACCGGGTACTCAAGTTGAAATAACTGCTTATATTCAGCAACCGCTTCTTCAATAAGCCCCAGTTCTATCAAAGCTGAAGCGCTTTCAATTATTTTTGAAGCGGTTTTCTTCCCTGAAAATACAGAATCTATCATGGATATATCTTTTGAAGATATTTCTGTCTGTGCCTCTTTTATATTATGTATTTCCTCTTCCAGCATCTGTATTTTCTTCTTTATATCCTGCATCACTTCTGCTTCGTTTGCCGGAATAACAGACAGTATCTCTTTGTATATGGCAAGAGAATCGTTGTGCAAACCCATTGAATGATAGGCCTCTGCCTCCTTTGTTTTGGCCTCTAAATCCGTTTCTCTTTTAAATATATCGTCCCGCATTGATTGTCATACCTCTGTTTTATTTCTAAAGCATCACTCTTTGATTATACAAAATAACTGTGCCTCCCGTCGGCAGGGCCTATAAGCCTATTCAGCCATTTATCAGCCTGACCAGTGAAGAATCATGAAAATAGTCAATTACATTCAGGCATCCGTAATCCTGCTGAATGTTGAACATCTGCGCCACACTCAATCCGAGAGCACTGCAGATAATAATACGATTAATACCACCATGACCGACTATGATAATATCTCTGCCCCGGTGTTCCGAAAGAAGCTGTTCAAAACATCTGGTTATTCTCTCCCCAAAACTGCCAAGTGATTCTCCTCCGCCAGGGGCCTTATAATTTAGCAGGTCTGACTGACGCCTGGCAAGTTCTTCAGGGAACAGTTTTTGAATTTCGGAAAATATCATCCCCTCCCAATCACCGAAATACATCTCTCTCAACTCGCGCAGGGAGTAGTGTGGCACATCATGATACCTAGCGATAAACCGTGCGCCGGTTTCACTCCTTTTCAGGTCACTCGAATATATGACCCCTGGCTCAATCCAGCGGAGGCGTTCTGCCATCTGCTGCATCTGAAGCAATCCGATTTCTGTTAATTCTGCATCCGTATAACCATATACCGGAAACTTTTCAAATCCCTTGACCTGCCCGTGTCTTATAATATAGACTCTGTTGATTCGCTTCATTGTTTTTTCCTTATGTTAACATTCAAATTTAACGGAATTACAAAATCAGATCAAAATGCCCTGCGCCTGTAAGCTTCTTGCAGACAAAAGACTGGTACCCATGAGAGTGGAGAATCAATGCTTTTAATGACCAGCCGGAAATCTGCCATAAAACCCCCTTATTAAGTTATTTATGACACCAGGCATATTAATTTGATTCTTTTATGCAAAACTAAGCTTAGATCATAAGCCAGACGGATTATGATGTCAATGAAATTGACTTGCTGAAAACAGACAACTGCCCTGGAATGAACTACCCCTCCGCAGAGCAGGGGGGTATTTTGAAAAGCATTGAAAGCCTTAGGGCGAAGATACTTGTCTGCCTCGGGCGGATAAAATTGAAGACTCTATATCTTCTTTGACTTTTTTATTTAGCCCTTTATAGAATCACTCAGATGTTGTATAAGAACGTCGACCAAAAAATATCTCCGGCAATTTTGATTCAGCTTCTATGTGTCATAAATTTCATATGAGTTTAATCCAGAGCGGTTAATAAAATGCAGAAGAAATCAGTATCGTTGATATTATCGACTGTTTTTGCAAGGAAACTATAATATGCCTCAAAAGGATTGTTTCGGAATCCTGAACAGGGTCTTTCCTGTTGGAAAGGAAGGCTTCAGAGAAAGTGGAACTGATTGCAGTATTTGTGATGATAAAAAGGAATGTATGCAAAAAGCCCTGAAGACCGAAGATGGGCTTCAATTCAGGGCTGAAATACTTGACCGCATTCCTGCAAGGGGATTTATTCAGAGAATCAAAAGGTGGTCTGACAGAAAAGATCTCAGCAGACGTAAACACGAGACATAAGGCAAAGAAAATGGATATCGTTCTGACCTGCCCTTATTGCAACCTGTCAAAAAAGGTACCCGAAGATAAAATACCTTCGGGAGCCAGACGCGCAGTCTGCCCCCGATGCCGGCAGGAATTTGAATTTTCACATAACGGAAAGACTGAAGATTCCCTCTCAGAATTAACCGGGATCTATTACGAACAGGAAGGGTCCGGACAGAAAACAGGGGACGATTTGCCTGAAGAAAATCCCCCCTGGGAGAAAAGAGCGGAGATTGGGCTTTGGAAAGGAATTTCAGGAACAATAAAGGCAGTTCTTTTTTCTCCAGAGCAGTTATTCAGGAAAATAAAATACAGAGGTGGAATGAAAGAACCCCTGGCCTATGCAATTCTGATGGGCTCCATTGGATTCATGCTCTCTTTCTTCTGGCAGTTTCTTATCGCTTCAGGCGGTTTTGTTCCTGTAATAGGGTCTTACCTCTCTCAATTTGCCATGGGAGTAATAATTCTTGGTTTTATGATAATCATTCCTGTCTTTGTTGTTATAGGCATATTTATAAACAGTGGTTTATGGCATATCCTCCTGTTAATCGTAAGAGGGGCAAACAACGGATTTGAGGCGACTTTCAGGGTTGTAGCCTATTCGCAGTCCACCCATATCTTTGCTGTGATCCCATTTATCGGCAGCCTTATAGGAAGTATATGGCGAACAATAGTCCAGATAATAGGACTTCGTGAAATACACAACACTTCATATTTAAGGGTTATTATTGCCTTTCTTATCCCTGTAGCATTTATTGTTTTTTCAGTTATTGCTGTCATTATGGCCGTAATTTTGTACCTGAGATGATATATGTGCTTCAGGGACATTATGGTGCCTTGTTTTGAAAGGATCTATACAGGTTTTGCAAAAAGAAATAGACTATAAAAAGCTTCTTAATTCCGCCCAGTTTGACGCTGTAACGACTCTTGAAGGGCCTGTCCTTGTAATCGCCGGTGCTGGCAGCGGAAAAACAAGGGCCCTGGTCTACAGAGTTGCAAGACTTGTTGAGAGCGGCATTCCCCCTGAATCAGTATTGCTTCTGACCTTCACAAGAAAGGCTGCCCAGGAAATGCTGGAACGTGCGGCCGGCCTTTCTGATGCCAGGTGCAGATTTGTATCCGGAGGCACATTCCATTCACTTGCCCATCGCGTACTGAGAAGTCATGCCGAACTGCTGGATTATTCAAACTCGTTCACAATTCTTGACCGTTCTGATATGGAGGAAGCCATCCATTCTCTTGTCCCCGGACCAAGGCTTCCGAAGGGTATTCATAAGTTCCCGAAAAGAAGTACTTTGGCCGACATCATCAGCAAATCCGCCAACCTTGAACGGCCAGTAGAAGACTTAATGGAAGAGGAGTATGCACAGTTTATTGAATTCATACCTCAAATTAAAAGCCTTGAAACAGGCTACAGGAATTATAAGCAGGCCAATCATCTGATGGATTATGATGATCTTATCATTAATCTTCGGAAACTTCTGATTGATTATCCGGATGTCCGCACTCAACTGAGCCTTCGTTACAGGTATATCATGGTTGATGAGTATCAGGACACTAACAGCATACAGTCGGATATTGTCAGGTGGCTCGCTCATGAACACCGGAATATTATGGTCGTAGGGGATGATTCCCAGTCAATTTACTCCTTCAGAGGCGCGAATTACAGGAACATGTTTGAGTTTCCAGTTCACTTCCCGGAAACCAGAATTATCAGGCTGGAAGAGAATTACAGATCAACACAGCCAATCCTTAGACTGGCCAATGCCTTGATGGATAAGGCCTCTGAAAAATTCACAAAATGCCTCTTTACAAACCGGATTGGAGGGGAACAGCCAAAGGTCATGGACACAATGACCGGACCGGGCCAGGCCCAGTTCATATCTCGGTATATCATTAATCAGTTGCATCATGGTCACTCCATTACGGATTTTGCCGTTCTGTTCCGTTCAGGCTATCATTCATTTGAACTGGAAGCCGAACTCAACCGCCAGGGAATTAAATACACAAAATACGGAGGCTTTAAATTCCTTGAGTCAGCCCACATAAAAGACTTTCTCGCTCATCTGAGGGTAATGGTAAACAAGGACGAAACCGTCAGCTGGCAGCGCGTCCTCGGCCTTATTAAGAATATTGGTCCTGCCAGGACAGCTTCTATTATTAAATGGATGAGAGAGGATTCAATTGGCCCGGCAGATATTGAGAAATGGCCGGGTTCAGGCAGAAATGCAGATATGCTCAAGCCTCTTTCACTACTTTTCACTAAACTGGCAAGCCTTCACGGAACGGACCCTGAAAAGGCAGTTGAACAGGTCATGGAATATTATTCAACCATACTCGAAGATAAATTTGATGACTACCCCAGGCGTAAAAAGGAACTTGACCAGCTTCTCCCGATGGCCCGGCGATATAAAAGGCTGGGAGACTTCATTGATGATCTCGTTCTGGAACCTCCTAACAGCTCTAACGAATTATCTCAGGGTGATAAGACCGAATTACTAACGCTTTCGACAATACATTCTGCAAAGGGACTTGAATGGCCGACTGTATTTATTATCTGGGCCACGGAAGGGCGCCTTCCTCCATCAAGGGCATATCAGAATCCATCGGTTCTCGAAGAAGAGCGCCGCCTGCTTTACGTGGCGGCAACAAGAGCAAAAGACCATCTGATTGTCTCTTATCCGGGCCAGGAAACAATGCCCTTATGGCAATTTAATAACAGGTCGGAGAATGGATCCCAGAGCCGTCTTTCGTCATTCCTGAATTCACTCCCCGAAGGTGTTGTATCCTATGGGTCAATTGGAAATGGAGAAAAACGGCCGGTTCGTTCCTGGCAGAGAGAAGACTCTGGCAGGAAAAATACAAATTATGAAAAATATAATGCCTCTTGTGTACCCCTTGACAATACAGTCTCACAGGATTTGTCGACCGGCGACAGGGTGAATCACCCGGCTTTTGGAGCAGGTGTTGTTTCACGGTTTATTTCCGGTGATAAGATTGAAATACTGTTTAAAAATGCAGGCCGCAAGTTGTTGCACCTGGAATATACAAAACTCGAAAAGATTATCTGATAAAAAACTGACGCCTCGAGAAACAGCCTTTGACAAAATCTTACTTAGAGCTTGTCAACTTTTACTGTTATTATAGTATCATTGGCAGTTGGCTGCACAATCAGGATTTTATCGCCTGAAATATTGAAAGGCCTGGAGTAAAAGCCAAAAAGCGTCATGAACATTGTCAGGGCTTGAAAGTATGATATAGATATGCTTGCCACCTGAGATCTCTTATCCTATACTCCCAGAAGAAATCCTGTTATATCACCTTATTCACTTATAGATTAAAAAGTGTATTAGTCCTCCGGGCGGGGTAAATAATATTAAAAAGCAAAATATCATAATACCTAAAAGGCTCAAAAACGGCGACCGCATCGGAGTAATATCCCCTGCAGGGCCTGTAAGCGGAAATGACCTCCAGCTAAGCCGGAATATTATGGAAACATGGGGTTTTACTGTTCATATGGGCAGGCATGTTTGCGACCGGCAGGATTATTTGGCCGGCAAAGATGAAGACCGCCTTGCAGATCTGCATGAAATGTTTCTTGACCGGGACATAAAGGCAATTTTCTGCTCCAGGGGAGGCTATGGCAGCATGAGAATACTTGACAGAATCAATTTTGATATTATAAAGGCAAATCCGAAAATAATTGCAGGATACAGCGATATCACAGCTCTGTTAATTGCTGTTCAAAAAATGACCGGGCTGGTCACATTCCATGGCCCTGTATTTAA
>JAFGMQ010000216.1 GCA_016927455.1 Deltaproteobacteria bacterium
CTACAGAAGGCCTGGCGCCTATGATAGTTGAAATGCTGGTTGAACAAATCAGCAATCTGCGGGACAAAGGCTTGACAGTCCTGCTGGCTGAGCAGAATGTCAAGGTTGCATTAAGGCTCAGCAGCCGAGGTTATATAATTGATAAGGGATTTATTCGTTTTCATGGAACTATTGAAGACATGAAACAAAATGAAGATGTAATGAAAAAATATCTTTTAGTCTGAATAGTCTCGCCTCAAGCCTGCCTGCATTATTCCCATCTTAGGGTTATGAATTATTCCAGTGTGACAATAAATTATTCTGCAGTTATCTGAATTCAGGATACCTTTTAGCCTTTCACCATCCTGTATTTTTCGCTGTGCTACAAGTATATTTGTCTTGAAATGCTGTTTAATCCTGATAATATCCGCACTCAAGATATAAAAGTGGGTTTCTGTTGTCATATCAATAATGCTTTGCCATTTTGAAAGAGCCTTCAGAACCGAGAAATCTTTGATTTCTCCCTGCGGTCGAAAGGACATTTCTTTATTGACACTATACTATGTCTTTATTCAAGGAATCAGATAATAGAAGTTAAATGTTTTTTCATTTTTTGTTAAACTGAAAGAAAAATACAGTCAGGGATAATTGATGCAAAGGATATTCGTCCCCTCAGGAAGTTACGTTGTAAGCACCGGGAAGCAAGGTATTGTTAAGGCTTATCTGGGGACGTGTGTGGGCGTTACGATTTGTGACCGTCAGTCCGGTGTCGGAGGCTTGATCCATTTGCTTCTGCCTGCTCCGATATCTGCAGAGAGAGTATGGCAGCCTGAAGTTTATGCTTCAACAGGTCTTCCTCTCTTTCTCCAGGCACTGTATGCCCAAGGAACTGTCAGGGAAAGGCTGGAGGCATATGTTGCAGGAGGTGCTCTGGTAGGGCCTTTATCTGAGAGAGATTTGGAATTTGATATTGGAGGAAGGACAACGGATATTGTAGAGAGTATCCTGAATGATGAAGGAATAATCATAAGAAAGGCAGAAACCGGAGGTTATTTCAGTTGCCGTTTAAGTCTTGATCTGGAGTCATGGAAAACCACTATTGAACCTGTCGGTAATCCGGCTTCTTTCTGCGGAAAAGAAAGGGTTATAAGGCCAGGTCTCAAGGAAATCGACAGGGCAATAGAGCGTCTTAATCCCATTCCTCAAATAGCACTGAAGATTGTCCGTATGATCAGTGATGAAAAATTCAGCATTATTGATATTGCAAAAGAAATTCGGCAGGACCAGGTTATCAGTGCAAAAGTTATCAGGCTCTGTAATTCGGCCCTTTTCGGCGTGAAAGCGAAAGTCGATTCAATAGACAGGGCATTGATACTCCTTGGTCAAAAAATTCTACTCCAGCTGGTTGTTTCAGCATCCCTGGAAGATTTTTTCCCGGAAGCCGTACATGGTTATTCCCTCTGTAAAGGCGGGTTGTTCAAGCATGCCCTTGGAACTGCCATGATAAGCGAAAGACTGGCTGAATTCACAGGGAGGGTATCCAGTGATATCGCCTATACTGCGGGCCTCCTTCATGATATCGGTAAAGTGGTTCTGGATCAATATGTTGCGTCTGACTTCCCGTTTTTTTACCGCCGTACCCATATGGACGGTGCTGATATGCTTGCAGTTGAACAGGAAAAGTTTGGCATAACTCACACAGAGATAGGCAGCAGACTGGCCGACCACTGGTCATTGCATGAGTGTATAAAAGAAACTATAATGCATCATCATTATCCTGAAAGAGCTGGTGAACATCATGAATTGACCCATGTGGTCTACCTTGCGGATCTGATTATGTCAAGGTTTCAGGTCAGGCATGAACTGGAAAGAATAAACACTGATGATCTGGTTCAACGACTCGGAAAGATTGGTATCGCACCTGAACAGTTTTCTGCTGTCATTGATTCCATCCCTTGCCATATGCTGGGTGGTTATCCTGCGGAAGAAGTAAATTCAGGTTAACCGGGAGAGGAGAAGCCCTCAGGATGATTAACTGATATGGATGAAGGCTTTGCTGTTGAAAAATTATTACTTATCCTGTATAAAAATACTTTTAATTATTAATAGAAATCAAAAATCATTATTCATAGATTAGGTTTATTGTTTTATATCAAAATGATCTTGAATAACCATTAATTATCAAGTCAGGAATTTTAAAATGAGTGAAAAGACATCCCAGGAAGAGGCACTTAGATTAGCAGCCCTGATAGCCCATCAGCTCAAGTCTCCTGTAGGAGCAGCGGGATCGCTTCTTAAGACATTATTAGGTGAATATGTGGGGCATCTTAATCCCCAGCAGAAGGACCTTCTGGACAGGGCGGACAAGCGTCTTCAGGAGGCTGCAAAATCTGTAAGCAGGATGCTGGCCATTGCTCAGTCGGATAAGATAGAAAGTGATGCGGGTGCAATCTCCGAAGTTGTCTCAATTGTTCGGAGCACCCAATTGAGTTTTTCTGAGGATGCGAGTGCAAGGAACATTTCGGTCATCCTGGATATCACTGTTGAGCCTGCCCATGTCAGGGTGAGTGAGTCTGCTTTATCAGAGGCATTAAACGCCATAGTTCATAATGCATTCAAATATACTCCGAATAATGGACAAATTAAGTTTACTGTTAAATATCTGGCTGAAGAGGATGCTATCTTTATTTCAATAGCAGATTCAGGCATTGGTGTTTCTGAAGAATTCAGGGAAAAGATTTTTGAACCCTTTTTCAGGTCTGACGCTGCTCAGAAAACAACATTGCCTGGAGTTGGCCTTGGATTGACTTTTGCCAAGTCTCTTGTTGAGCGGGCAGGAGGCCGAATCTGGGTTGATAAATCAGAATCTGGGGGTGCGGATTTCTGTGTTGTTTTGCCGCGCGTGTCTTCTTCGGATCTTCCCGGAAAGACTGTGAAACCTGATAAGGAACGCAGGAGGGTCGTAATCATTGGTGGGGTGGCGGCAGGGCCAAAGATTGCCTCAAAGATTATCAGGGTTAAGCCGAGAACTGACGTAACCGTTATCGAGAAGGGAGAGTTTCTTTCTTATGCCGGCTGCGGCCTGCCTTATTATATTTCGGGTGTTGTAAAGGAACAGAAGGAATTGTTATCCACCCCGCTTGGCGTTGTGAGAGACCCGATATTTTTTCAGAATGTAAAAAGCATCAAGGTGATGAACCGCACAGAAGCAATGGAGATTGACCGTTCAGGTAAGAGAGTGCGAATAAAGAATCTTGTGAGTGGACAGGATACCTGGATTCCCTATGATAAGCTGGCCATTGCCACTGGCGCAACTCCCGTTGTCCCGACTGTTCCAGGAGTTCATCTGAAAAATATTTTCACCCTGCATGGCGTACGTGATGCCGAGGGGGTAAAGGCCCATGTCAGCAGAATGAAGGCCAGGGATGTTGTCCTTATAGGCGGAGGCCTGATAAGCGTTGAAATGACTGAGGCTCTGGTAGCATGCGGATGTCGTGTTACTATTGTTGAAATGTTTAATCAGATACTTGGAATACTGGACTGGGAAATGTCCGCCTTGCTTACCAATTATATGGAATCAAAAGGCGTTCGTGTAATGACAGGCACCAGGCCGAGTTCTTTTCTGGGAACGGAGTTTGTTGAAGGTGTGGTTACAGATAAAGGAATTCTTCCTGCCGACATGGTTGTTTTATGTGTCGGTGTAAGGCCTAATGTAGATCTTGCACGTAACGCCGGATTGGAGATAGGGTCAACAGGGGCAATACGGGTAGATGATCATATGTGTACTTCGGACCCGGACATATACGCAGCAGGAGACTGTGTTGAAAACATGGATATTGTTACCGGGATGCCATGTTATGTTCCTCTCGGGTCTACCGCCAATAAACAGGGCAGGGTTGCTGCTGTAAATATGTGCGACGGCGATGATGTGTTCCCCGGCGTGGTAGGCAGTACAATATGCAAAGTATTCAACTATTGCGTTGCCAGGGTCGGGCTTACTGAGACGTGGGCCCGCAAATCAGGTTGCGATATTGTGACTGTTCTTACCGGTGCTCCTGACAGGGAGCAGTTCATGCCGCAGGCTCAAAATATAATGCTCAAGCTTGTTGTTGATCGTAAGACACGAAAGCTCCTGGGGGTTCAGGCGCTTGGGCCGGGGCAGAGCGACAAGCGCGTCGACGTTGCTGCTGTTGCTATTACTGCAGGTATGACTGTCGATCAGATAGCAAATCTCGACCTGTGTTATGCGCCGCCATATTCACTGGCTATGGATAATCTGATTACCGGGGTAAATATTGCCAAAAACAAGCTTGCAGGATATTTTGAAAGTGTCACGCCTATGGAAGTCTATGAAAAAATGAGAAACAAAGACAATTTCATGCTGCTGGACCTCAGTTCACCTCAGGAATACGCAAACACACGTCTGCCCGGATCAACACTGATTCCCCTGGGTGCACTCAGGGGCAGGCTGAATGAGCTTCCCCGAGATAAGGAAATCATAACATTATGCACAAATTCAATCCGAGGTTATGAAGCGGCACTTAAATTGAAGGCTGTGGGCTTCACGAAAGTTCGGGTTATGGATGGGGGCCTCATAATGTGGCCTTATGAAAAAATTCATGGGATGAAATAATGCAGAAGTGAGTTCAGATTTAATTTTCCAAATGATGATAGAAAACTAAAAACTAACTTTTCACAAAGTTACAGTTCTGCATTGTTAACTGATCCGAATAAAATCAATTATTCCTTCAGAAAGGCCTTTACTGTAGAAAGTAACACTTCGGGATCTATAGGTTTTTGGAATACCCCTTTGAATCCTATTTTTTCAATTTCTATGTTTTCTGCAGTGGCATCACCTATGCTGCTCATTAAATAGACAGGAATATCAGGGTATTTGTTTCTAAAATCATTGGCAAATGCAATGCCCGCATCAACTGACTCCATCATCATATCGCACAGAACTAAATCGGGTTTTACACTGTCAATATATTCAAGGCCATCTTTTGCACTCTTGGCAGTGGACACTTCAAAGCCCGCTGAATTAAGTATTGCCTTAACGGCCTGCAGTATGTCAGGATCATCATCTATTGCGAGAATCCGTTTTTTGTCCGACATTTTTTATCTCCTTAAATCCCCAAATTATGAGGAATAATAAACTGTTCAGATAGTAACCTTCATTTTGGGGCGCAGGGGCCAACCCAGTCCCTGCGCCTTTAGCCAAAAAGAAATTATTATATCACACAAAAGTATTTAAAATTACATTGCAATCTTGCTGACCTTTGCAGAACATGCCTTATATTCAGGTATTGAGGCAACAGGATCAAAAACGGGATTTGTGAGTATATTTGCTGCCGCCTCTTTGTAATGGAATGGTATGTATATTGTTCCTTTGCCAATCCTTTTTGTAACAAAGGCAGGTGTTTCAATCGCACCCCTCCTGCTGCTTACTTTCACTGTTTCACCATTACTTATACCAAGTTGTTCCGCATCATCTACTGAAATCATAACCATGGGGCCTGCCAGGTTGTTCAGACCCTGTGTCTTTCTGGTCATGGTCCCTGTATGAAACTGCTGCAGAACGCGGCCTGTTGTAAGGACAAAAGGATATTCTTCATCAGGAAGTTCAGCAGGCTCCTTAAATTCTATACCTTTCATCAGACCCTTTCCTCTTGTAAACTGGCCTTTGTGCAGGAAAGGCGTACCGGGATGATCGAGAGCAGGACAGGGCCACTGCAGGCCTGTATCTCCAACTCTTTCCCATGTTATTCCGGCATAGGAGGGTGATAATTGACATATTTCCTGTGAAATATCATGAGCTGATTTATAATTCCAGTCGCTGCCCATTGCATTTGCAATATCCTGGATAATAATCCAGTCTTCCCTGGCCTGGCCGGGTGAATTCAAAACCCTTCTAACTCTCTGAGCCCTTCTTTCCGTGTTTGTAAACAGGCCATCCTTTTCAGCAAAGGATGCTGCAGGCAGGACGACATGAGCAAGTTGAGCGGTTTCAGTCAGGAATATATCCTGCACAACCAGGAAATCGAGGTTTTCAAGTTCTTTTTTTACATGCGTAAGATCAGGGTCGCTAAGCATAGGATTTTCACCCATTACATAAAGGGCCTTAAGAGTTCCGTTCCCTGCTCCTTCCAGCATTTTAATCATATTAAGGCCGGGGTTGGAAGAAAGCTGCCTGTTCCATGCCTTTGAAAATTTGTCAACCACTTCCTGGTTGGCTACTGCCTGATATGATGTAAAAACTACTGGAAGCCCTCCCATGTCACAGGCACCCTGGACATTGCTCTGGCCTCTGAGCGGATTGACGCCGCCACCATTTACCCCGAGATTACCGCATAGCATCTGCAGGTTGGCAGTTGAAATGACATTATCGACACCTGTTGTATGCTGGGTAATTCCCATGGCATAAAACAGAGATGCTACACTGGCTTTTCCGAAGAGTTCGGCAATATCTCTTATCTTCTGCGCCGGAACTCCGGATATCTTTTCAACTTTTTCAGGCGTATAATTTTTTACAGCTGATTTCAGATCTTCAAATCCTTCACATCGTTCTTCCACAAACTTTTTATCATACCAACCATTTTCAATAATAACATTCATGATCCCGTTGAGTACGGCAACATCAGTACCAGGGCGTTGCCGGGCATAGATGGTTGCGTATTTGGCCATGTTTATCTCTTTAGGGTCAATTACAATCAATTTGGATTTGCCCTGGCGAACAGCCTGTTTGATCCTGCTTCCAATAACAGGGTGGGCCTCCGAAGTGTCAGAGCCGATAATAAGGATTACATCAGCTTCCTTGATGCCTGCAATGTCGTTTGTCATCGCACCGGAACCAAATGCGGCAGCCAGACCGGCCACCGTTGAGCTGTGTCAGAGACGCGCACAGTGGTCAACGTTGTTAGTTCCTATCTCCCTTCTCATGAACTTCTGAAATACGTAGTTTTCTTCGTTGGTGACCTTGGCTGAAGCAAGACCGCCGATTGAATCCGGGCCATGCTCCATTTTTATCTGATTGAACTTTTTTGCAATTAGCCCGATGGCATCTTCCCAGGTGGCTTCAACAAGCTGCCCTTGGGTATTTCTGATCAGGGGGGTTGTCAGGCGTTCTTCAGAGGTTATGAAATCAAAGCCGAATCTTCCCTTAACACAGAGCATGCCGTCATTTACAGTGGCTCCTTCCACGCCGGTTACCCTTACTATCTCATTTGTTTTTTCATTGATGTGAAATGTAATCTGGCAGCCTACTCCGCAATAGGAACATACGGTATTCTCCTTTCTCAATTCCCATGTCCGGCCTTTTCCTATTGAATATTTGTCAATAATGGCGCC
>JAFGMQ010000003.1 GCA_016927455.1 Deltaproteobacteria bacterium
AAATACCGAACGAAAGGTGCAGAGGGTTCGCAAGGCGGTTAATCCCCCCGGGCAGGCAAAGGATGACTGGGAAATAATCTCTGAGATATCCGGCCGGATGGGGTATCCCATGAAATATAATAATCCTGAGGAGATCATGAAGGAGATTTCGGAAGTAACGCCTTCATACTGCGGCATCAATTACGGCCGTATAGATGCGGACGGTATACACTGGCCCTGCCCGAATACAGATCACCCAGGTACCCCATGCCTGCATGTGGATAAATTTTCGTGCGGGCTCGGTGTCTTTCATGCCATCGATTACAAGCCACCGGCAGAGGTGGTCGATGAAAAATATCCCATGTATCTGACAACAGGGCGGGTTCTTTACCAGTATCATACAGGGACTATGACCATGAAGTCGGAAGGTCTAAATGAGCTTGCTCCCAGGAGTTTCGTGGAGATATCAAAGGAGGACGCAAGATCACACAGTATATCCAATGGCGATATTCTAAAGATAGCATCAAGAAGGGGAGAGATTGAGGTGGAGGCAAGAATATCCGAAAAGGCTGTAACCGGCACTGTATTTATTCCCTTTCACTACGCGAAGGGAGCGGCCAATATACTTACCAACGCGGCCCTTGATCCGGTGGCCAAGATACCCGAATACAAGGTCTGCGCCGTGAGTCTTTCAAAGTTGAGTTGAATTAAGTTACATATAAAAATGAAAGAACCGGGCGCATAAAGCCCGGTTTTTTATTTGGTTATATACTATTAAGTTTTTGATTTTTTTTTACCGATGGGGTAATTTAACTATTCTATTATTAACATGAACATTCGCATAAGGAGATGAGCCGATGTTTGAATTCGCAAGAATGAGCAGGCTTCCACCCTATGTCTTTGCTGAAGTAAACGCGCTTAAAATGGAACTTAGACATAAGGGTGAAGACATTATAGATCTCGGGATGGGAAATCCTGATATTCCGACACCAAAACATATTGTAAACAAACTGGTTGAGGCCGCCAAAAAAGGCCATAATCACCGCTATTCCGCGTCCGCCGGTATTCCAAAATTAAGACTTGCCATATCGAACTGGTACAAGCGGAAATATAACGTTGACATAGATCCTGATGAGGAGGCTATTGCCACGATGGGGGCAAAGGAAGGGCTTGCCCATCTGATCCTGGCCACCATCAGCCCTGGAGATGTGGTGTTTGCGCCAAACCCGACGTACCCGATTCACCCCTACTCTGTTATTATAGCGGGCGGTGACCTCAGGAGCATACCCATAGCGCCTGACAGGGATTTTTTTGATGATCTTACCACGGCTGCAAAGCAGACATGGCCCAAGGCAAAGATGCTTATTATATCCTACCCCCATAACCCCACTACCGCGGTTGTGGATAAAGGGTTTTTTAAAAAAATAGTCAAATTCTGCAAGGAAAGGGATATGATTGTTGTCCATGATCTGGCATACGCTGATCTTGTGTTTGACGGCTATGAAGCCCCAAGCCTGCTTCAGATCCCCGGCGCAAAAAACATAGGGGTGGAATTTTACAGCATGTCAAAGAGCTATTCAATGCCAGGCTGGAGGGTTGGCTTTTGCGTGGGCAATAAAAAGATAATTTCCGCACTCAAGAGGATCAAGAGTTATCTTGATTACGGCATGTTCCAGCCCATCCAGATTGCCGCTATCATCGCTCTCAACGGACCTGATGAATGTGTGAAGGAGATTGTAGAGATCTACAGGCAGCGAAGGGATGCGCTTTGTGACGGGCTCGACCGTGTGGGCTGGCATATAGAAAAACCCAAAGGAACCATGTTTGTGTGGGGAAGAATTCCGGAACAATACAGAAAGATGGGTTCTGTGGAATTCTCAAAAATGCTCATCAAAAAGGCAAAGGTCGCTGTATCACCCGGAAGAGGGTTTGGTGAATATGGTGACGAATATGTCAGGTTCGCGCTGGTTGAGAATCCCCAGAGGACAAGACAGGCTATCAGGGGAATAAAGCAGGTTCTGTAGGAACCGGCATCTTGATTTCCTAACAAGGGAGATAAAAAATGAAGCAGGTTAATGTCGGTATTATAGGGTTTGGCACAGTAGGCGCGGGTACTGCGGAGATACTTCTTAAAAACAGGGAGATAATAAAGAAAAGGGTTGGCCTCGATATAATACTAAAAAGGGTTGCTGACCTTGATCTTGATTCCGATCGCGGAATTACCCTGCCGCAAGGGGTGCTCTCAAACGATGCGGCCGGGTTGCTGAATGATCCGGAGATAGATATTGTTGTTGAACTCATAGGCGGGTTGACAACGGCTAAACAGTTTATCAGCACGGCCCTTAAAAACGGCAAGCATGTTGTAACCGCAAACAAGGCGCTTCTGGCGGAGTTTGGCAGCGAATTATACGGGATCGCATCCCAAAAGGGAGTTAATCTTGCCTACGAGGCGGCAGTGGGAGGGGGCATGCCGGTCATAGTCGCCTTGCGTGAGGGGCTTGCGGCAAACAATACCACTACCATAATGGGTATTTTAAACGGCACCTCCAATTATATCCTTACACGCATGTCAAAGGACGGTCTTCCATATGAAGAGGCTGTTGAAGGCGCAATCAAACTAGGTTATGCCGAAGATCCTCCCACACTTGATGTAGACGGAACCGATGCGGCACATAAGCTTGCCATACTTATTTCCCTGGCCTATGGCGCGCCCGCGCCCTTTGAAAGTATCTACAAAGAAGGCATAGACAAGCTGACACAGGAAGATATACAGTTTGCAGATGAATTCGGATACTGCATCAAGCTTTTAACCGTTGCAAGGGATCTGGGGGGTGAGGTGGAGGCAAGGGTGCACCCGGCCATGCTTCCCAAGGGCCATATACTTTCCAATGTGAATGAGGCCTTTAACGCGGTCTTTATTGAAGGCGATTATGTCGGCCCCACACTCTACTATGGCCAGGGAGCGGGAAGAAGACCCACTGGAAGCGCTGTTGTATCGGATATCATGTCCATTGCCCGAAAGATAAAAGCCGGTTCGGACATGCAGGTATGTCCCCTTGGCTTTGCTGACCCTTCGGGTCAAAAAATCACGATTCAATCCATGAAAAACCTTAAAACAGCCTATTATTTCAGGTTTTCAGCGCTTGATAAACCGGGTGTGCTCTCAAAGATAGCGGGTATCCTCGGTGAAAAAAACATAAGTATTTCATCGGTTATTCAAAAGGGAAGAGAGATTGAAGGCGTTGTCCCCATCGTTATGCTGACCCATGAGGCCATTGAAAAGGATGTCACAGAGGCGCTTGAGAAAATAGACAGGCTCGATGTGCTTCAGGATAAAACAATGATGATTCGGGTAATGGGGTAAAAGCAAGGCGCAGGGCACAGGGCGCAGGGCGCAGGGCACAAGGCTTAAAAGCCTTTAAGATTTTCCTTGAGCCTTGTGCCGTGAGCCTTGCGCCGTGAGCCTTGCGCCTTGCGCCTATATATTATATCCATCTGATTTAACAGCAGGAAAGTATTTTATGACTAAAAATTCTAAAACTAAGTATCTGCTCCTTGTCGGCGATGGTATGGCTGACTACCCCATATCCGAGCTCGGGGGCAGGACCCCGCTTGAGGCGGCGAATACCCCTAATATGGATCTTATTGCTTCGTGCCGCATAGGATGTGTTAAAACAATCCCTGATGACATGGAGCCGGGAAGCGATGTGGCAAACCTGGCCCTTATGGGTTATGATCCCCGAAAATATCATACGGGCAGATCACCCCTCGAAGCGGCCAGCATGGGTGTTGATCTGGCTGAAAATGATGTGGCCTTCAGGATGAACCTGGTTACACTTGATCGCAAATCCCATAATGAGATAATAATGGTAAGTCACAGTTCAGGAGATATCACAACCGAGGAATCCTGTGAAATCGTGAATGACCTGAAAAAATTTCTTCAGATCCAGGGCACAACCATCTACCCCGGTGTAGCCTACAGGCACCTGCTGGTATGGAAAAACGGCCCTGAAGACGCGCTTACCATTCCTCCCCATGATGTGCTCGATCAGAACATGGCGGAATATCTTAACAGCAGCGGAAACCCGGTTGTCGAACTGATCCGGGATTCATGGGAATCACTGGAATACCACCCTGTAAATAATAAAAGAAAAAAGGCACT
Organism: Deltaproteobacteria bacterium; assembly: GCA_016927455.1. Lineage (GTDB taxonomy): Bacteria > Desulfobacterota > DSM-4660 > Desulfatiglandales > Desulfatiglandaceae > JAFGMQ01. The sequence goes on from JAFGMQ010000003.1 coordinate 4,142, forward strand.
GTTAAAGGAGGCCAACTCCATCTGGCTGTGGGGGCAGGGTAAGGCGCCTGCTGTTCCTCTGTTCAAAGACATATACGGTCTTGAAGGCGGAGTTATTTCCGCGGTTGATCTTATAAAAGGCATTGGTAAATACGCCGGTTTTAAACCCATTTATGTGGAAGGGGCCACCGGGTATCTGGATACAAACTACAGTGGCAAGGCGAAAGGCGCTGTCAACGGGCTTAAGGATATGGATTTTGTTTTTGTCCATGTGGAGGCCCCGGATGAAGCCGGACATAACGGCAACTACAGGGAAAAGATACAGGCTATAGAATCCTTTGACAGGGATGTGGTGGGCGTTGCCCTTCACGGACTTAAAAACTTTGATGATTACAGGATCATGGTTGTCAGCGATCATTATACGCCTGTTATAAAAAAGACCCATACCCGTGAACCCGCGCCCTTTGCATGGGCAACCGCAAAGGAGCTTGAATCCGCAAAAAGGGATAAAGGATTTACTGAAAAATATGCGGTTGAAAGCAGCCTGCTCATAGACCCCGGCCACAGACTGATGGTAGATTTTTTAGGTGTAAAATGAAAAAGGCCCTGACAATTGCCGGCTCTGACAGTGGCGGAGGAGCAGGCATTCAGGCAGACCTCAAAACCTTTACCGCTTTCGGTGTTTTTGGAACCTCTGCCATAACCGCCCTTACAGCCCAGAACACACTGGGTGTGCAGGGTATCTTGGAAATCGCCCCGGAGTTCGTAATAAAACAGATAACCAGCGTGCTGGATGATATTGGCGCGGATGCTGTAAAGACCGGCATGCTGGCAAACCCGGAGATCGTGAGCGCCGTGGCAAAAACATTAAGAGACTATGGCATTAAAAATATAGTTGTTGACCCAGTGATGATCGCAAAGAGCGGTGATTCGTTGCTCACAAAGGACGCATGCAACAGGTTAATAAATGAACTGATTCCCCTTGCAGCCGTTGTAACGCCGAATATACAAGAAGCTGAAGCAATACTTGACACCAGGATCGATTCCATTGAAGACATGAAAAAGGCCGGGGCCATGATCAGGGCCATGGGATGTGGCTGGGCGGTTATAAAGGGCGGCCACATGGAACAGGGTGAAGAGGCGATTGATGTTGTATATAATGGTGAGGAATATTTCCTGCTTTCCGAAAAAAGGTACAAGACAAAGAACTGTCACGGAACCGGCTGCACCTTTTCATCAGCCATAGCAGCGGGTATTGCCAAAGGTTATCCCGTGCTCAGGGCCATTAGGCAGGCAAAGGGATTTATCTCAATGGCAATAAAAGAGAGTTTTGCTATCGGGGCGGGGCATGGGCCTACCAATCACTTTACAGGTATGAAGACAGGGTGGTGATGATATGATCATTTCTTTGATGGCGGCAAGATCGGATAATAATGTAATCGGCAATAACGCTGAAATACCCTGGAAGGCGGAAGGTGAACAGCTCCTGTTTAAGGCCATGACCTACAACCACTGGCTCCTTGTTGGTAGAAAGACATTTGAGGCCATGGGAATGCTGCCAGACAGGAAATACGCTGTTGTATCCTCTTCGCTTAAAGAGCAGATATCTGAAGATGTCTGCTTTTTCAAGTCCGTGGATGCAGCGCTTGGCTATCTTTCAGATAAAACTGGTCTTGTGATTGTTTCAGGCGGAGGGCAGATCTATGCTGAAACCATATCAAGGGTAGATGTAATTCACCTGTCTGTTATTCACTGTGAGGCAAAAGGCAACGTGTTCTTCCCGGCGATCCCGGAAAAATTCAAGATGGTGTTTTCTCAGGATTTCAGGTCAAATATTGATTACACCTATCAGATATGGACAAGGTGACAGTTAAGGTAGAAATTTAATGAATACCTGTCTGTACTGGCATATGTCCGGTAGAGAAGGTTTCAAAACTTACTGCATATGCCTTACTGCGGCCTCTTCTATAGCCAGACCTTTGTGATAGCGATCAAAGTATCTTTCAAAACCCTTTACATCCTCAGGGTGTGGCTTAACCGCTTCCTGTATGCTGCCTTCAAAAACCTGTGAGAGGAAATCCACCAGGGTTATGGTTTTATCATTTCTAATCATAAAGGCTGCAAGCAGGGCCATTCCCCAGGCCCCTCCTTCTCCTGCGGTCTTGAGGGTGGAAACAGGGGTTCCTGTTGCCGCGGCCATGATCTTCTGACCCGTTTCAGGGGATTTGAAAAAACCTCCATGACCCCTTATCTCATCTACCTTTACCCCTTCTTCATTAAATAGCACATTTAACCCTGTACGCAGGGCGCAGAGCGCGGTAAACAGATGGGCTCTCATAAAATTCGCCAGGTTGAAATTGCCTTCCGGCACCCTGGCAAACAGGGGGCGGCCTTCGGTAAAACCTGTAATGTGTTCGCCTGAGACATATCCGTAACTCAACAGGCCCCCGCAGTCAGGGTCTCCCTTAAGGGCCTGCGTAAGCAGGGTGTCATAGAGAACCGGTTTGGAGATGTTTTTACCCAGGGCATTCAGGGCTTCCCCAAGGAGATTGATCCAGGCATCATAGTCAGTGCTGCAGTTGTTGGAGTGGGCCATAGCCACAAGGCTCCCGTCAGGTGTGGTTACCAGGTCTACCTCATGGTGAACCTTTTTCAGTTCCTTTTCCAGTACGATCATTGCAAACACCGATGTGCCTGCTGATACGTTTCCTGTCCTCACTGCAACACTGTTGGTGGCTGCCATACCCGTGCCCGCGTCACCCTCCGGGGGACAGACAGGAACACCCGGTTTCAGT
>JAFGMQ010000217.1 GCA_016927455.1 Deltaproteobacteria bacterium
AGACCATTCAGAAATTGCGTATGAACTATGTAAGACATGGAAAATTCCGGAATGGCAGGCTATAGCAATAAGGTATCATCACCAGCCCTCCATGGCAAAAGAAAATGAACTTGCGCATGTTCTTCATATGGCAGACGCGGTTTCAATGACATGTGGCTTCGGTTCAGGTGAGCAGTTCATAACTGAATATCAGATAGAGGATGGAACCATGGAAGTCTTGGGGATTAAGGAAGAAGATATGGACAAGATAATTGACGAAACTATGGATGCCGTTGAAATAATAGAAGAGGATACACTTTAGTGCGATCAGTACAGTTCATATCTGACCAGTCGTCCATCAAGGCCTCCATTGGAGAGCGGTTTTTTCCATGACGGTTTTAACCCCATGCTTTTGATGAATGCAGGTTCTCCAAAGTAGACATATGCAGTTGACCCGGTACAACGTTTCTTAAGAAAATCACCAAACCTTGCATAGAAATCGGGCATTTCTCCTGCCTTGCCCGTTCTGATTCCATAGGGTGGGTTGCAGATTATTGTTTTGTCCCTGAGATATTCAATATCAAAAATGTCCTGCCGATCAATCCTGATATGATTTTCTCTGGCAATCATTCTGCAATTTTGGCGTGCCGTCTTAACGGCTTCAGTGGATATATCACTGCCTGATATTATGCCCTTCGATACCTGCTTTATATTATGTTTTCCTTCCCTGATAATCTTTTTCCAGAGAAATGAATCGAAGTCCGGGAGCCTTTCAAATCCGAAATTGCTTCGGAGGATGCCTGAAGGAATATGGGATGCATGCATAAATGCCTCACAGAGAAACGTGCCTGAACCGCAGAATGGGTCATAAAGAGGTGATTCGCCTTTCCATCCGGAATACCGGATGATTGCGGCTGCCAGTGTTTCAACCATCGGTGCTTCGGTAGATCCTATTCTGTAGCCTCGTCTATGAAGAGAACCTCCCGATGTGTCCAGGCTGATAGTCGCCTTATTGTTTTCTATGTGCAGGTTAAACCATATATCAGGATTCCTCGTATTGATAGAAGGGCGCTTGCCTGAGCTGGACCTGAAGTAATCAGCAATTGCATCTTTCAGCCGCAGGGCTGCAAATTTGGAATGCCTCATCCTGCTGTTTGACAAGGTTGCAAATACAGCAAACGTATTGGCCGGCGATAAAAAATCTTCCCACCGGATTTGTGAGGCCTGCCTGTAAAGATAACGGTCAGAATGGCAGTCGAAAGATATAAGCGGGGCCAGAACACGATTGATAATTCTTGAATAGTAATTGATGGAATAAAGCGTACTTTGATTTGCTGTAAAGTAGATACCACGGTATGCCTGCCGTGGATTTTCTCCTCCAAAAGATATGATTTCTTCTTCGGCAATATCTTTAATATCATCCGCCACCTGGGCAAAATAGCGATTTGTTTTTTGATAGCTGTACATAATTATACTATGAAAGTTATTTTCTATACCTTATTTGATGTTCTCGTAAAAAGTCGTCACCCCGGTGAAAACCGGGGTCCAGGGGTTTCGTAAGTGCTTGGAAAGACTAGATTCCGGCTTTCGCCGGAATGACAGAAAGAGAGCCTTTTTGACTTTTTGCGAGTTCATCTTATTTCATTATTCCATATTTTTTCAGCTTTTTGTGAAGAGTTTTTCTCGTGATGCCAAGCCTTCTGGCGGTTTCACTTTTGTTGCCCCCGGCTGATTCCAGTGTCCTTATTATGGTTTCCTTTTCCACCTGTTCGAGAGGAACAGAAGCAGGCGTCCCAGTATCTGCAGACTTTAATTCATCTTCTACTGAATCATCATGGATCAAAGGAAAATCATCGTCTATAAGATATTCAGACATTGAAAGTACGACACCTCTTTCCACTGCATTCATTAACTCACGAACATTACCGGGCCATCTGTATCTTATAAGGCGGTCCATGGCCTGAGGTGTAAATCCCTTGATCTGCTTGTTATTTTTTTTAGAAAATATCTCCAGAAAATGCTGAGCCAAAAGAGGGATGTCTTCCTTTCTATCCCTTAGAGGCGGAATAAAAAGATTTACCACGTTGAGCCTGTAAAACAGATCCTCCCTAAGCCTCCCGGCACGGACCTCCTCTAATAAATCCTTGTTGCTCGCTGCTATGAGCCTTACATCTATCTTCAGAACTTCCTCTCCGCCGACCCTGGTGATCTCTCTCTCCTGAATCACACGAAGAAGCTTGACCTGCATTGAAAGCGGCATTTCACTGATTTCATCCAGGAAAAGGGTACCTCCGCTTGCCTGCAGGAAGCGCCCTTCCTTCCTCCTGTGAGCCCCGGTAAAAGCCCCTTTTTCATGACCGAACATCTCTGATTCAAGAAGGGTTTCGGTTATGGCGGCGCAGTTTATTTTTATGAAAGGGCCGTCTTTTCTGTTGCTGTTGAGGTGAAGGGCTATAGCCACCTCTTCCTTGCCGGTCCCGGATTCACCGGTGATCATTACGGTTGCTTCAGTAGGAGCCACCTGAGCAATTGTTTCCATTAACCTTACTATTGCAGGGCTTCTGCCTATGATATTGCGCCTGTTGAAATGTTCACCGAGCCTTTCTTTCAGAAGGCGGTTTTCTTCCTTAAGATGGGTGTGCTCCATAGCACGTTCCATGGTAAGCCTTAATTCATCAAAGTCCAGGGGCTTGGTCAGGTAATCATAAGCTCCTTTTTTCAGTGCTTCAACAGCGGTTTCAACTGATGAATAAGCAGTCATGATGATAACAGGGATGGCAGGGTTATATTCCTTAACAAGTTTAAGCGCCTCCAGGCCTGAAACCTTTATCATTCTGATATCCATGAGAATCAGATCAAAGGCCTGATTACGAACCCTGTCAACGGCCGCTGAGCCGTCGTCGGCTTCAGATATGGAATATCCCCATCCCCTGAGAAGCGTCTTCAGCATTGTACGATGCCCTGAATCATCATCAACTATCAATATCTTGTTATCATGCTTCATTTTTGTTCTTCCTTGAAATTATAGATATGGAAGATATAAAAAATTTCCCACCGTTGTAGTCCCCAAAAATATCCAGAAGGACGGAGGTCTATTTCCTCCCGGGCAGCAGGACTGTAAACCTGGTCCCTTTTCCGATATTGCTCTCAACTTTTATTTCACCGTTGTGCGATTCAACAATCTTGTGGACAATTGCCAGTCCCAGACCGGTTCCTGATTGCCTGGTTGTGAAATAGGGGTCAAAGATATGTTCGAGTACCTCTTTTTCTATTCCTCTGCCTGTGTCAGTCACTGAAATTATAACCAGGCCTGATTTTTCGTTTCTGGAAAGATCTATGGACAGCGTTCCGCCTTCTTCCATCGCTTCAACGGCGTTAAGAAAGAGGTTAATAAGCACCTGGGCAAACCTGTCCGGATCCATAGGTATCTCTATTGCTTCCGGGGGGAGGTTTTTCACCACCTTGATATTCTTTTCATTTGCCTGTTTGTTAACGATCTTGAGTGAATGCCGGATTATTGGCTGTATAGATGTCTGCACCATATTTATGCTTATTGGACGGGCGAATTCCAGGAGCTGGGTGATAACGCGATTAAGCCTGTCTACTTCCTGAATCATGATATTGGCGGTGGCCTGGTCCTCTTTGTTTTCCCTGTATCTGTCCCGAAAATACGTGGCAAATCCTTTTATGGAACTCAAGGGGTTACGTATTTCATGGGCCACACCCGCAGCAAGCCTTCCCAGGGAAGCGAGGCGTTTGCTTCTTTCTATTTCATCCTTCAGGGATTTGATCTCTGTAAGGTCCCTGAAAAGGATAATATATCCCCATGATGTATTATCATCCCCTTCTATTGAGCTTGATATGACATCAAGCGGTACTGTTCTCCCCTCCGGAAGAGGATAACTGATTTCTTTTTCGATGATTATTTTTTCGCCCTTTAGATCTTCTGCAATTGACCACAGTGGCCGGAGAGTCTCTTCGGCCTTTTTTTCAAGGAAATCAGCGGAAGAAATCCTGAGGACGGACTCTGCGGCCTGGTTAAGGGAGACGATTGTCCCGTCTTTTTCAACCGCTATCAGTCCTATAGGCATGTTTTCAACAATATTATCGGAGAAGGCTTTTATCCTTGTTAATGAAGCCCGGGTTGAACGGTATGCCTGAGAAAGAAACAGAGATACGATGCCGCCGAATCCTATCAAGAGGAGGATGGCACCCATCAGGATAGTATGGTGCATATCCTCCTGCCTTGCCTTTTGAAGAGCACTCATGTCCATTCCGACAAATATAATCTGGTCGGGATCGGCTATTGTATCTTCAAGCTGCTTAATGCCGGAGTCCAGGCTCCTTTCATTCATCATCCTGCGGCCACCTCTGCCGAATATGTGTATGGGAGAAAATTTTCTATAGACCTCAAAGGTTTCGGAAAGGCCCTCCTTATTTCCCACCTGACGCCAGAGAGGCTTTTCTGCCTTGAGCGCTGATTGTATATCAACATCTTTCCCGTAAATTTCTCCGATTTTCAAGGGATCACTGTGTGCTATACTTCTGCCGTTTATATCGGTTACAATCAGATGAACTATATCAGGCTGCTGTGCTGTTTCAGAAAGGAGTCTCTGCAGTTGAAATCCTCTCCCTCCAGTACCGTGCATACCCGTCATTCCAGTACGAGTCCCGGCCTCAAAGGATCTGATAAGGGCGGCGCCTTTCTCGAGAAGGAGGTGAATCATTTCCTCTTTTTGTTTGTTTATATTCTGAATGGTCCAGAACAGAAAGATAGGAGCAAGAATGACGACAGAGCCTATAATTAGCCAGGGAGGTATTCCGGCCAGTGATTTTTTGTAAATTTTTTTCATAGTCAGTCCGGACTTACGGATATTGATGTTCGTAAAAATGCAGCATATGGATACAAAGTATCCATATGGATACTCATTGTGGATACTGATTATCCACCTTTGTATGAATTATTGCAAGTCAGTTATAATCTCCTTCAGTGCTTTGATAAAATATATGTAGTTTATACGGCAGGTTAAGACGAAATTATATTTTTGGCACGAGCCTTGCTTTTTAATAAGTAAAAACAAAATGCTTAAACAACTTAAACAAAAGGAGGCAGAAAAATGAAAAAGACAATAGGTATTATAGGTGTTATTGCTTTAATCGGGATTATGGTCGTACCAGCGCTGGCCTTTGGCCCGGATTGGGGAAAGGGAAAGCGTATGGGTGGTTGGGGAAATAACAGCCGTGCAGATTGTCCTTATGGCGCAGCCCTTTCAGGGAACAATGCAGGCATAACAGATGAGAAGAGGACAGAACTGAGCGCGCTCTATCAGAAATTTTACGATGATACAGCGCAGATCAGGTCCGAGATATCTGCAAAAAGAACAGAAATGAGAACTGTCTGGAGCACTTCAGAACCTGATGTAGAAAGACTGAGGGTCCTCCAGAAGGAGATAAACGATCTCCAGTACAGCGTGAAACAGGCCCGGCTTGAATTTCAACTGCAGGCTCGAGAGATTTATCCTGAAATTGGTATTGGGTCAGGGTTCGGAAGAGGCGCCTGTGGCTTTGCCAAAAGGGGTGGCCCTGGAGTAAATCAGGATAATCCGGGAACGTGTCCAAGAGGATTCGGTTCTGGAAGAGGCCCCGGAGGATGCTGGAATTAGAACTTTCAATTGATGGTTCAAGGTGTAATCCTTGACCTCTAAAACTGAATAATCTGGATAACCATAAGAACAAAAAAGGCACAGAGGCGAAAGTCTTTGTGCCTTTGTAATCTGGCTGAATTTTTTTTGAATAAGCTATATAACATTGAAGACTGTTTGCCAAATCAGCCTGTCTCCCGAAGAACCCTGCATATTTCTTC
>JAFGMQ010000036.1 GCA_016927455.1 Deltaproteobacteria bacterium
AAGTCTTTTGCACAGATATTATCATTTTTTTCAAAATGACAACAGTATAAGTTATTTTTGTGTTAGAAGCAGGAATATGTCAAGGATGAAACTGGCCATTTAATATGCCTCAAGCAAAAATATTTAACCAGTAAAAGGAATGGGCGACTTAATATTATACTCCGAAAATACGATTAAATATGTCCTGGTAGACCTTCAGGACCTCCTGTCCAAAACACACAAATACCACTTCAAGGGTCTTGTTGGCCTGAAGGGCCCGTCTGGTCTCATTCAATGCTATCGCGGTGGCGCGTTCCAATGGAAACCTGTATGCCCCGGTGCTGATGGACGGGAACGCTATGCTTTTGATGCCCAGTTCCGAGGCCGCCCTGAAACAGTTGCTGTAACAATCTGCCAGAAGGGCTTCCTCGTTCCTCTTTCCACCTGACCAGATCGGCCCAGCCGTATGTATCACCCACCTTGCAGGAAGACGGTAACCTCTGCTGACTCTTGCCTCGCCCGTTGGACAACCGCCGATCTCACGTGTCTCCATAAGAAGCTCAGGCCCGGCAGCCCTGTGGATCGCCCCATCAACCCCGCCGCCCCCTAAAAGCGAGTTGTTTGCGGCATTCACGATAGCATCCACATCCTGCCTGGTAATATCTCCTTCAATAATCCTTATTCTTTTTTCCATTACAGGGATCCTTTTTGGAATTCACCCTCTCTTTGCCCTTATACTTCTTAAAGCCCGAGCAACTTTGAAGCATTTCCACCGGTTATCTTTTCCTTTGCGTCCACGGTGAGAAAGGGGAGTGAAAGTAAAAAATCCAGTTCCTCTTTTTGATCCAGCCATGGACTGTCTGTAGCAAAGAGAAACCGTTCCGCGGGATGTCTTTGAAAAAAGCGTTTCAACAAGTCAGAGGGCATTTTCCGCAATACAAAGGATGTATCCATATAGATATCCCTGCCGATCAGGCGTTCTTCGGTTTCCTCATATACATCTTCCCCTCCCATGTGTGCAGCGATGACACACAGATGCGGAAAATCCTTTATGACCTTTGCGAATCTTCCTGGTGTGCCGTGCACAGGATTCGGCAGACCCCGGTCAAGTCCGGCGTGAAAAAGTATGAACATCCCTTCTGACTGGGCCGCCTCATAAAGGGGATACACCCTTTTATCGTCAACATAAAAGTCCTGATAATCGGGGTGCATTTTAAGCCCCTTAAAACCCTGCTCCTTCAATTGCCCTAAAGTATCCGGTATATCAGGGGACCCGGGGTGTATCGGGGCCAGGGGGATGATGCCTGGCTGCCTGATGCCGCTGAGCCACCTGATGATTGAGGAAGCCTGTTCAGGTCTTGTAGCAACACTGCAGACAACCGAAATATCAATGCCGGCGGCAGACATGGAATGAAGCAGGCTGTTAACAGTACCATCGGAAGATGCCTGGATATCAGACCGTCGGCAAACGGCTTCAATTGTGGCCGCTGCTATACGATCAGGGAATATATGGGTATGAAAATCAATTATCATTATATTCGTTAATGGAGTATCGCGCAGAGAACTACTTTTTCCGGTCTTCAAAATCCTGCAGAGACTCCTGCCTTTCTTTTGTTGAAACACAGGCGAGGCATGCCTCAACCTCATAACTCATAAGGGCTTCCAGGCTTGTTTCCCCGCACGCCATATTAAGGCCCTGCTTAATCATCTTTATGGAAAATGGAGAATTTTTGGCTATCTTCACTGCCATGTCTCTTGCGGTTTCCATCAGATGTTCGATTGGAACGGATTTGTTGACCAGGCCTATTCTCTCCGCCTCCCTGCCGTCAATATATTCAGCCGTAAAAAGGAGTTCCTTCGCCTTCCCCGGCCCCACAAGGTCCTGGAGCAGCCTGGTGGCGCCCCCCGTCACTGACGATGTGACTCTGGCCTCAGGGGATCCAATTTTTGCATCCTGTGCTGCTATCCTTATATCACATGCGAGAGCGAGTTCGTATCCGGAGCCAAGTGCATATCCGTTTATTGCTGCTATTATAGGCTTTTCAAAATTGATTATCTTCCTGGAGGTTTCCTGAAGTTCTACAAGATAATCACGGTAGCTTTCCATATCTCTATCCTTTGAATCCTTGAGATCCGCTCCTGTAGAAAAAGCCCTTCCCTCACCCGTAATGATAACGGCCCTTACTGCTTGATCCTTCCTGGCATCCTCCAGGGCAGACTGAAGATCCAGCCAGAGCTGCTTGTTCATGGCATTCAGGACCTGAGGCCTGTTCAGGCTGATGGTCGCAATCCCCTCTTTCTTTTTAAACAAGATGCATTCAAATGACATATGATCCTCCTTAAAAATAGTACCAGATTGAGTCATAATCGTCCGGATTTTCACCGTGTTCATACAGCCTTTTAATGTAATCGTATATACTTACATCCGTGTACAGATAATCCTTGTAGGCCCCGCGGCCGGTTTCCCATGAATAAAAACGGTACACTCTTTTTCCATCAGGCAGAATCATTACAACCTCGTGGTCCTGCCATGCCCGCAGGTATGATTTCCCAAGTTTGGGGACATTGAATACCGGCTCGTCAGTCCTGACAACTCCAGGTAGAAGTCTCGCCTCCTCCTTGCCCTCCTGCTCAATCCTTGCTATGGGAACCCTGAAATCGATTGTCTCTTCCTTGCCCATGCAGTTGAAGGAATAATACGGATCAACCCCGCAGATTTTCAGGGTCTTTCTGAGGAATGCCGTTTCAAATTTTCTGCTGTTATAGAAGGTAAAAACCTGCTGGTTGTAAACGTTGATACCAAGGCTCCGTATTCTCCTGATTGCCTCAAGATTGTCGCCTGTCATTTCAATGGGGTGTTCAAAATGAGTCATAATCACGACTTCCCTCCTGCCCCATTCATGGTATTTCCTGAGCACTTCAAGGAGCCCCTCATCAATTCTCATGGGCAGAGTTACAGGCGTCCTTGTACCAATCCTGATTCTCTGCACATGGTCCATATCTGCGAGTTCACCCATGAGCCAGTCTATATACCTGTTATCAAGGGTCAATGGATCTCCGCCTGTCACCAGCACCTCAACAATGTGTTCATTTTCCCTTATCCAGTCAAGCGCTGCGTTAACCTTGCTCCTGGGCAGGGCAACTTCCTGGTCAATATCCTTTATCTCCCAGTTCCTCTGGCAGTATACGCAGATCTGGGGGCACGAATTAAATGGTTTTATAATGACAATCTGAGGATATCTCCTTGTTATGCCGTCTATGGGGCTGGTGGATTTTTCGCCCATGAAATCCATGTCCTTGCCTGACTCCCAGTTCTCGAGAACATTATTGGCATATCGGACGCTGGGAATGACCTGGGCGCGTACGGCAACGTCATGCTCTGAAACACCGTCCTTATTGAAAAGGGAAAGATAATGTGGTGTTATCTCAAAGGGGATATGCCTTTCTGTTGCAAGCCTTAACCCCTCAATCTCGTCTTCGTTCAATTTCACAAGGGAAGAAATCACCTTTAGATCCTTGATTATATGGGACATATGCCAGCGGTAGTCCTGCCAGTCGTCTTCGCCTGCTTTAAAATATCCCAGGATATCCTTCTTCAGTTCCTTCCTCTTCTTTTCTATCCGGGGATTCAGGCCTGACCTGTAACGTCTGAAAAAGGTCTCCATTACAGAGCTTCGCTGGTCGAGCTGAGCTGACCTTTCAAGCGCAGCTTCTCTTCCTGTTTTAGGCTCGGGTTGTTCATTACGATGCACATGCCTGCGGAACTTGCCCCTGATTCCCTCGAACATGCAGAGGCACTCCATAAGAAAACCCTCTTTCACCTTTTCAACGGCACCTTCTTTTCCCCTCGCGATATCATATAAGAGGCCTATCGGCGAAGTATCGGTCAAGTTCTCATTTTCCGTCCGCATTATATTCGAAAGCACCCTGATACATTCCCTTGCGATTCTTTTCTCAACAACACTCAGGCCGAAGTAATAAGTGTCTGTCTTCAGATTATAGATATCCCGTCTTAATCGATCGAAATAATCAAAGAGGACATAACGGGCCTCCTCTACATGTTTTGCCTCCCTGAGGATACTCTCCACTCTTGGTTCAGTCTTCCATAACCTTTCAACAAGCTCGGCTTTTGACATGGAAATCATCGTCTTCATCAATCAGTACCTCGACTTTCTTGAATGTTTATAAATTAAATTTTCTTGAATATATCTGCGATGTAATCCACGAATCGGAACAGAAAGGGTTTTCAGGAAATTTTGCCTTTTATTTCCTTTGTCTCTTCGCCAACATAATTATGCTATTTCATACATCTTAAAGGGGATAAATCGCAAGAAAAAAATATCTATTTGCTTAAACCCACTTTTATGATACGGAGATTTGAAGCACTTAATCGGAGCGATGACGTGCATGGAAAACTGCCGCCTTACCGCACTTTGACTTTACTGTAAGATATCTTGTACAGAAACTATCGGGAGTATTGAGATAAATGAGATTCCTGGTTTTCTTCACCGTATTTACAGTTCTTTACGGCTCAATGAACCTTTATGCCTTTGTCAGGGCAAAAAATGCCCTTTCCCCTGGTCCGGTTATTTCAGCAGGCATAGGCATTTTTCTCCTTGCAATGGTCTTTTCCCACTTTCTGGTTCATCTCTTTCAGGGTAAGGATCATGAACTCCTGGCTCTGGCTTTTGCATATGCCGGCTATACATGGATGGCCTTTCTTTTTCTGTTCTTCTGCATCTCCCTTTCTACAGACGTCCTGAGAGGTATGCTATATCTTACCGGATTTTTCCTAAAAGGGGACGGGCAGAGGTTTCTGCTTTCCCCGAAACTGCTTTTCTGGTCAGGCATAGCCCTTGCCATGATGATTACATGCTATGGGTATTTCGAAGCTGTCACCATAAAAACTGAGAGAATCACAATACAAAGCCCGAAAATTCCGGCGCGGGCAGGAAAGATCAAAGTAGCCCAAATCTCGGACGTACACCTGGGTCTTATGGTCAGGGAAAAAAGGCTTGAGAGAATCCTGAAGGCTGTAAGGAAAGAGAATCCTGACATCCTTGTCTCCACAGGAGACTTGATCGACGGTCAACTCGATCATATTGAGTCTGCCATCGAACTGTTCAGTACCGTTGCTCCGGCATACGGAAAATACGCAGTTACCGGAAATCACGAGTTCTACCTCGGCATTGAGCAATCCATTAATATTACAGAGCAGGCCGGCTTCCGGGTACTGAGAGGCGAGGTCATCAAGATACCTGGATTGCTTAATATTGCCGGGGTTGATGATCCTGCTGGAAAGTCATTTGGAAGTGTCAATATGATTACGGAAAAAGAAGTGCTGTCCACGCTTCCAGGAGAAGGCTTTACCATACTGCTTAAGCATCAGCCGAGGCTTGATAAGGCATCTGCGGGGCTTTTCGATCTTCAGTTGTCAGGACACAGCCATAAAGGCCAGATATTTCCCTTCTCGCTGATTATAAAACTCCTTTTTCCTGTTGATTCCGGCCTGTTAACATTAGACAACAACTCGCTTCTGTACGTGAGCCGAGGTTCCGGCACATGGGGCCCGCCTGTACGATTCCTTGCCCCTCCGGAAATTGCATTATTCACACTGGTTCACGGGCCGTGACAACCGAGGGGACAATCCTGCAGAACGTACATAACTCAACTGCATTGTCCCCTCGATATCAGGCCTGTCTTGATGGCTGGTTTTAAGCAATAATCAATTAATCTTCCCTTAGCTTATGCCTTTGAATCTTGCCGGTAGCCGTAGTGGGCAATTCTTTAACAAACTCAATCCATCGGGGAAACTTATAAGGTGCTATGGAACTCTTTACAAACATCTGAATCTCTTTGGCAAGCTCTTCTGAAGGTTCAAAACCTTCCTTGAGCTCGACAAAGGCCTTGGGCTTGACCAGTTCTTTTTCATCCTTCTTGGGAACAACTGCCGCCCGAAGAACTGCCGGGTGTGAAATAAGCGTATCCTCAATTTCAATTGGAGATACCCATATGCCGCCGACTTTGAGCATGTCATCGCCCCTGCCGCAATAA
>JAFGMQ010000037.1 GCA_016927455.1 Deltaproteobacteria bacterium
AAAGTATAAGAATTGTTGCATGAGTTGAGTAATGAATAAACATCAAATAATGTTGCAGGTATTGATTATTTGTCTGATTATTTATCTTGACTTGCTTTTAGAATTTAATTAATCTAACAAATTTAAATTTTGAGACGGGAGACGGATTATGGATGCGGTCATTGAGACTGGTGGAAAACAGTACAGGGTAGCACCCGGCGATGAAGTTAAGGTGGAAAAACTGCGGGGGAACGTTGGAGACGCTGTGACGTTTGACCGGGTTCTGTTCAGTTCTGACGGCGAAGTAATAAAAATAGGTCAGCCATACATTGAAAGTTCCAGTGTTACGGGGAAAATAACCCGTCAGGCTAAAGACAGAAAGATTAAAGTCTTTAAATACAAGAGGAGAAAAGGATATCGGAGAACAAAAGGGCATAGGCAGGAATTTTCTCTTGTTAGAATTGAAAATATCGAGGCCTGAGCTTTGAATACCGGTTCAGAATAAGGGGTAATCATAATGGCACATAAAAAGGCAGGCGGCAGTTCTCGAAACGGAAGAGACAGCGAAGGACAGAGATTCGGAATCAAGAGATTTGGCGGACAGAGGGTTCGTGCGGGGAATATTCTTATAAGACAGAAAGGCACCAGAATACATCCGGGCGAAAATGTCGGTTTGGGTAGGGATTATACTATTTTTGCTAAGATTGATGGAGTAGTCACCTTTGAACGTTGGGGGAGAGATCGAAAAAAGGTCAGCGTTTACTCAGCGTAGGCAGAAGGGGCAATTCCTCATCTCTTGAGACATAAAATGAATTTTTTGGATGAAGCCATCATTACTGTCAGGTCCGGGGATGGGGGAAAAGGCTGTGTCAGTTTCAGAAGAGAAAAATACATACCCAGGGGCGGCCCTGACGGGGGCGATGGAGGCGATGGGGGAAACATCACTTTAAGGGGGACCAAAGCCCTTTTTTTATTAACTGATTACAGCTCACGCAAACACTTCAAGGCCGGGGACGGTAAGCCGGGAAAAGGCAAAAACCAGTCCGGAAAATATGGTGAAGATTTAATCCTGAAAGTTCCTTTAGGCACTGTCGTTCAGGATATTGATACAAATGAAATACTTGCAGATATTGTAAGGGACAATCAGGAAATTCTTCTCATCCATGGTGGCAGGGGGGGGAAGGGAAATCAGCACTTTGCAACTTCCACCAACAGGGTTCCAAGATTTGCTCAGCCCGGACTTCCTGGGCAAGAAAGAAAGATAAGACTATCCTTAAAGCTTCTTGCAGATATAGGACTGATTGGATTACCTAATGCAGGTAAATCAACTCTCCTTTCCCGCCTCAGCACGGCACGCCCAAAGGTGGGCGCATATCCTTTCACAACTATTGTCCCCAATCTGGGCGTTATGACCCTTCAGGACGGGAAATTATTAATTATAGCCGACATCCCAGGCATTATTGAAGGTGCCAGTCAAGGCCGTGGACTTGGCCATCGATTCTTGAAACACATTGAACGAACAAATCTCCTCCTTCATCTGCTGAGTATTACCTATAAACCTGAGAACGATATCCTTGAGGATTTTTTTATGCTCAAAAGGGAGATGGAGGCTTACAGCCCTGCTCTGGCTCTAAAACCTCAAATAGCTATTATCAATAAAATGGATCTTTATAGTAAAGAGAACAGAGATCTGGCAGAATTACAGGATGCACTCAGGGGTATTGGCGTGGAGTCGCTTCCAGTTTCTGCGCTGACCGGAGAGGGTATTGAGGAATTGAAAGAAATTATCCTGAAAAAACTTGATGAGAATGAATAGACATGGAAACTGGTTCAAGGATAAAGATACTTAAATCAGTCAGGAGAGTTGTTGTTAAGGTGGGCAGCGGTGTGCTGACTGAATCGAACGGCCTGAATATGTCCATTGTGGCCGACCTGGCAGCAGATATATGTGACCTTAAGAGAAAAGGGAAGGAGGTTGTCCTGGTTTCTTCAGGGGCCATTGCAGCCGGCCTCAGAAAAATGGGATTCTCCAAACGACCTCAGTCCATATCTCAACAACAGGCTATGGCGGCTATCGGGCAGAGCATCCTTATGATGGCCTATGAAGAGGCGTTCGGTAATCTGGGACACAAAGTGGCTCAGATACTTGCAACCCGGGATGATCTTACTAACAGAGGCCGCTACCTGAATGCACGCAATACTCTTTTTACTCTGCTTTCATGGGATGTAACTCCAATTATCAATGAAAACGACACCGTTGCAGTTGATGAAATAAAATTCGGCGATAACGATAATCTGAGTGCAATGATAACCAACTTGAGTGAGGCTAACCTGCTTATTAATCTGACAAATATAGACGGGCTGTTCGACAAGGACCCAAGAGTGAACAAGGATGCCACCCTTATCCCGGTTGTTGAAAAAACCAGCCGGAAAGTGACTGAGTATGCAAGTGCTATTCCCGGCTTTCTGGGGAAAGGCGGTATGGAAAGCAAGGTAAAGGCAGCGCAGAAGGTCGCCCTTCGCGGGGTTCCCGCAATCATTGCTAACGGTCTTAAGCCTCATATCTTAAATGACCTGTTTTCAGGTAAGGAGGAAGGCACACTTTTCCTTCCGCGGGAAGTTCCTCTTCGCAGTAAAAAGCACTGGATTGCCTTTACAAAATCTCCAAAGGGAGAGATCGTAATTGACCATGGGGCTGAAAAGGCGCTTGCAGAGCAGGGAAAAAGCCTTCTCCCTTCCGGCATAAAGGAAGTAAAGGGCAGATTCAGCATTGGAAATTCTGTAATTTTAGTCAATGAAAAGGGAAGGGAGATTGCAGTGGGGATGGTAAATTATCATTCCAGCGATATCATAAATATTGCGGGCGCAAAGTCTTCGGAGATAGAAGCCATATTGGGCTTTAAAAATGATGATGAGGTGATTCACAGAGATAACCTTGTGCTCACTGAAAAAATGGACCAGGGAGATTAGAAATGATTTCGACCATGATACGAGAAATAGCTGAAGATGCCAAGGCTGCATCAAGGCAGTTGAGAAGACTGGGAAGGGAAAAGAAAGACGCTGCTCTTGAACTCATGGCTTCCAGGTTGATTGAAAGACAGTCAGAAATTATCAGGGAAAATAAAAAAGATCTGGTGAAGGCTGTAGAATCAGGAATGTCTTTATCAATGATAGACCGTTTGACCCTGAATGAAAAAGTAATCAGGGAAATGTCAGAAGGCCTGAGAGAAGTTGCGGCCCTGCCCGATCCTGTGGGGGAAGTGACAGGAATGGTAAAAAGGCCTAATGGCCTTCTTGTCGGACGTGTAAGAATACCTCTTGGTGTAATAGGATTTATATATGAATCAAGACCTAACGTAACCGTTGATGCCGCAGGTCTGTGTCTGAAATCCGGCAATGCAGTAATACTCAAAGGCGGTTCCGAGGCTATTAATTCAAATCTCTGCCTTGCCGGTCTGCTGAATGAAGCGCTGAGGGAGACAGGGATATCTGAAAAGGCGATCCAGGTGGTACCTACAACCGAAAGAGAGGCTGTCGGTATTCTTCTGGGCCTTGATGATTATCTGGATGTAATAATTCCAAGGGGAGGCGAGGGCCTTATTCGTTTCGTTGCTGAACATTCCCGGGTCCCTGTATTGAAACACTACAAAGGTGTATGTCATGTATATGTAGATGAGTTTGCGGACCTCAAGCTCGCACAGGAAATATGTTTTAATGCAAAGGTTCAAAGGCCGGGAGTCTGCAATGCCATGGAAACCATGTTAGTCCATAAGGATATTGCAGGCAGGTTTCTTCCTTCGATGGTGGAAAGATTCCGTAAAGCAGGTGTGGAGGTCCGGGGCTGTGAGAGGACTGCAGATGTGGTTCCGGACGTTGAAAGGGCTGTTGAAACTGACTGGCCCGCTGAATTTCTTGACCTGATTCTTGCGGTAAGGGTTGTTTCAGGAATGGAAGAGGCCCTTGATCATATTGAAAAGTATGGAAGTAATCATACTGAAGCAATTATTACCAATGACTATAGTCGCTCTCAGCAGTTTCTGGCAGAAGTGGATTCATCGGTTGTATTAATTAATGCCTCAACACGCTTTAATGATGGCAATCAACTGGGCCTCGGAGCAGAGATCGGCATTAATACTTCCAAACTCCATGCCTTTGGGCCTATGGGCCTTGAGGAGTTGACGACTACTAAATTCATAGTTTACGGTCAGGGACAGATTAGAGGATAGCCGATGTCTTTAGATCAGTAAATGACGGACGGGGAGATATCTGTTGCGGTTAGGAATCCTGGGGGGAACCTTTGATCCTGTTCATTTGGGTCATTTGCGCACTGCTGAGGAAATAGGTCAGAAACTCAAGCTGGAGAAGGTGTATCTAATACCGTCTTCATCGCCTCCGCATAAAAGAATGAGCCCGTTTATCTCATTTGACCATCGGCTTCGCATGGTGAGGCTTGCTATTGATGGTTCGGATTTTCTCGATGCCCTTGATTTGGAAGGAAAACGTCCGGGATTTTCATATTCAATTGAAACACTTAAAGAATTTCATAAACTCTTCAGCCCTGACCCTGAAATTTTTTTCATCCTTGGAATGGACGCATTTCTCGATATCAGGACATGGAAGGAATACATAAGGCTTTTTGACTACTCTCATTTTGTTGTCATTAAGCGTCCGGGGTTTACAGCTGAAATGGATTACAGCCAGTTGAATGACCTTATTAACAGCATAGAAAGAACCCCGGATTCCCGTGTATTTGTAACGCCCTCAGGCAGGAAAGTGATATTCATGGAACCTACACTTATGGACATCTCCTCCACACGAATACGAAAAATGATCTCTGAGGGTGATTCAATTCGTTTTCTGGTTCCTGAATCAGTCAGAACCTATATCATGGAAAAAGGACTTTACAGATAAAATGCTGGCTGTTGACAAAGCAAAATTGTGCTCCAAAATCATTAAGGAACGGAAAGCCATTGATCCGATATTGTTCAAGGTTAGTGAACTTACTACTATTACTGACTATTTTTTGATTGCCAGCGGGAACTCCAGCAGGCAGGTCCAGGCTATTACAAAACATCTTCAGAAAAGGATGCGTGAAGAGGGTTTCAGGCCCCTTGGCATCGAGGGTGAACGTACGGGGCACTGGGTACTGATGGATTATGGAGATGTTGTTATCCAGTTATTTTATAAACCTGTCAGAGAATTTTATGACCTGGAGGGCCTGTGGATTGAAGCGCCGCGAGTAAATCTGGATGATGAAGACCTGCAGGACGCCTTGAAATGAAATTATGGCAATATCGTTATAGAAAACTCATCATTTTCACATCCGCACTGTTTTTGTTTTTTTCTCAGGCATTTTTCTATCTCCCGGAAGCCATTGCCCTTTCAATAGAGGATGAGAAAATAATGGGTCAGGAATTTCTGGCCCAGATAAAAAAATACTATGAAATGCTTGATGATGACAATGCAGATGAATTTATCAACGACCTTGGCCAGTATCTTACAACTCCTCTTGAGATAAAGAGTTTCGCCTATCATTTCTATATTATCAAAGATAATACCCTGAATGCATTTGCTTCTCCCGGCGGTCATATTTTTTTGTATTCGGGGTTAATAAACAGCCTGGACAGCATTGATGAACTTGCCTCTGTAATATGCCATGAAATCGGCCATGTCTCTGCCAGACATATCTCCACGCGTATTAAACAGAGCAAGATGATAAGCATGGCCACAATGGCAGGAATCCTGGCCGGGGTTCTTATTGGAGGCGAGGTTGCAGGGGCATTGGTGACAGGTTCTGTTGCTGCCGGACTTCAGGCTCAACTGCGTTTCAGCAGAGAGGATGAATATCAGGCCGATCAATTAGGATTTAAATACATGAAGTCGGCAGGCTTTGACCCAAAAGGCATGATTACGGTTCTGAAAAAAATTGAAAGGGAAGACTGGTTCGGGGCAGGGAGAAGGCCTGCATATCTCCTTACTCACCCCACAGGCCCTGAAAGGATGGCTAACCTTGATTCCATGCTCAGCAGTTATGTCCCTGAACATGAAAATAAGGAGGCAGGCCGTCTCAGGGTTCTTTTCCCCTTTTTCAAGACCACTGTTACGGCAAGGTCCCTTGATCCCCGTGATGCGAAAAAACTTTTCACAGGCGAGCTGGAAAAAAATCCTTCTTCATATCTTGCCCATTACGGGATGGGAATAGTAGGCATTGAAACTTCAGATTACAAATCGGCTATTCAGCATCTGCTTATTGCTGTGGAGAAAGGCCCTGAATCAGTTCCGATGCTTACCGGGCTTGCAGAGGCCTGCATAATGAGCGGGGACAATATCAAGGCACTCTCTGTGCTTGAAGATGCCCTGAAACTGGATAAGGACAATAAATTGGCCATGTTCTTATCAGGGCTTTCATATGAGAAACTTGATCAATATCAGAATGCCATCAGCTTTTATGAAAAACTGTCGTCCCTTGATCTGGTTAAGGATATTGTGTACTACCGTTTGGGGGTATGCTATGGAAGGATGAACAGCCTGGCGCTTGCCCATTACAATTTCGGGGTTTATTTTCTGAAATCCGGAGAAAATGAAAAATCAAGATTCCATTTCCAGAAGGCAGATAACCTGTCAGGCGATAATGGGAGCCTCAAAAAGAAGATTAAAAAAGCCAGAGAAGAACTTTTCTGAAAACGTGGTGATCAGGTCTCCTGTCAGCTCTTTCTGCAATGGGCGTTATGATTGGGCCGAAACGTGAATGATAAAAACCATCTTTCCGGAGACTGACGGATCGCCGACCCCTTACCGTCGCCTGACTTCTCTTCGACCCGATCGTAACCGTTACAGCCCTTCGATGACCGCCGAGTTGATTCGGTTGTCTGTCCCCCGCCAGACCAGTAACAGGCGGTCGGGTGACATGCTGGTGGCTCCCACGAAGGAGATGCATGGAGTGGAGATCGTTTTTTCCGGGACCTCCCGCTTGTACCAGGTTCCCGACGTTCCCCGGATGTAAAGGTTGATGATGTCGTTGCCGCCCCGCCAGGCCAACACCACGTAGCCGTGGATGTAAGCGATGCTCACGCCGTCATCGGTCCAGTCGGCGTCAAAGGAGTGGCCGGCCCTGAAACCCCACATGGTATTCCCGGTATCATACTGCTCGACGAGATAGAAGGATTTCGAATCCCGCACGGCAGTGACCCAGAACACGTCGTCGAGCGTTGCCAGGCAGGGTCCGGCCCTGGTTTCGAAAGCGAGATAATAGGCAAATGGTTGCGGCCTGGCAGGGTCTCCGTTGACGTATCTCCTGAGATCAAGGTTCCAGTCGTCGGAATCATCCGGTTCCTGGCGAAAGGCGGTCACCATGTCGCCGTTGTACTCGGTCATCGCTATCGAGTCGCTGGCGACCTTCTGGATCGCATCGGTCACCGTGGCAGTGTAAGTGTAACTGTCCTGGGTGCTGGTGAAGGTGGGGATACGGGTTCCCGCCGCCGGCCAGGCGATCATGACCCTGTCCCCGATCTTGGCGGCGGTGGGGAAGGTCGCGGTTGTCTCGTTCAGCACATGCGTGGGCTCGGGATACTCGTTCTGACGCATGGCCCGCAAGGCGATCCGGCGAGGGGAGTCCGTGGTGGCGTAGACCAGGAAACCTTCGTAGTTGGTGATTGTCGGTTGCCAGATGGGTGCGAAGCCCGGGGGGGCATGGGTGGTGTCGTTGAGCGTCACCTTGTGGGCCAGCCAGACCTGAGGCCCGCCGTCCCCGAAGTACTTTACGTTCAACTTGATGGCGCAGTCCACGTAGCCGTCGGCCTTGAGGTAGCCGTTTTTGTAAAGCCACCATGAGTAGACCTGGTCATCCCCGAAGTTGTTGATGATCTGGATCTTGGGCCCGGAGTACTCAGACCCGATCCACCCCAGATAAGTGCTGATATTGGCCAGGGTACGGGAGGCAAACTCCAGGATATCCTGCGGCGCGTTTACCGAGTAGCCGTATTTGTCGACGAAGTACTTCACGATCCGCTGGGTCGTGGTGTGGCCGTGCAGTGCGTCTTTGTAGAACCAGGTGAGGGCGCCGTTGATGATGTCGGTTTCGGTCTCCGTCCGAATAGCCTGGCATACGTGGAATCCATCATCGCAGTGGGTTATCTCCTTCTCCAGAAAGCTCCTCAATTTGCTCAGGCTGTCGGTTTCCTCCCATACGGTACGGATGTCCCCGCTGTGCCAGTACTTTTGGGGGAAAGCGTTGCAGAGCCTGGTGTCGGAGACGAACATCAGGACCTGCTTGCCCAGCTCCCATATCTGCCCGACCGATACGTTCATTTGCTCCGCCGGGTCCACGAGCATGCTCGTACCGTCTTCATATACCAGGGTATCGGAGACCATGGCGTCGAAGTCCAACAGCACGCTCTCCGGCATTGCGCCGTTATGATCCCGGAAATACATGTGGTTGACGTCGATCAACACGATCTCCCTGGGGTGCTCCCGACAGAAGTTCCGCACGGAGTTCAGTGCGTCCTGGAGCCTGGCACCGCGCATGGAGTGGACCAGATAGAAGCCGGCGGGATAATACTCCCCGTTGTCGTCGGCTGCTTCTTCAATGGAAACCCGGAAATCGAAGTAGCGGATGCCGCCCTTAAGCTGCGAGTCCATACCCAGGTACTGGGTCTTGGACCACCCTGCCTGGAACTCCACGCACTTGTCGTAGAGGTAATGCTCAAAGGGCTTCAAAGCATCGCTGAAGCTTCCGAGCGCGTCGTTCAGCTTGTCGATGACTTCCTTTGCGTGATTGGGATTTCCGTCATGGGCCCAGGCGGATCTCGGGCTGATGGCATAGGTACCGGTGTCGTGGGTTCCGGGAATTACCAGCGTCCGGAAGGGCTTGTCCTGGATGGTGACCGCTGCATCGGCCATCCAGGTTGAATGGTCCTGGAGTTCGAGGGCCTTTATCTCCTTTTCGATGTCGGCGGGCTGGTCCTCGAAGGTGCAAGCAGCCGCCCCGGGTTGCACCAGGGCCGGATCGATGTCATAGACCAGGGGATCCTCCTGGTCCAGCAGAAGCAGGCTGGAAAAGCCCGGGATAAAGTCGACGAGGTCGATGAACCCCGCATCAGGAGCCCATTCCCCCAGGCATCTCCCGGCGGAGGTGAACTTCTGGAGCCGGCCGTTGCCGCTGTCCACGACGTAGACGTTCCCAGAATTGTCGACCGTAAGCCGGTACGGGTTGAACATCTCGCCGATGCTGTTGCCTTGCCGGCCCCAATAGGCCAGGAAGGCACCCTCCCGGGAAAAAACCTGGATCCGGTGGTTGTCACTGTCTGCCACGTAGATCCGGCCGTCCGGCGAGACCGCTATCCCTCCAGGGTGCCGGAGTTGTCCCGGCTCGGTGCCTTCTTCCCCCCAGAAGGCCTGCAGCACGCCTTGACTGGTGAACACCTGAATCCGGGAGTTGCCGCTGTCCGCCACATAGACATTGTCCTGCCGGTCAAGTTCCAGGTCGAAGGGGACCAGGAACTGTCCCGGTGAAGCTCCCTCGGTCCCCCACTGGAGCAGGAAGTTGTGCTGCGCGTCGAATTTCTGGATCCGGTTGTTTAGGGTATCGGCGACGTAAATGTTGCCTTTGGAGTCCTCGGCAACTGCCGTGGGGTAGGAGAATTGCCCGGGACCGCCCCCTTCCTCTCCCCAGGCTGCGACGAAGGTGCCCCAGCGGGTGAATTCCTCTATGCGGTGGTTGTATGTATCGGCGATAAGGATGTTTCCCCCCGAGCTCAGGCAGAAGCCGCCCGGAGATTCCATCTGGCCGGCTTCGCTTCCCAGGGTGCCCCAGAAATTGACCGCGTAGCTTCCATCGCCCGTATTGCAGCCGCAAATCACGACGGACAGCAGTGTCAGGATAACTGCCGTTGCCGGCAGACTTCTCGATTGCCTCATGTTCGAACCTCCATTACTTTGCGGGTGCAGATCGTTTACTCTAAAAGAAACCCCCTCCAGAAGCAACAAAACAAAACCAATTTAAAAACTGTTTGTCAAGCGACTTGCTAGTCCCAAAATCCGCGATTGGTTTTTTGCGATCGGGTTATTTGAGACATAAAGCCCCAAAAAAATATCCTCCGAGAGGTTCTCTGGTTCATTCACCAGCTATTTGAGGGGTGGGATGCCCCGCACAGATGAAAGAACAGCATAATCAATGAACACGGGCATACGCCTCCCTTCAGTGTCTCATTTGCCTCAGTGCCGGATTGATACCATTACGTCTGCTTGAAAACCTCTTCTGCCGATTCATCCCCCGCAATCAGACCGTTTTCCGCCAGGTGCCAGACCATCAGCATATAACCCTTATACCCCTTGCAGGTCATCTTCGCCGTTTCTTTCTCCGACTCAATCCCTGTCGCATCAATATAAAGAGTATAACCTTTCTCCTTTTCCTTCTTCAGCCCATGTTTCAATATTCGTCGATTTTTCGCTCCAAGACCTTCAAGTCCCCCGTTGGTAACGTTCCGCCTCAACCAGTCAACCGTTGCATCCGTCGAGGGAACTCTTCATTTCCAGCTTGAAAGGAAGCACAGTTTGTTTTATCATGTATTTTTACCTCGCCGGTTCAGGTTTTTTTATTTTACAACAACATATATCTACCTGATTCAACGAGGCTTTTCAAGCATTTTGATCATCAATGATACTTTAAATCACTGATCTTGGGAAAATTTATTTACCCTGGTTGTCAACTTACAAGTCATTATCCCCATTTTGGCTGATCACTTTCCTGTTCACACTTCATATCCTTAGGAGATATCTCTTCTTGGCCAAAGGATACTATTCCTTTTTATATCTAAGATACCTTTGTAATTGATCCTTACATCAGGCAGGAAATCATTCGGTAAAAAAATAAGGGTGTAAAGAGGATCGTGAAAGGGGTACCCTTTCACGGCAAGAAGTTTTTGAAATTCCAGGTCTCTATCAGCGATATTTTTCATGGGTTGATCCGACATGATTCCTCCAAGAGGCAGCGGCAGTTCATATACAATCCGTCCCTTATTAATGGCGACAATCCCCCCGTTATTTCAAGTACCCTGTTCACGGCATCACGCATTGCCTCCGTCATACGCCCTATAACCAGGATCTGGGCGGCAGTATTAAACGAGGAAGCGAGCTCTTCAAAACCATATCCAAAGCCCTTAAGAATGCCATTGGTTACCCACTTACCCCCTCTGTGAATTAATGATGTCAGACATAAATCATGGTTATCCTCAATATCCACATAGCCATTTTTTGTCCTGAATTCGATCCATTAATTGGCAGTGATAACTGTATTTTTAAGTTTTATTACAGGAAAATTGACATGATTTTCATTAAAAGGAATCCTGAAGAAGTATTCTTCCGCAGACCAGGATCTTACGGCAAAAGATGTTGCAGGAAAAAATCTGTCCCAATTAACCCTTGGAAACAGTTTAATCAGCTTACCGCGTTCAGAAACGACTCGTCCCTTTGAAGTGACAGTCTCCGGGGAGGGGTTGAGAATATCTTCCAGTATCAGGATATCGGCATACCTTCCAGGTGCAATGCCACCAATATCTTGATCGAGACCAAAATATACCGCCGGGTTAATTGTAGCCATTCTGTAGGCGGATATTGGATCTATACCCTCCTTTATCGCTATTTTTATAACATTATCATTGATTCCGAACTGTTCATAGAAAGCAGGAGTTGAAGAATCCGTTGTCAGTGTCATCCGGTCTGTCGGCAGATGGTTCTCCCTGATCGTTTTAATGAGGTTGCTCAGATCCTGTCTTAAAGAGCTTTCTCTCAACATGACATAAAAACCAAGCCTGAGTCTTTCAATAACCTCATGACCTGAAATGCTCTCATGGCAGGACTCAATAACCTGTCTTGAGAGAATGGTAAGGCTCTCACGCTTGGTGCCCGCTGTATGTCCATCCACTCTCTTTCTCAGACTTTTTGTGTATTTCATCAGGCTCATGATCTTTGGATTTCAAATAACCACATCCTGCCACCTTGTAATTTATCCCCAGTGCCTGAACGTTGGGATTTTTGAGCAGTCTTTTAATGTTTTTTATGGGAAAAAGTTCATCTTCTGTTTCCATGGGTGTTTGAGGAACGGCCCTGTAGAACCAGAAGAATTTGATGGGCATGTCTGAAAAGGTTTCCATAAATTCCTCAAAAAGCTCAAGACCCATCAGCATAAAAAAGGCAGATTGTAACATACCAGCGTAGTTGTTCCCAATCGGCAGGCCTCTTCGCCGAATGAAAGAGGGTTGTAAATATTCCCCGGATGAAAGTGGGGATCAATGTAGCCGGGTACCAGCACCTTGTTTTCATTATAATGATATGGGTCTCTTCGCCAGCCATATCTGAAAATGGACCAACATACCAGATTCTTTCTCCCTTAATCCCGATATTTGCCTTCAGCAACTCACCTGAATAGACATTCAGTATGGTTCCTTCCTTTATGAAAAGATCAAAATTGCCTTTTTGCAGGGCTTTTGTTTGATACTGCATGATGACTTTTTTCTTTTTCATTGGATCTGTCAGACAGGAATAAATTACATGTAGTGAAATAGGGGTCCTTGACGGCCTGTTGCCCGAATCCCCATTATCCATAGAAGACAGCCGATATTTATTGGTGCCTGACGTTGTTTTTATGTGTCGGCAGAGCAAATAATCGCATTTAACATCTTGATATAATTAATACAATGTGATAAAAGAGACTCATTATATCTTACAATAAAGAGGGTCTTATCATGATGGGTCA
>JAFGMQ010000218.1 GCA_016927455.1 Deltaproteobacteria bacterium
CTGGTACAGGGATTACTATATGATCTAACCTGTTTTAATTATTCTCTCAAATAGCGGTTAATATTTACACTGATGGTTTTTAATAGTCTCTGCAAATGCCTGCCGGAATTTATTGATTTTCTTTTCTTCCTTATATTATCATCGCAACAGCTTGAATTTTTTACGGCAATGATTACATTCTTCATAGTCTGACTACCAAACTGTAGCTTAATTTGTAATTTACAATCTGGCTATACAGCTAATTACTTGAATTATAACCCCTTTATTTGTCTGGATTATGGGCATGATTCTCGCAGTTTTTTATACTCAAAAAGGAAGGGGGTAAAAGATAATGTTAAAATCCCTGAAGAGATATACATTTTTAATATTGGCAATCAGCGGCTTCTGTATATTCCCGTATTCACAGGCTAAAGCCGCATATTATACGATCGAGGATTCAACCTTTTCTGAAATAATCGGAAATTTCACGGTACGCAGTGATTATGCCGGAGGAACAGGTCAGCAGAGGAATGAGGTTCTTACACACCGTGGCGGGACAGAATCAAACACTATTTCTGTAAGCAGTCTCTGGAATTTTCTTGACGATAAAGGAGTAACATCCACAACAGCTCTTGTATTCAGCTTTGACCTCAATGAAACGGGCCAGGACAAGTTTGTTCAAATCGATGACTTGCAGATGAATATCGGGACCCAGAGCTTCCTGCTTGGTAACAATACGCTAAGAGTCAATGACTGGACTTTGGGCCAGGGAAATAATAACCCGGAGGCATTCTTCAGGATTGATCTTGGCTATGACTTCATGAAGCAGTTCAACGCCAGCTCCACTGAAAATCTATTGATTATGTCAACTATTTCTCAATTCAGCGCCGGGCCTGAAAGATTTTACCTGGACGCATCCTTGACAGGCCAAAACGGGGCACCAGTGCCCGAACCGGCCACTGTCTTGCTTCTCGGTTTCGGACTTACCGGGCTTATGTGCTTCCGAAGGAAACTGAGGAAAAAATAGTCGAATAATTTGATCTGATTTAAAAAAAATGCGGAGTCTTTTGTCTCCGCATTTTTTTGGCCTGTTGCAACTATAATAGCCGCAATACCGTGATTTGAAGCCCCTGTAGAGACATGGCATGGACCTCTGTATCCTCCCCTATTTCTTATTTTTCTCAAACCTTCCTGTGATAAACAGGCTGACCAGGGGTTTTTCAGGATAATTGGTTTTGAATCTGAGAAATCCTCGATAGTCCTCAGCCGGACCGGGCACATTTTTGAATTTGACCTTGAACTTCCGACCACTTTCAACCTCTTCCAATTCATAACCCACTTTTCCTTCAAGGTTGAAATTATCCGGGGTAAGAACAAGATCCCGGTCCAGCCCGGCGCTGATCTCCACTTCGCTCGAGACGCTGTCACCTTCCCTCCCTGACAGTCTTACTCTGCTCGAAGAAATGTATATGGGTACTCTGATAAAAGCCTTCACTTCCAGCCTTTCAACCTTCCTTATGGGATCACTGGAAAATACCCTGGCACTTCTGTGAAATCCGCCTTTATAACCGCCTGTATTTATGGAAAGCCTTATCTTTCCCTCCCCGCCGGGGGGGATAGTCCTGTCGAAGGACGCAACTGAACAGCCTCAGTCAGGTTTTACGTTTTTAATTTCAAGAGCCTCATTACCATGATTGGCGACAGAGAAAACGTACTCAATGATCTCCCCTTGAATAACATCCCCGAAATCGAACACCTTTTCTTTAAGGACAATCCTTGGACCTTTAATTTCCTGAGCAATGACAGGATGGATGAATAAAAAAGCTGCACAAACAAATACAAACGTGATGTTGAAGTTTCTTTTACTGAGCATTATATATTTATCCCTCTTCTTACCTGGATTTAATGTCCCCCGTATCCCTTTAACCGGGATTTCTTTCATTTCTAATCTTTCTCTCATCCTTTACTTGACGGCCTCCTTAAGCCATTCAACAATCTTGAACCTGTGCGGGACAAATTCCAGCTCCAGTCCCTGTGGACTGCAACTCCTTTAAAATATCACTTCACATGCTGTACCAAAATACCGCAAAATGCTGCCTGTGGGCTTTTTGTGAGGTATCCAGTTCTAAACAGATCGGCACTTTCCGCGTATATCTTCACGCCTTATGCCAGGAAGTTTTTCCACCAGGACAGAAACCTGCGCATCATCATCAAGCCAGTGTTTAAGGTTTCCCAGTAAAGATGAAACATAGGGGCTGATCTCTCCACCTGAAAGGTGATAATTGACCCACACACCTTCTTTCCTCGAATAAACCATTCCGGCTTCTTCAAGAACCTTGAGGTGCTTTGATACGGTAGGCTGAGCAACCTGAAGGGCTTCTCGAATTTCGCAGACACACATGACTTTGTGCTGAAGCATCTTTACAATCTTTACACGGTTGGGGTCTGAAACGGCTTTCATTACCCTTGTGAATTCTTTCATCTGAGATCCTCCTCCATATTCCATTATGGCAATATATTAATACCTTCATCCACAGTCAAGGGGATTCTTCAATTGCAGCCAAGCATGATATTGCCAGGAGAATGACCTGGATTTCCTGCCATGCCGTCAAGGAGTAAATAGTTTTTGTTTGCCAAGAAGCCCCTAATTGAAGTAAAAAGCTATATTTGAGGCCCACAGCTTTATATGATTTTTTAATAATTACTGCCCGGTAATCAGGGAACTGGAATAACTTTAAGATAAACAGGGGGGAGACATGAATATTCCGCAGTATATTACCGTTAAAGAGGTTCAAAGGGTGTGCAGGGAACTCGGCATAAGCGACTGGACCAGGAAAAAAGAACCGAAGGTTTCCATTAAGGAGGCTGAGATAATTCTTGCCGAAATTAATAAAAAGAGTATGGATATTGAGTTGAAGGAATTCAGGGCCGGCCTTGAGGTAGAGCTTGAACACGGCCTCCAGTTCAAGGATGCAAATGTAACAAACAACCACCCTCTTCTTACCGGACTCATTGTTATGGCCCATTTCAAGGAATCTCTGGACTATTACAGGCTTCTTGAGGTCGCTGAACTTGAAGGCGACCTGCTTAAGTCCATAGCAATGGGACAGACTAAAAAAATCAGGGAATACTACGGACGACTCGCATCAGCGAGAATCGCCCTGAGTAAGGCAGAGCTGAAGCATTTGGAAAGGAAATAAGAAACTATATGGAAGATAATGATCAGAATCTAAACACGGAAACAGAAGAAACAGAAACAGAGGAAAACTTCGAAGAGTTGTTAAGCCGGAGCAAAAGCGGACTGGTTCGCCTCAGTCCCGGGCAGATGGTTGAAGCAACAGTTACCAAGGTATCAAAGGAATATATATTCATTGACTTCGGGGGCAAGTCGGAGGGTTATATAATCGCCAGTGAATTAATGGATGACGAAGGCAGCATCTCAATAAACGAAGGCGACGTTATTAACGCCTTCTTTCTTTCTTCCAGAAACAATGAAATGCTCTTTGCGACCCGTTTGAAAGGAGATACAACAGGAAACCGATACCTGGAAGAGGCATATCACAACCGTATCCCGATCGAAGGATTTGTAGAAAAGGAAACCAAAGGAGGATTTGAGGTTAAGATTGGGGGTAATGCCCGTTCCTTCTGCCCTTATTCCCAGATGGGCCTCCACAGGGTTGAAGACGCCGGCCAGTATATCGGCGGCCATATGACTTTTAGAATAATCGAATACGGCGAAAAGGGGCGCAATATAATTGTTTCCAACAGAGTTATCCTTGAAGAGGAACTCCGAAAACAGAGGGATGCCCTGAGGGAATGCCTGAAGGAAGGTATGACTGTGAACGGAGAAATCATGTCAATAAGGGATTTTGGCGCCTTTGTTGATATCGGCGGAATTGAGGGACTTATGCCTGTTTCTGAAATCTCCTGGGGATCCGTTGAGGATATTAACAGAGAGTTAAGAGTAGGGCAAAAGGTTGATGTTGTAATTAAAAAACTCGACTGGGAAAAGAACAAATTTACGTTCAGTTTAAAAGATACATTGCCCGATCCCTGGGATAGTCTCGCCACAAAATACCCTGAAGGATCTGTTCATAAAGGCAGGGTCGTCAGGCTTGCCCCTTTTGGCGCATTTGTCAATCTTGAGCCCGGAATGGATGGTCTTATACATATCTCGGATCTTGGCAGAAATAAAAAAATACGTCATCCCCATGAAGTCCTGGAGCAGGGACAGACCATTGAGGTGACAGTATCCAGACTGGATGCTGCTGGGAGACGCATATCGCTTAAAATGAAAGGTGAAGATCAGGATATGGAAGAAGAGAATTATTACAAGAAACACCTGTTAGAGAGGAGTGAAAAACAGACCGGATCTTTCGGAACTCTTGGCGATATTATCCGGGCAAAGACAAAAAAGAAATAATTATAATAAATACAAATTGAGAAAGGCCGCACTGATGACGAGCAGATTGAAAAATCTTATAAGAGAAAACCCTGTTCATGAACGAAGGATTGAGGTGCGGACATATCCGCTTGGGGATGACCAGCTTATCGTGGAAGGCCGGCTCAGGGATGAGCGGCTTGTCAAGGGGTATGAATGGAATGAGCAGCCCTGCTCACCCGGCGTTATACACCTTATATGCGTACGGCTCCTTGTGGGAAACTGGCCGGTCACCATACTCGATGCTGAGGCGGAAATGGAAGAGATTCCTCACAGATTGTGCCCGACCATCCTGGACGGCGTAAAAAAGATTGTTGGCCTGCCGATCATTGCAGGATACAGTGAAAAGATAACAGGTCTTCTGGGCGGAGTTCGCGGCTGCAATCATCTAACCCACCTTATTGTCGATATGGGCACTGCCGCCCTGCACGGTTACTGGACCAACTATGTCCCGCACCCGTCACCCGATGCCACGTTCTCTGGACGAATTTATGGGCCTGTCAAATCTGATTAACACCTGCAAACTATGGAAAGAGGATGGACCTATTATTAATGAGATAATGGATCAGATAAAGGCGGCTCCTTAAAAAGTCAGTCCATAAAAACAGACAACGGGACATCCCTTGTCTGACTAAGGTTCGGATAGCCCTGCCCTTCAACGGTAGTGCCTGTAGTATTGAAAGATACGGCTGATCCTTAGAATGAAAACTGCCTCTGAAAACTGATAGTTGTATTATTTTTTCAAATGTGTAAAAATACATGTTATCCAATCGAAAAGTCCCTGCAATTTATCCCGGCTTAATAGCGCCGGTTAAGGCATCACCATCGAGCATCCAGAATAAATGGTTTGAAGCCTGCTTCATTAACGGCAGGAGGTCAATTTTATGACTGAAACACCCGCCCGTGAAGACCTGGAAAAGAGAATCCGGGAACTCGAAGAAGAATTAGCCAGAAGAAAACACCTCGAAGCCTCCCTGCAACAGAGCGAGAAACTTTACAGAAACCTGTTCGAGCAGCACGCTGCGGTCAAACTTATCATCGATCCTGATAACGGCAACATCATTGACGCCAATGCCATGGCCGTAGAGTTCTATGGGTGGACAAGGGAACAACTGCGAAGAATGAACATTCAGGACATCAACACCCTCCCGCCTGAACAAATAAAAATGGAGATGGAAAAGGCAAAGACACTTACGAGGATCTATTTCGAATTTCGGCACAGGCGGGCGGACGGGTCCATCCGTGACGTTGAGGTCTTCGCCAGCAGGATCGAGGCGGAGGGCAAGGAACTTATCCACTCCATTGTTCATGACATAACAGACCGCAAGACAGCCCAGAAGGCACTGGCAAATAAAAGGCAGAGGCTTGCCTTCATTCTCGAAGGAACCAATGCCGGCACATGGGAGTGGAATGTCCAGACTGGAGAGACCATATTCAATGAGCGTTGGGCAGAGATAATCGGATACAGCCTGGAGGAAATCAAGCCGGTATCAATCGCGACCTGGGAAAGGTTTACACATCCTGATGACCTGAAAACCTCAAATGATCTCCTTGAAAAGCATTTTAAAAAGGAATTACCCTATTACGAATATGAGGCGCGAATGCGCCACAGGGATGGAAGCTGGGTCTGGGTACTCGACAGGGGAAAGGTCGCAACATGGACTCACGATGGGAAGCCGCTCCTCATGTCCGGTACCCATCAGGATATAACCAGACGCAAACGGGCTGAAGAAGACCTGGAAGAAGAACGTAAACAACTCCGGAAGGCTCTGGATGAGGTCAGGACATTGCAGGGCATCCTGCCAATCTGCTCTAACTGCAAAAAGATCCGTGACGACAGGGGTTACTGGAACCAGATAGAATCTTATATCCGTGACCACTCCGAGGCTGACTTCAGCCACAGTATCTGTCCCGAATGCGCAAAGAAGCTTTATCCTCAATTTTATGACAGATAAGGAGTTCTACCTGCGTTCAGAGTTTATATCGTCATTGCTGCCTGTTTATTCAGGAGGGAGGCCACGGGAAGAAGCGGTTGAGTACCTGAAAAATAAAAAAGCTGATCTACTGATCCTGGATATGATCATGGACCCGGGATTTGACGGGATGGAAACTTATAGGCGGATAATTGAGATTAATCCCGGACATAAAGCAGTTATTGTCAGCGGTTTTTCAGAGAGTGAAAGGGTTCGTAAAACACAGGAAATGGGTGCAGGGGCTTTTGTAAGAAAGCCTTACATACTTGAAAAAATCGGCCTTGAAGTAAGGAATGAACTGGACCGGGAATAAGCATAACGAAATCAAAAAACAACTGAATTATAATATGGCTTGAAGCGGTATTTATACTGTATGGTATTGCAGGAACAGGCTATAATTGTTCCTGCCATAACGATTTAGTTTGCCTTTATCCCTCCTGAACCATAGTGATGGCACCTTTGGGGCAGATCAGGGCGCAGATGCCGCATCCTTTACAGTAATCAAGATCGATAACGATTGTACCGCTCTCAGGATCTCTTGTAATGGCAAGATCAGGGCACATGAAACGACACAGATCACAGGCCTCGCATGAATAAGAGCCAAGACAGCGCAAGGCCTCCCGGGTGGCCTCTTTCTGGGACAGCGGCGTTCTCCGGGCAGCCTCAAGTTCTGAAGGAACTGTGCTCTTCTGGTTATATCGGGTGCAGAACAGGTTCAGTCTCATATTAGGGCCGCCTTTTGATCGCTTAAATATCTTATTACGTTTTGCGCAGCCCTCCTGCCTGAGGCCATGGCCTGGACTAC
>JAFGMQ010000219.1 GCA_016927455.1 Deltaproteobacteria bacterium
GCTTCTCCCACAAAGGGCCTCCCGGAAATATCCTCTTCTTTTCCCGGCCCTTCTCCAACAAAAACCAGCCTTGCGCTGGACAAGCCCTCACCGAATACCAGATTCGTTCTGCCTTTATATAATTTACATCTCCTGCAGTCGCCAATGTGATTCGCAAGCCCTTCAAGTGACTTCAGTCCTGTGGACGAAGCTGATGATACAAGACCTTCCGATGCCTTTTCCTCCGGATCCCGGGAAATTCCCGATGAAACCGGCGGAACTCCGATCCCTGTCTCCTGATTGACAAGTATCAGCTTTTTCAAATAGCCGACGATCTCTCTCAGTTCAGCATCCGGAGCCAGCATTGTTTTCCCTTAATGCCTTTAATCTGTCAAGGATGAGGTCTGCAACCTCATCCTTGGTCATGAGGGGTGAGTCCTCTATCCGTCCGTCACTGAATATCATCCTGACCATATTCGTATCTGCTTCAAACCCTGCATCAGTCCTTGAAACGTCATTGACAACAATCATATCGAGATTTTTTGACTTGAGCTTTTCCCTTGCATTTTCGAGAAGATCTCTTGTCTCAGCCGCAAAACCGACCAGAATACATGGGTGTTCTTTCTTTGTTCTCCCAAGCTCCGCCAGTATATCAGGATTTTTAACAAGATCGAGGGTCAGGCTGTCAGCTCCTTTTTTTATCTTGTGATCGGCGGTTTTACCCGGTCTGTAATCTGAAACAGCCGCAGCTTTGATGATAATATCAAAACTGCTCCTTCTGTCCATGACTGCCTGCATCATTTCCTCTGCCGTCTTCACAGGGCATGCTTCAACACCTGCAGGAGTCCTGAGAGAGGTTGGGCCGCTTATAAGAGTCACCTGCGCCCCCCTTCGTCTTGCGGCCCTTGCAAGGGCATATCCCATCTTACCGGTAGACCTGTTGGTGATATACCTCACGGGGTCTATCGGTTCTACTGTAGGGCCGGCGGTCACAAGTACACTCAGCCCGGAAAAATCCTGCTCAGCCAGAAGCAGAGAGGCATATTCAACAATATCCTCCGGCTCAGGAAGCCTCCCAGGACCCTCCGTATGACAGGCCAGTTCTCCCTGTCCCGGCTCCATTATAAAAATGCCTCTCTCCCTGAGTTTCCTGATATTATCCTGCACAGCAGGATTGATATACATCCGGCTGTTCATTGATGGGCAGACCAGTAAGGGGGCAGTAGCCGCCATGACCATTGTGGAAAGAAAATCATCTGCAATGCCGTTAGATATCTTGGCGATAATATTGGCAGTAGCCGGGGCAATAATGATCAGGTCCACATCATCCTGGCCCCACCTGATGTGATCAACGGATGCGCCTTCCCTGTCAAACATCTGACTGATCACACCACTTCCGGAAAGGGTTTCGAAAGTCAGGGGAGTGACAAACCAAGTTGCGTTTAATGTCATGGCCACCCTGACATGAGCGCCGGACTTTACAAAAAGGCGCACCAGTTCCGCAGCCTTATAGGCTGCAATCCCTCCCGTAACACCGATTACAATCTTTTTGCCTTTCACATTCCACCTTCACCTTCGTGTTATCTTCCTATTGCCTTAAGCAATGAAATCAGTAAACTGCGAACTGAGCCAACTCCTTATCTTCTATTCTGGCTATCCACATGTCATCTATTTGCAGCATGGTATGCATCTTCGCCTTTTCAGAAAGGGCCTTCGAACGATCACTGAAAAATCCTGCCCGGACCCTTATCCATTTCTCTCCCTTGACCGTGGCAAGGGCAGAGTATACATGATAACCGTTTTTAATAAGAGTTATGACAGGCATGACAACCTTGCCCTGCTCCTGAGTGGAAATGACATTTACAACCCAGCGGTTTTCCCCTGCCCTGGAAGCATTCTCTGCAATATCCTTTTCCGTCATGAACCGTAATTCAATCCCTTCAGGGAGAATCTGATGCTGAAAACCTTCTCCTGCTGCCATAAATCCTTTCAGGTCACCGGAATTAACCCGAAAAAGGCTGACCCATTTAAGGGGATCACCATATATATCCGGACGCGCTGCAATGGAATAGAGGCTGTCGCCTTTGGATGTCCTGTAATACCCTTCCCTCTTTTCAACCTGTATGGCCTTTTCCCCGGGCTTATCAGTCAGCGGTTCAGCAGACTCTTTTTCGGGCATGGGGCCTTCATCTGCCCTGACTGACTGATTTCCGGATTCAATCCTGGCTTCATTTACCGGAGGAATATCCCGCTGAGGGATTATTGCCTGACGCACTATCTCTTTTTTTCCGTGAACCTCCTGCTCGGCCGTCTCATTACTGCACCCGGAAAGGCATAAACCGGACAGGGAAATCAACAGAAAAACCTGCAGGCACATCCGCATCAGAAAGAAGCGGGGTGAGCAGCCACGGCCAGAATTCATTAATCGCCTGTTTAAAAAGACTGTTCGGCAACCGCCATTTTTCATTTCGAGCCCGGCCCCTTGCATGGTTAGTATTCTTTTAATCCTGAGATGCCCATAATAAATCAATGCGTTAAAATTCTCGATCACGTTAAAGCGTGACCATGAAAACTGATGAAGCAGAGTTTCATTTATAAATGATCAGAAGTTTTATTACAGAAAATAATCTGCCCTTTGTAATTATCTGCCTGATTATTAAAACCTAAAAGCGGACAATTGACAATAAAAAATTAAATTCTTTGGATATTCAGAATAAAATCAGAAAAAAGCAATGCCGCATCACGGCTGCTTTCACGTCCTCGATCACATTGAACTGCAGCAGATGCCTCGACGGTGAATCATGAAATTGGCGGCCTTAAGGATTTTGAACATGAGATTTTACACGATCAGACTGCTGCATGCCTGAATCAAAATAAGTCTGCCGTTCTGTTCTACAGCGCCTCTTCTGCCACTGAAGAAACAACATCAATCTGCGCCTTGAATTCATCGGATGCGCTATGAAATTCAATACCCAGGTCTTCTCTTTCCGCTCCCCGCTTCACCTGGCGTATGATGCTCGGCAGACTGTAATGACGGTTGTCAGTAGGCATATCAAAGCTGAGATTCACATCCTGCCCCACATCCCATGAAGTATTGAGGTTCAGCTTGAGAAGGCACCCTGACTTGCTGAGATTAATGACAGTCCCCTTGTACATTTCAAGGATGCCTTCGCTTTCCGAACCTATGTCTGCCGCAAAGAAGGTCTTATACCTCGGCTCCTTGCGAAGCTCAACACATTCCACCTCGCTGGGGTATCCGAACATGAGCAGGGGAAACATTGTTTGAATCTCCCTGTATAGAAGGGATTGAAAGCCGTAGACCCTGCCTCTGCTGAGATATATTATATTGTGGTGAATCCCGCTCTCAAGCTTGACACGCCTACCGTTTTCGTAGGGGCAGGTAGTCAGAAAAAACCTTCTTGCCGCCCAGCCGACTATCTTTAATGGAAACTTGTTATCACCTATATCGTTTCTGTACTGCAGAAAGACAGTCATGTCGTGTCTTAGTATTTCACCAAAATGTGTCAACACCTCTGCAACACGCCCTTCAGGCATAAGTAACCTCCCTGCAGCCTTTATCAGGATCTTCTGCCCGGCAGAAAACCAAACTCAAAAGGTGGTTTATCATTTTTCAGCCCTGTCCAGATCCTGAGTTATATCCCTGCTGAAATCCCATGTAAGATAATCCAGGCTTATGGGCAATCTCAGCTCCAGGGTGTGAATAATCTGCACGCCTACACTAATATTTTTAGGCCGGCATTCCAGCAAATGCCCTCCATGCTGGAGGTCTGCAGAAAGAAAATGGAGATGCAGCCCGGGCACATTCAAAGACCCCATGAATGAAGGTGTAAAAAAGCCTGCCAGTGTGCCTTCGATACCCGAAAAATGAAAGACCGGCTGGTCTTTTGCAACCTCTGCCAGAGGACGGTAATTCTCCTGTTTAGGAACTGAGCGGGCTTTTATACAGGCAAACTCTCCGTCAATCCTTATCGCATAACATATATTTGATGAAGGCAAAAGCCTTTTAACAGATTCAAGAAAAACATCATAATCCTGTTCACCTTCAATCCGGTCGTGGCTTATTGGCCTGTAAAATGTAACACATGAAAAAGGTGTAAGAGTTGTTTCGTCGACCCTTCTTGCAAGTCCGTCAGCGGTAATCTGATATATCCTGCCTTCAAGCATGACCATCTCGCCATCCAGGTTGTCGAACGTGCCCAGCCCGAAATCTCCGTGCTTTTTCACCTCGGAAAAAGGGATCTTCTGTTCATAGATGCCTTCTACAAGTGCATTTACCGGGGCACATAAAAACAGGCGGCTGTCATTCATTCCAATGTTTTCCTTCTTGCCGGCTCTTTATCTGTTCCTGCCTTCCAACCTCTCAAAGCCGGCAGGCATGAAGTAAACAGGCAGGCAGCAGGTTTAGCAATAATTCGTGAATCGGATTTATTAAAAGGTGGGAAAGATTGTTAGGAATCAACCTTTTTGAGTCAAGACAAATCCCCATAAACGGGGCTGATTCAAATCCTCTTTTTCGCTTGACCGGACTGTTCGTTTGAAGGCACATCACATGGACCTTTAAAGAAAAACAGGCATCCTGAAAGTCCCGTCCATCCTGTCAAAAAATTCCTGCCCC
>JAFGMQ010000220.1 GCA_016927455.1 Deltaproteobacteria bacterium
CAAGATGGGATAACAAAAGGATATTTTTATACTATGAATACAAAATCAGCAGAATTATCGCATCTTTGGATCAAAGATATTACAAAGGAAGCCAGCATCAGCGGTTCGTATCTGGTAAAGCAGAAAAGAGTCGGTACCACCAGGAACGGGAATCCATTTATCAGCATTACAATATCAGACCGGACCGGAGATCTGGAAGCAAAGATATGGGACGGAGTTGAAGGGCTTTCCGATCTGTTCAGCGAAGGCGATATTGTTGAGATAGAGGGTTTTGCGGGAATATACAGGGACCAGATTCAGGCAACGGTTTCAGGGTTAAAGCTGCAGGACGGGAAGTTCGACCCGGAAATTTTCATGGAATCATCCCCTTTTGATACATCGGAGATGATGGCCTCCCTGAGAGAAATCCTGAAGGAGATAAAGAATGTGCATCTCATTGCGCTAATTGACAGACTCCTTAACGACAGGCGTTTTTTGGAGCTGTTTAAAAAGGCGCCTGCCGCCAAAAATCTTCATCACAGCTACCTGGGCGGTCTTCTGGAGCATACGCTTTCCGTCTGCCGCTTATCAGCAATAACTGCAATACATTACCCGCAGCTGGACCGGGATCTGCTTATAGCCGGCGCCTTTCTGCATGACATAGGAAAGACAAGAGAACTGAAGTATGACCTTTCAATAGATTATACAGATGAAGGCAGACTGCTGGGTCACATTGTTATAGGCTCCGCCATGCTGGACAGGAAAATAGGGGAATGCAGAAATTTTCCTGAAGAACTGGCAGTACGCCTGAAACATATGATGCTGAGCCACCACGGCCAGTATGAATTCGGATCTCCCAAAAGGCCTAAATTCCTTGAGGCCTTTGCACTCAGTATGCTTGACGACCTGGATGCAAAGATAGCTGGTATAAGCCGCATTATGGATGCAGACCGGCAAAAGGGGCCCTGGACCGAATTCAACCGTTTATTTGACAGATATCTTTTGAAAGGAAATGTTTCTCCTTTTGGTGAAGAGACTGTTGGAGGGGATGAAATAAAGGACAGGCAGGGAATGCTGTTCTAAATCTACGGCAATAATCCATCGCTGTTGTCATCCCTGGGAAAAGACTGTGCCATAATTATTAAAAAATGAACTGCACCGCTGCAAGCCTGCCTGTGCGTTGCACCCAGACAGGCAGCGGGGTATCCTGAAAAACATTGAACACCCCAGGGGCCGGGGACTTGTCTGCCTTTTACCAGCCTTTGGCTGGCTGGCGGATTAAACCCTTGTCCGCGTCTGGAGGATTAAAATAAAGTAAGTTTAAAAATTGATGAACTCGCAAAAAGTCAAAAAATACCATTTTCCGTCATTCCGACCCCGAATCAAGAGCGGGATAAACTCCAGTCGGAATCCAGTGTTTTTAATTAGTTTGCAGCACCTGGACTCCGGCCCCGAACAGGAATTCGGGACAGGCTGGAATTTTTCCCGCACTTGACGCGGGGCTGGTGTGACGACTTTTTGCGAACTTGTCAGTATTGCTTTTTACATTAGTATCTTTTGTTATGGAGGCAGCAATGAAAGTAAGCAGGGTCTCTGAAATGAGAATGCTTGACGCAACGGCCATAGAAAATTTCGGTATAAAAGATGAACTGCTGATGGAAAATGCCGGCCAGGCATTATACAGCATAATCCTTAATAAATTCGGTGTAATTGACAGGAAATTCGTTGTGTTTTGCGGCATAGGCAATAACGGCGGCGATGGATTCGTTGTTGCGCGGAAAATTCATTCAGACGGCGGGCAGGTTACAGTCCTTATCCTGGGTGACCGCACAAAGTTCAAGGGTTCAGCCCGGATGAACCTTGATATCGTCTCCAGCCTTCCCATAGAGATAATGGAGGTTAATTCCATTGAAACTATATTGATGGATGTCCTTCATTGTGACGGCATTGTGGATGCAATCTTCGGAACAGGACTCGTGCGTGATGTTGAAGGCATTTACCGTGACGCAATAGAACTTATTAACCAGAGCGGTAAACCGGTATTCAGCGTGGATATACCGTCAGGTGTTAACGGCGACACAGGAAAAATAATGGGCTGTGCGGTAAATGCTGACTATACAGTGGCATTCGGACTTCCCAAGATAGGGAACATGCTTTACCCCGGATATGAATTGTGCGGCAGCCTTTATGTAACCCACATTTCATTTCCCCCGTCCCTGTATACTCTTGATTCCATGAAAATCGAGGTCAACAATCCGGCAGTATTTCCGCCGAGAGACCTGAATGCACACAAAGGCGACCTCGGCGAGGTTCTTTTTATCGCAGGATCATCAAGCTACTTTGGTGCGCCTTATTTTTCCGCCATGGCATTCCTTAAGGCCGGGGGAGGTTATTCACGGCTTGCCCTGCCCTCTTCCATGACCCCATATATTGCAAACAAGGGAAGTGAAATCGTTTTTATCCCTCAAAAGGAGACTGCATCAGGGAGCATCTCACTTGAAAACAGGGAGGCACTGCTCGAACTCTCTGAAAAGATGGATATGGTTGTCCTTGGCCCCGGCCTGTCACTCAATGAAGAGACAAAAAAGCTTGTAAGGGAACTTGCCCTGGAAATTGAAAGGCCATTACTGCTGGATGGAGACGGGATAACTGCCCTGTGCGAGGAACTGGAAATCATAAAACAGAGAAAAGCGGAGACAATCCTGACTCCTCATATGGGTGAGATGTCGCGCATTACAGGGCTGAGTGTCAGCGAGATAGACAATAATAAGATAGATATCCTTCAGCGCACATGCAGGGAACTCAATGCTGTAATTGTCCTGAAGGGGGCTCACACGCTGACAGGATATCCGGACGACAGAGTTTATATCAACCTGTCGGGAAATCCGGGGATGGCAACAGCAGGATCAGGCGATGTGCTTGCCGGAACAATCCCTGCCATGTTCGGTATGGGACTTTCAATTCAGGATGCAGTGAGGAAGGGGGTCTTCATACACGGTTTTGCAGGCGATCTTGCCGCCGAATACGAAGGCGAAGACGGGATTACGGCCCGGGATATCATGGATTATCTGCCTCTTGCCGTCAAAATGGAAAGGGAAGGGCTGGAAGAGGAATACATGGAACGTTATATCGGGGCACGGATTATTTAGGACTGTATTGATCTTATACCATCACTTGCTGTTTCAAGTGTCATTTCGGGGAACGCAACCATTTTGTCATTTCGAGGAACGCAGTGACGAGAAATCTTAACGCTTAATAAATTTAGTCCCGCCTGGGCGGGATTAAGATTCTTCATCACGCCGCAGCGTGTTTCGGAATGACGCCTTTTTACTAACCTGTCAAGAATAATCGTATTATGGAACCATCCCTATGAAAAAGAAAATCAGCCTCTCAGATTTCGTTATCTGCATAAAAGGCGGCGGGGATATTGCTTCAGGCGTTGCGTGGAGGCTCTATCAATGCGGATTCAGGGTATATATTATTGAGATAGAAAGACCAATGGCTGTCAGGCGGAAGGTGGCATTCTGCGAGGCGGTTTATGACGGAAAGGCTGTGGTTGAAGGTGTCGAAGCCGCACTCGTTAACAGTCCATGCGAGATCCCTGATGTCTGGGGTCGGGGCATGATACCCGTCATAATTGATCCGGAGAATAATTCCAGACATGAAACATCACCTGATATACTGATAGATGCTACTATTGCCAAGAGAAATACCGGCACTTCCATAAACCATGCACCGCTTGTAATTGCCCTCGGCCCGGGCTTTGTTGCAGGCAGGGACGCTCATCTTGTGATAGAAACCAACAGGGGTCACAACCTCGGGCGTGTAGTGGCCGAAGGTTCAGCAGAACCGGATACAGGCGTGCCCGGCCCGGTTGAGGGAATAACCTCAGACCGCGTTCTCCGGTCTCCGGCAGACGGTATATTCAATAATACAATGGATATAGGGGCGTCCGTCAAAAAAGGAGATACTGTCGGATTTGTAAATGAAATGCCAGTGAAGACGTTAATTGGCGGTGTCCTCAGGGGACTTGTACGGCCCGGGATAAGCGTTTCCAAAGGACTCAAAATCGGCGATGTGGATCCCCGCGGCAAAACAGAATACTGCTTTACAATATCCGAAAAGGCACTGGCGATTGCAGGCGGAGTCCTGGAGGGGATATTGAGGTCGTTTACATAAGCCTTGTGTTAAATGTACAGTAGATCAAGGCTGAAAGAACAGTATAAGAATCAGGTAATAGGTTATGGGTAATGGGTAATGGGAAAACCTATGCCCTATAACCCATACCCCATAACCCATTACCTATAACCCATTACCTAAACGTATTTTTCCATACCCGTCAGCAAGGCTCGTATTGACGTGAACCACTCCCTTATTCAGATCCTTTAATGGATAATCACCGGTTATCTCAGGCAGGCTGTCTGCAGCATTCTGATCCCTTAATACGGTTCCTGCCGGCACATACCGCCCGTCTGCAACAGTAACGCCCATAAGGATGCAGCCCGGCTCAATTACACAGTTATTGCCGACCATTGCCCTGAAAACCAGGCC
>JAFGMQ010000221.1 GCA_016927455.1 Deltaproteobacteria bacterium
AAACTTTATTGTACGAAGAGCTATCTTTGGTATTGAAACAGTATCGTTCATAACCATGATACCTCCTGATCCGAGCATGGTTCCTGCGTTAAGGCATCCGTCGTAGTCCATTTTCAGATTAGAGATTTCATCAGCCTTCATAATAGGGACCGAAAGCCCTCCAACAATAACAGCTTTCAGATTGCCTGAAATACCGCCTGCCGCTTCGAGGATTTCAGGGAGTAGTGTGGCAATAGGATATTCATAGACTCCCGGCCTGTTTACGTGTCCGCTTACTCCAAAAAGCTTCGGCCCGAAATTGCCTGCTTCGCCTATTTTTTTGAATTCTTCCACCCCATTTTCTATTATGTATGGCAGACATGAGAGAGTCTCAACATTATTTACAATTGTGGGGCATCCGTAAAGACCTACATTGGCAGGGAAGGGCGGTTTTTTTCGGGGATTGCCCCTTTTGCCTTCAAGCGATTCGATAAGTGCGGTTTCCTCACCGCAAACATATGATCCTGCTCCCCTGTGAATTATAATATCAAGATCACCAAGCATGCCTTCCTGTCTGGCTTCTTCCACAGCCTTTATAAGGATATCCGAAATCCACTTGAATTCACCTCTTATGTAAACGAATGCTGTTCTGCAGCCGATAGCATAAGAAGCAATCGCAATAGATTCAATCAACAGATGAGGATCATATTCCATAATCTGCCGGTCTTTAAAAGTTCCAGGCTCGCCCTCGTCTGCATTACAGATTAGATATACTGGCCGGGGATCGCTTTTTGGAAGAAAACTCCATTTCATGCCTGCAGGGAATCCAGCTCCGCCCCTGCCTCGAAGGAGTGCTTCTTTAACAATAGCCAGGATATCGTCCGGTTTCATTGTACGGGCTTTTTTAAGGGCTTCATAGCCCCCGCTTTCTTTATATGTACCGATTTCAGTAGAATTCTTTTTTCCTCTGTTTTTTAAAAGAATGCCGCATTTTGAACCAAAATACGATTCATCCTTCCGTTCAGGAAGAGCCCCTATTTTCAACGACTTCAAAAGTTCATCAACTCTTTCAATTGTCATGTTTTCATAATAGGTATCGTTCACCTGTATAACAGGGCAGGTACCGCAGGAGCCGAGGTCTTCAACACTTGAAAGCGTGAACATGCCATCACTGGTTGTTTCCCCGGCCTTGATATCGAGCCTTTTTTCAAGATGAGCCATTATTTCTCCGGCTCCCATAAGGGTTGCCGGTATGTTTGTATCTACCTGAAGA
The DNA here is from genome assembly GCA_016927455.1 of Deltaproteobacteria bacterium. Taxonomy (GTDB): domain Bacteria; phylum Desulfobacterota; class DSM-4660; order Desulfatiglandales; family Desulfatiglandaceae; genus JAFGMQ01. The sequence continues at coordinate 1,253 of JAFGMQ010000221.1, forward strand.
TGATATTTGCCAACAGGCTTTGTATTGAACATGGTGTAATATGTAGCTACACCAAATGCCTTACTCTTTGTTATTCCCAGAATTTCTGCTACTTCTCCAATGTCTTCATGAGAAAGGTAACTGCTGTTTTCCTGTTGTGCCAGATAAAGGGCAGGAATGAGAACAGATTCTTTAGAAGAATACCGGGTGAGCAGGGTGCTTATTTCAGCCTTGGTATCTTTTGAAAGCATAATTTATCCTTCTCTGATTATTTATTAATAACAGGCAGAAAACTAAAAAAATGATTTTACCGTTTAGCTAAAGTTTAAAACTGCTAAGTCTATATCATAATACATAAAAAACAAACAAGAAGAAAAGTAAACTGCTGTTCATATCTTCATCCAAATCCTGAATGCAGGAGCATAAAAATAGACTACCCTGTCACCTTTTCAAGCAATTTAAGAAGGAGTTCAGGGTCAACGGGTTTCTCCAGGGCATCTTTAACGTTAGGCCAGGTTTCTCCTGGTCCATAGCTTGCAAGAAGCTGGTCTGCGCCCCTTATCCCTGTCAGAATTATGACAGGGATTTTTGAAACCGATGGATCATCCCGCAGTTTTTTCGCTGTTTCAAGTCCGGCACTGTCATTTTCTATCATAACATCCAGAAGGATACCGTCAGGGGACTCATTCTTGGCCTTGACAAAGCCTTCTGCACCCTTGGGGGCTGAAATTACCGAATATCCCTGAGATTCCAAAACTCCGCGAGTTGAGTCTGTAAAATCAGGATCATCATCAATAATTAGAATTTTTTTTCCCATTTATTCCTCCGTGATACTTGAGTATTTTATGAATAATTGCATGGTCCGGCATCTGAAAAAATTCGGCCAGTCAAATCCCCTCAGCCTATCCTTTCTTTTATTTCGCTCAGGAGCTTGCCGGGGGCGACAGGCTTTTCCAAAACTGTGCTTACAGGCAGCAATGTCTCGTCTGGCTCAAACTTAAAGGGCAAATTCATCTCTTTTGTAATGCCTGTAAGCAGGATAACGTACATCTGCTTAAGTTCAGGTATATTTATTATTTCCCTGCTTATCTCGAAGCCTTCAGTGTTATGAGTCATCATAACGTCGAGAATCATCAAATCAGGGGGTTCCTTTTTTGCAAGTTCAAGCCCCTCATTCCCATTGAATGCCTTTGAGACTGAGTAGCCTTCGTTTTCCAATAATTCCTGGACGCTGCTTACAAAGCTTACGTCATCATCAACTATCAGTATCCTTTTTTTAATCTTATTATCTGCCATTTTTTCCTCTTTTCTGTTGAAAATTGCCGATGAAAGCATTTCCGGCAGTTTGTCTTAAACGATGAAAGATGCCCCAAGTACTGCGGGCTGCCGGGGTTGAATCTGGTCTAATTTGCAGTCGCCTGGCTGAGGGGTTGATTCACCCTAACAGCTTTTCAACTTCTGCAATAAAACGGGCCGGATCAATAGGCTTTTCCATTATCCGGTCAACTGGAAGCCAGGATTTGTTAGGCTCCAATTTGTAGTTAAGATTCATCTGTTTAGTAATTCCGCTGACAAGGAGTATCTTGGTGCCTTTCAGCTCAGGTTCTTTTCGGATCTTTTGAGCAACTTCAAAACCCTCAGTTTCATGCGCCATCATTACATCAAGGACAACCAGGTCAGGATGTTCTTTCATTGCTGTCTTAAAACCAGTTGCCCCGTCATAGGCGGTGAAGATTTCATAACCGTAAGCTTCAAGAAGGTCTGTATTGGATTCAACAAAAGACTTATCGTCATCCACAAGAAGAATCTTTTTGGTTTCAGGCATGCCAAGCCACTCCTCTTTATTATGCCTTTCGGTAGTTATTAATAATCTCAATCACTTTCTTTGGTGTAAGCTGACTGTGAACCTTGTTGTTGACCATCATTACAGGGGAAATGCCGCATGCACCGAGACATCTTGTCTCAAGAAGTGTAAAAAGCATATCATCAGTTGTCTGGCCAATATCAATTTTAAGTTGCTCTCTGAGTGTATTCAATATCCTTTCAGCGCCTTTAACATAGCATGCAGTACCGAGACAAACAAATATTACATATTTACCTCTCGGTTCAAGATTAAAGTAGTGATAAAAAGTTGCAACCCCCCATATAGTGGAAACAGGGATATTCATACTTGTTGCGATTTCATAAATAATATCTTTTCTCAGATAATTATAAAGATTCTGCGCCTTGTGAAGTACAGCTATCAGATAGGAATCGGGAAATTCCCTGTTTTTGACATCTTCAATAAAATCCTTTAATTCATTCAATCTTCTTTCTTCTTCATCTCTATTTACAGCGTCAGCCATAATAACCTCCAATTATTTGCCGTAACGACAAGAGTACATAATTAACCTCAGGGCTTATTTTTTCATATTGGGTTTTTCATTCAAAGCCATAGGATTATATTTTTTTCTGAGTGAATTCCAGGTCGCATCTGAGACACCTTCTGGCTTCCCGTTCTGCATTTTCAACTGAAAGGGACTTTTCAACTTCCATAAAACTCTTCCTTCGCAATTCAACTTCTACAGATGGAGTTTCAGGCCTGTGGAATTCAACAGTTTCCTCTTCCTCGTCAACGATCGCCTGCGGTATATAGATTTCAGGTAAATTAACCTGAGGAGTTTGTCTGAGATCCCTCCCGCAGAGATAACGCTCAATGGTAAGGGCAGCATTTTTCCCCGCTGCAATTGCATCAACAACAGTATTGGGCCCGGTGACCACATCACCTCCTGCAAATACTCCAGGGATGCTTGTTGCAAGGGTATCTGCGTCAATCTTGACAGTTCCCCAGTCAGTCAATTCAAGGCCGTCTTGAGCAATAGCTGATTTATCCGGTTCTTCGCTGATTGCAACAATCAGGGTATCAATCTCTACAAGATGGTCTGAACCAATAACCGGAAGAGGTCTTCGCCTTCCTGATTTATCGCTTTCACCGAGGATATTTCTGATGAATTCAACTTGTTTTAACCTGCCGTTTTCGGACACAATCCTCTCAGGCGAAATAAGGGTTTCAAGTTTCACGCCTTCTTCCAATGCGGCTTCAATTTCTTCATCTATAGCCGGCATTTCATTACGTGTACGTCTGTAAAAGATCTTTACGCTTTCAACTCCTTCCTGGCGAATTGCAATTCTTGCAGCATCAATTGCAGAATTTCCACCTCCAATTACCCCAACATTACCTTTTGCCAGGTTTTTGTTTTCAAGATTATGGCCTCTCAGAAAATACATTGAAGGATAAACCCCTTCAAAGTCCTCGCCATCGATCTTTAATCTTAAACTCTGGTGAGATCCGATGGCAATAAAAACAGCATTGAAGCCCGTATCAAAAAGACTCTTGACAGTGATATCAGTGCCAAAAAAAGTTTTTCCCTTGAAGGTTATATTTTCATTCATAAGAAATTCGATGTCCCTGTTCAATACATCACGGGGCAGACGATAGGAAGGAATTCCTTTTAAAAGAAGGCCTCCGGGCTTTTCTTCAGCATCGAATATTGTTACCTTATAACCCTTCAGAGAAAGGTAGTGTGCAGCACTAAGTCCGGCAGGGCCGGCACCGACAACTGCAACTTTTTTTATTTCCTCCTCATCAAGGATGCTCTTTTCAGGCTTAAATACTGATGGATCAACGCGATCCGTTACAAACCTTTTCAGATTGCGTATGGATATGGCTTCACCGTCGCCACGCCCTGCGCGGCAGCTTCTTTCGCATGGATGATTGCAGACCCTGGCGCATACGGAAGGAAGCGGATTAGGTTCCCTCAGGGCTATATATGCCTTTTCATATTCACCCCTCTCAACATGAGCTATGTATCGCCACGCTTCAGTGCCCAAAGGGCAGGCTGACTGGCATGGTGCTCCGGTAAGCGCACTGCATACTCCAGCCGGACATCTTTTATGAACAATATGTTCAATATATTCATGCTCAAAGTACTGTAATGTGGAGAGAACCGGATTTGGTGCTGATTGTCCCAGTCCGCACAGGGCGGCGCTTTTAATAAGACGTCCAATATATTTCAGCTTTTCAATATCCTCAAGTTTGCCTTCTCCTTTTGTAATCCGCAGGAGAATTTCATGCATTCTGCCTATACCCTCCCGGCAGGGAGTACATTTTCCACATGATTCATCCTGGGTAAACTCCAGGAAATATTTGGCCATATCTACCATGCAGGTGTTTTCGTCAACAACTATCATTCCGCCTGAACCCATAATTGATCCGGCCCTGGCCAGTGATTCATAATCTATTTGTGTATCAAGATATTGTTCCGGCAGGCAGCCTCCTGAAGGGCCACCCGTCTGAACTGATTTGAATTTTTTATTGTTAGGTATCCCTCCACCTATATCATAGACAATTTCCCTGAGGGTTGTTCCCATAGGGACTTCAACAAGGCCTGTGTTTCTGACATTACCAGCCAGGGCGAAGACCTTTGTGCCCTTGCTTGTTTCAGTACCTATTGAACTGAACCATTCACCTCCATCAAGAATAACCACGGGTATATTTGCCCATGTCTCAACATTATTTATTATAGTGGGTTTTTTAAAAACGCCTTCAACTGCAGGGAATGGCGGTTTTGGAGTCGGGATCCCGCGCTGCCCTTCTATTGAATGCATTAGGGCTGTTTCTTCACCGCATACGAATGCGCCTGCCCCAAGCCTTATTTCAATGTCAAATGAAAAATCTGACCCTAAGATGTTCTTTCCTAAGAAGCCCTCTTTCTTTGCATCTGCTATTGCCTTCTCCAACCTGTCAATGGCGAGGGGGTATTCGGCCCTTATATAGATGAAGCCCTTGACTGCCCCTATAGCATAACCGCCAATTGCCATGCCTTCCAGGATTGTATGGGGATCCCCCTCTATTGCACTCCTGTCCATGAATGCACCGGGATCACCTTCGTCTGCATTGCATATGACGTATTTTACATCGTTTTGCTCCTTTGCTGCAAAATCCCATTTTATGCCGGTCGGAAAACCCGCCCCACCCCTTCCGCGCAATCCGGATTTCTTGACTTCATCAATAACATCCTGCCGTGACATTGAGGTAAGCACCTTTGCCAGGGCCTCATATCCTCTAAGGGAAAGATAGTCATCAAGACTTTCCGGATCGATAATGCCGCAGTTTCTCAGCGTTATTCTCATCTGTTTGCCAAAAAAATTAACATCCCCGAATATCCTGTAGAAGCGGTTGAAAAGGTGATCCGCCTGTATTGCAAGCCGAGCAAGGGGACGATCATTTAAAATATGTTCTTCGACTAATTCCGGGATGTCATTGGCTGAAACATTTCCGAAAACCGAGAAGCCGGGATTTACAATCAGTATAGGCCCCTGATCTGATAAGCCAAGACAGCCTGAAAGTGCTATCCTGACTCGTTCAGACAGCCCGCGGCGTGCTATTTCATTATCCAGTGCCTCTCTGATCTGAACAGCTCCCCTGCTCAGGCAGGTAGGTCCGTAACACAGGGTGATGACATATTTTTCGTTATTTTCTTTCATTATTATTTCTCCAGTGGTCTATTGGATTACCCATTCTTCAATAACTTTTCCGTTAATGAGGTGACGGTCGATTATGTCGCGTGCTTTATCAGGTGAGACTTTCTGATATTTTACCGGTATCTTTCCCTCTTCGATTATCTCAACCATGGGTTCAAGATTGCACCTTCCCGCACACCCTTTCTGACTCAAATATACATTCTTTATTTGACCATCCCTGACAGCCTTCTCAAAAACAGCCATGACCTCCTGAGAGCCTGCGGCGATTTCACAGGTAGCCATTCCTACGTATACTCTTGTGGTAAGATATCCCTTTTCAATAATTCTATGTATGGCCTGAGCCCTTTTCTTTTTAATGATTTCCAGTGGCGTTGCCATGTTTTCACTCCTGTAAATGTTAGGTGCCGAAATAAACTGCTGTTTTTGTGGCTTTCAGATCTGTTGGCTTGGAATTATAATCCTCGAAATACAAAAAAATCTCAGGTTATAATTTATACCCTTTTTGAATTTGAAAAACCATCAGGTTGTATTTCATGCACTGTTTCTGTTTTTATTCTTCATCCTTATATGCCGGCAGGGTAAATATGAAATTGGCCCACTCATGATGTTTTGATTCAACCTTAATACTGCCGCCGTGTGCCTCCACAATTGTCTTTGTGATGAAAAGCCCAAGTCCGGTTCCTTTTCGTTTTGTATCAGCCTTATCTGTTTCCAGACGGGAAAATTTCTGAAAAAGATCTTTCATCCTTCTGGGAGGAATACCTTCGCCTTCATTAAATACGCTGAATTGCACAAAATCTCCTTCAGATCTTGCATTTATGCTTATCTTGCCGCCCTCTCTGCCGTATTTGATAGCATTGCCGATAAGGTTTTCAAAAATTTCCCGCGTCATGTTTAAATCAGCTTTTACAATTATGTCATTTCCAATATTGTTCACAAGGTTTATGTTGTATTCCCATGCGGCAGCCTCAAATGAATCAAGCAGTGGAACAAGAACTTCTTCATTAATTATAACTCGCGTAAAAACCGGGTCCAGTTCTCCGTTTTCTATGCGTGAAAGATTCAGGTAGTGCCTTACCATTTCAACGATGAGGCGGACATTTCCGTCAATATTCTTCATTGCCTTCTGCTGTTTATCAGTCAATGGCCCCATCTTCTGCTCGCTCACAAGGTAGACGTAATTCATGATACTTGAAAGAGGACTTTTCAGTTCATGAGAAATGAATCCGACAGCTTCCATATAACTGCGGTTCAAATTTTTTAATAAAAGATTTGCTTCTTCCATGTTGAGCTTTGCTTCTTCAAGTGTCTTTTCACGTTCGGAAAGATTCTTGGCCATTTCATTAAATGCCTGAATCAAAGTTTCTGTCTCTTTTGAGGCATTATCCGACTTGACAGGAACCGGGCGTTCTCCTTTCTGCATCTTCTGAGCAGCTTCGGAGAGCCGCAGGAGAGGTTTTGTCAGCCGTGATGAAAGGAAAAAGGCCAGCATCAATGCAACAACCAACAGAAAAACAGACAGTATCGCGTATCTGAAGATAGTATTCCTTATCAAATCTGTAAAAGGCCGTTCAAGTATACCGAGGTAAAGCATACCGATAATTTTTCCCTGACAGTCCCGGATCGGGTCATATATGGTCAGGTACCAGTCACTGACTACAAAGGCCCTGCCTTCCCATCGGCTACCGTTATCAAGCACACGATCGGCGACTTCCTTGGAAACTCTCGTCCCTATAGCCCTATTGCCGTTGGCGAGCCTCACGGTAGTAGCGACTCGGGTATCATTTAGAAAAATAGTAACAGTGCCTATTTCAGCGTTGCCATATTTTTTGTCCATGAAAACAATATTATGTATCTGGTCGACCAGGACATGGTTCCTGTTGAGCATGATCCCGCCGTATAAGCTGCCCACAATCATGTTGCCCTGTTTTACAGGAACAGCCCCGATCATAACCATGGCCCTTGACTCATCCGTTTTTGGAGTCGGCCTTGCATGAGGAGTATCTTCAAGGACTATAAATGCCTTTTCAGATAAGACTTCATGCTCAAGTTCTATCTCTTTATTTGACATCAGGGTCATGCATGTAACAGGGTGACCCTCAAGGGAAAGGGTAATTGCCGGATCGGAAATTCGATAGTCACCGGTGTTGTAGGGAGGTGCGGCGCGGACAACAACCTGGCCTTCAGGAGACACAATCCCAAGAAAATCCAGCCCCAGAGCTACACGGATTTTTTCAAGCCTGTTTTGAACTTCCTGGTTAGGCCATTTGTTATAAAAACATGCATCAACGATCACTTCCTTGCCGGCTGCAATTTTGAGAGTTGATTCCATTTCTCGCAGTACGGCATTCTGAACACTCTGGGCAGTGCTTAAATCCAGTACCAGTTGTGTCTGGGCTTCCTTGATAACCCGGTTTTTTATAAGCTGGACGCTTATGAATGCCGACAGTATCGCAAAAGATAAGATCAAGACTGCAAAGGCTTTGAAAAGTTTTGTCCTGAGCATTGATGCAGTTTTCCAGTAGGATCGAAAGTTTATTAATAGAGTTTACCTGCCTATGAAATAAGCCAGGTTGTTTTAATAGTAATTCTACAACCTGCATCATATATAATTCCTGAAGGTTTTTTGCAAGGAGATTCGGTTTGCCCGGTATTTTTTTGAAATATTCCGGTTGACTTCTTGGCTGATGGTAGGCAAGAATCATCCATCAGGGCTGACAGAGCTTGTGCCCTGTGCTTTTACAGGTTTTTTCGAAACTTATAAGGTGTTGTATGTTCTATTATACTGTTTTCAGGAGGTAATGATGTCTGAAATTGGATTGGATTTATCAGGAAAGGTAGCGGTTATAACCGGCGGTGCCCGGGGACTGGGCAGGGCAATCGGAATTGCCATGGCCAGGCAGGGAGTTAAAGTGGCTGTTTGTGCCAAAAAACAGGAAAACCTTGATGAAGCGATGGAGGATTTTCAGAAGTTAGGTGCAGATGCTTTGGCCAGGGTTGCGGATGTCAGCATTTCTGATCAGGTCAATGCTTTTTACAGGGAAGTTGAAACACGTTTTGGCAGGCTGGACATACTTGTAAACAACGTGGGGATTAACATGTTTACTCCTTCAACACTTGATGCTGAAGAAGGGGTGTGGGATAAGATTATAGACACCAATTTGAAGAGTGCATATCTTTGTTCAGGCCAGGCTGTCAAATTGATGAGAAAAGCAGGAGGGGGAAAAATAATAAATATAAGTTCTATTGCGGCAAAAAAGGCTGCAGCAGGCATGGGGATATACTGCATTTCAAAGGCGGCTCTTGAAATGTTTACAAAGGTCTTAGCCCTTGAGCATGCAAAGGACAATATCAACGTGAATGCAATAGCCCCCTATGTCATCAGAACAAAGTTCAGCAAACCTTTCTGGGGCAATGAAGCCATGTTGTCAGAGATTACCAGGGATATCCCCATGGGACGGATTGCCGAAACCGACGACATAGTCGGCACCGTTTTATTCCTCTGTTCACGCCTTTCAGATTTTATTACCGGTGAGATTATTACTGTAGATGGCGGTGTTATGGCACGATAACTGCTCAGCAATATCGAGCTTCAGAAGGGTTCCATATCCTGCTCGTCATAGACACTTTCAGGCGGGCAGGATGGAAATGATTGATTTTATGTATGATAGAGTTCGTCGCCTATTACCCTGATCCAGTTATCATGCATGATCTCCAATGCCTTCTGAACAGGGCCTACCCCTATGATGAGAACCGTAATAGCCCCTGTTCCAATACATGGATAGATATAGTCCACATTAATACCGGCTGACTTGAGAGGCTTTAAAACAGCATTCATACCTCCCGGATGATTTGGAGTTTCGCAGGCTATTACTTCTTTTACAAATATCTCATAAGAGGCTGTTCTAAGCACATTGATGGCTTTGTCCGGATCATTGGCGACAAAATGCAGTCTGCCTTCTTCTTTTGTGGTTGTTACATAGAAGGCGATAATATTTATTCCGTTTGATCCAAGCAACTCGCTGACTGATGACAGGGTGCCGGGTTCATTTTTCAGCAGCAGGTCTATTTGTTTAACTGTTTTCATTTTCACGCTCCTTTTAAGACGTATTCAGCGCCCCTTTCCAGACCGATTCGGTTCAACTTCATGACAGAGGCCTTCTTATCCTTAACAATTTCAGCCAGTCCATCCATAATAGAGTCGAGCGTTGTTATGCCTGTCTTTGTAACAAAGGCGCCAAGCATTATCATGTTAATTGTACGGTCGCTTTTCAATTCCTTTGCGATATCATTGAGGGGTATTTTTATGACTTCCAGATCATCTCTTGTAATCTCCAAATCTACAAGGCTGGAATTTAGAAAGACGATTCCTCCTCTTTTTATCATTCCTTCATATTTTATCAGGGAAGGGTTATTCATCAAAACTGCATAATCGGGGGATGAGGATACAGGCGAAAAAATTTCCTGATCCGAGATGACAACTGTGCAGTTTGCCGTGCCCCCTCGCATTTCCGCACCATATGCAGGGAGATCGGTTACATTTTTACCTTCCTTCATGGCCGATACCGCAAGGACCAGCCCCATCATGAGGACTCCCTGTCCCCCGAATCCGGAAAATACTGTTTTTTTTGTCATAACAAGAACATTCCTTACTAAAAATTGACAAAATTTAACTGAAGTAGAAGATCATGGAGCCTTATATTCCTGAGCCTGGCAACAGGGCAGGCAGGGAAAAAAGGTCATTAAATCTTCAACTGTCTTCATCAGTTGAGATTGAATCATCGCCTTTCCCTGTAATATCTTTTATGACCTTCAGGGGATAAGTCTTTGTAACAACTTCCTCTATCCATTTGCAGGAATCAACAGGCGACAGTTTCCAGTTTGTAGGGCATGGGGATAAAATTTCCACAAGAGAGAAACCAAGGCCATCCATCTGGGTTTTGAACGCTTTGGTAATAGCCCTTTTTGTTTGCCTTATATTCTTCGGGGATGTAACAGAAGTACGCTCAATATAAGCGCTTCCATTCGCGATCGCCAGCATTTGACTGAGATCGATTGGGAAACCGTCTCGAGAGGTATCTCTTCCCCCCGGTGTAGTAGTTGAGTTTTGACCGGAAATTGTTGTCGGGGCCATTTGACCGCCCGTCATTCCGTAGACACCGTTATTTACAAAAATGACAGTAACATTTTCACCCCTGTTAGCCGCATGAATGGTCTCGGCTGTTCCTATGGCTGCTATATCGCCATCGCCCTGATATGAAAAGACTATCCTGTCGGGAAGCATGCGTTTTATACCCGTAGCTACTGCTGCAGCCCTTCCGTGAGGCGCCTCACCCATATCAACATCAAGGTAGTAATAAGCCAGAACTGCACAGCCGGCAGGCGGCACCCCTATTGCTTTTTCACCGATGCCCAGTTCTTCGAAAACTTCCGCCAGCAGACGATGAATAATGCTGTGTCCGCAACCCGGGCAATAATGATAAACTGCATTTTTTAAATATTTCGGTCTCTGAAAAACCTTCTTATACATTTTGGCCCTCTTTTATATTCTGGCGATGATAGATACTGCTGATTACCTTGGCGATTTCATCAGGAGTTGAGACAGTCCCTCCAGGGCGCCCGTAAAAATGCACGTCGCTTCTTCCTTCTAAAGAAAGCTTTACGTCTTCCACCATTTGGCCGGTGTTCATTTCAAAGACAAGGAAGTCCCTGACTGATCTGCTTACTTCCACCACGGCCTGTTTTGGAAAAGGCCAAAGTGTAACAGGACGCAAAAGTCCGACCTTAAGACCCAGACTGCGGACTCTTTTTACTGCTCCCTTCGCGATTCTCGCAGCGGTTCCGTATGCCATTACAACCAGATCGGCATCCTCGGTCAGATATGACTCAGACCTTGCGATTTCTCTTGTAATTGCCTGATATTTTCTTTCGAGTTTCCAGTTGAGTTCTTCCTCCATAGCGGGATCAAGCAGCAGTGATCGAATAAAGCGGCTGGGCCTTCCCTCGGCACCATCCAGTTTCCAGTTTTTTGGGGGCAGTTTATTCAGATCAACAGGATCTGCAAATTCGACAGGCTCGAACATCTGACCCATCATTCCGTCAGCAAGCATGAGAACGGGCGTCCGGTACCTGTCCGCATATTCAAACGCCTTGCCTGTAAGATCTGACAATTCCTGGACAGAGTGAGGCGCAAGGACAATAGTCCGGTAATCTCCGTGTCCGCCTCCTCTTGTGGCCTGAAAATAATCACCCTGAGAGGGAGCG
>JAFGMQ010000222.1 GCA_016927455.1 Deltaproteobacteria bacterium
AGGCCAAGTTTTATGCGCGCTATAGCCCTGGTAATCTTTCGAGTTACGAATGTCTCACCTCTTAGAGGCGACTCATGGTTAAAAAGTATCCCGTTACATGCGAATATATTATAGGCTTCCCTGTAATTCACCGTTATCCAATAGGCATAAAGCTTGGCCGCCGCATATGGGCTGCGCGGATAGAAGGGGGTACTTTCTCTCTGTGGAATTTCCTGAACCTTCCCATAAAGTTCGCTCGTTGATGCCTGATAAAATCTTGTTTTTTCTTCAAGCTTTAATATTCTGATCGCTTCAAGAAGACGCAGTGTTCCTAATGCGTCTGAATTTGCCGTATATTCAGGTGTTTCAAATGATACCTGGACATGACTCTGTGCGGCCAGGTTATAAATCTCATCAGGCTTTATCTCCTGTATTATGCGTATCAGGTTGGTGGCATCAGTCAAATCGCCGTAGTGCATTAAAAAACGAACGTCTGCTTCATGTATATCCTTGTAAAGGTGATCAACCCTGCTCGTGTTAAAAGACGAGGAACGGCGTTTTATGCCATGAACCGAATATCCCTTTTTTAACAGAAAATCGGCTAAAAAGGCCCCATCCTGGCCGGTAACTCCCGTTATAAGTGCTGTTTTCATAATTATTATTCCCTTGTCTGTTTTGTTTAGTTATCAGCCCAGCCCCGCCTCTGGCAGGGTAAACTTTAGACTTTCAGCTTCTATTTCGCTTATCTGATCTGTTTCCTCAGACTTTGCCCCTTGAGCTTTCAGCTTTGAGCTTTGAACTTTCAGCTTTGAACTTTCAGCTTTCAGCTTCGAGCTTTCAGCTTTCAGCTTCGAGCTTTCAGCTTCCACTCACCTGTACCTGTTATCTGACTATAATAATCCCGTAAAAAGTAAGATCCCGGACGGGTTTTAAAAAAGCGCCAGGCGCAAAGCGGGTAAGGCGCAACTCGCAAATTTGACTTTTTACTAAGCCTGCAGTCATGTTCTATTTAAATTCGCAGGAAAACTTCAGCAGTCTCCATTTAAAAGATGATAAACATTCAATTGAGATTTTCCTGTACGGCTGGTCTGTATTTGGCATGTCTATCAAGAGATGACCCTGAACAGCTGAAGAAACAACCTCATTATCATCGTTGATAATTATTCTGTATTCAGCATTTTTGGGATATACATCTAATCGAAGCCTTTTCCAATCCTGCTTTTCATACCATGGCATTTGTATTGTGCAACGGCCTTCTGCTCTTGACTCCCAGCGTCTAAAGCCGTAGAGATTACTGCTTGTTTCACTTTTAATACAGAATATGGCAAAAAATCTTTTCTTTAAATATCTCAAAAACCTCAGAGCCAAAAAAGCAATATTTTCAGGAATACTCCTAACCGCCTTTGCTGAAAGATCGAAATAATAAAATCCCAGCAATGACAATGGTAAATACCTGTGGCCGTACTTTTGAGCGATAACATAAATCTCCCTGTATCGCTTCCGGTCTCTGCTCAAGGTCTTTGTGTCAGGGTGATATCTGACAGCGACAAGCACATCATTAAAATACCTGAAATTAGCCCCTTCCTTTGACAGCCGGCACCACAAATCCCAGTCCATCGTATAATTGAGGGTAGAGTCAATTCCTCCTGTCTTTTCATATGCCCTTCGCCTTACAAAACAGGCCGGTTGGCAAATAAAACAAGATCCCGGCAGAGCTTTCGCATTATATGCCTGGATGGCCGGAAAGTACATTAAAAAAAAGCCTTCCGGCGAAACATGGATAGCATCGCCGTATACCACATCTAATTCAGGGGCGTTTTCAAAATACGAAGCGACCTTATCAAGGGCCCCGGGGAAATAATAATCGTCCGCATTCAGCCATGCGATAATATCACCTGAGATGTGTTCTATACCCTCACGAATAGCAGCCGCCTGACCATTGTCCGGACCTGACCTCAAATGGGTAATTATATCCCTGTATGGCTCAATAATCCTGTGAAACCCGTCTGAAGAACCTCCATCCATAACAGCAAGTTCGAATGGAACAGACTGGTGTCTCAGGCTCTCCAGGGCGGATGCCAGAAAATGACTCTGGTTGAGGTTCGGTATTACAATCGCAAAAGAAACCATAAACGATCTCTGTTTATTTTCCCTTCCCAGCGCCCTGACGCGGAACGGGGCACAGCAGGCGAAGTCTTCGGAATCCCTTCAGCCGGTTGGTTTTGTGCTTGACACACATATCACTTTATCTTATATTTTTTTGCCGTTTGGATATTTTTAACATCTTTGCCCTTTTTCTCACAATTTCTCCAAAAATCCGATAAAGAGCTTTATGTGAATCCAACATGGATCATTGATAAATGCTAATGTCGGCAATGGAAAGGCATCAGATCTCATGGCAAAAAAAGTTGCTCCCCCTTCTAAAAATCCGCTGATCTGGAAATTCATAGCAACTTATATCATTCTTATGGGCCTGTCCCTGCTTTTGCTGGGCCTTGAATCCGTTAAAGAAATTTTAGATATAAACGGGATTTACACCAGGATGATTATCTATTTAAGCGCATTGATCCTCAAACCCTTTGGAATTGTGCAGAGCATCAGCGGTTCGGTCATAAATCTGAAAGGCATTGCCTTGAACGTTCTATTCGGCTGCAACGGTCTGGAGGCTTTTTTGATCTATTCCGTAGCTATTCTATCTTTTCCTGCCACTAAACAGAAGAAACTGATAGGTATAACAGCAGGATTTGTTATAATTCAGATCATCAACGTCCTGAGAATAGCTGGACTTGGTCTTGTTGGGTTCTATTTTAAGCAATATTTCCACTATTTTCACATTTACATTGCCCAGGGTATGATGATCGCTGTTGCCCTTGTCCTTTTCTTATTCTGGTTAAACTATGCGAAACAGGAATAGGATTATTATTGGGTTCCTGGTATTTTTTGTCAGCTATATTATTTTTCTGGTTCTCTGGATCCAGATAAAACCCTATTACGGGGTAGCGCTGACGCAGGTGGGCACCAGGTTGGCCGCATGGACAACTGGCGTGAAGGTTGATAAAATCCAACAGGGTAAGGATCTGGCTACAATAACCTTTTCACGCGTGGTTATAAAAGAAGGCAGATTAGGCGATCTCCTTCTGGACATCAAAATATCCGTTTCCAATTACTCCTTCAATGTTCCTCTCACCTTTGCACTGGCAGTCAGCCTGCTTACCGCATTCAAATGGCGAAAAAAAGCTATAATTGAAGCATGTTTAATACTGATTTTTGTCCATCTCCTCTACGTCTATTTTTTTTCCTGCCTCAAGATTTGCCATCAGCTTAGCATTGCCGGAGCAGAGTCCTATTCCAGGGCTGTTCAATTTTTCCTGCAGTTCATGTGGGCATTCACTGACAATCTGATTATCAGGTTTGAACCCTTCCTTGTGGGGGTTTATGTCTGGCTTAGAAATTTAGGGCGTCCCCGGTTATCTAATTGAAGAAAATGGTGCACTGTCAGATGCTTTTTATGAACTGGCTTTTTTATTGTTCAGGAAGCCCTACTTATGAGACAGGAACCCGAATTCAGGCATAAAAATATTACCGCTTTTCATTTATTCTGATGCTTATATCATCAAACCAAGCGGTCCCTTTTGTTGAATAAAGGATAAGATAAGGTGTAACGGCTGCTGCTTCTTTGTCAAAATAAATAACCGACTTTACTTCCTCCCAGTCGTGTGTGCCTTTAGAAAAATGAAGCCCAAGGGATTCCAATTTGAAAGAACCATCTTTAAAATACACCTTCATGCTGACACAGTAAACAGCTTTTTCATTGATATCTCTGGCCCTGCTCCAGGCATTAACCTTAATACCCCTGATTTTTTGAGGCAAGGCAATTTTCTCGCCTCTCCACCGGATATGATTGCCGCTGGTATTTTCTAACCTCAAAGAATACCTGCCGGTATGTGCGCATGAATTATCCCACTCTGCAATCCCCAGGGGATTGTTTTTATCTCCAACTGCAGCCATCCAGCCTGAAATACTATTATCGGATGACTGTTCCATGCCTCCATTATAGCAGATATCGGGCATTTCCCTGGGCGATATCTCCGGGGCCTTCATTTTGAAATCCCCGTTATTGTTTTCTTTCCATCGGACAAATGTTTGATTTTTTTCCAGCAGGTCTATCAACAATGATGTCCGCCAGGCAACGCCTTCACTATTTAAATGATAAATCGTGTTATACAGATAGTTTGCCGGAACAAAAAAATCCTCAGGCTCACCAACAATCTCAGCCCCCGCATTTGACATTAAAACAACTACAGAATGGATAACTATATTGCTACGCTCTTTATTTGATATGTTCGTAATCGTACCCGGCCAGGTCAGCATAACTTTGATATTCTCCCTTTTGCACCATTCAATGAATTCGGATATTTTTTTCACTACATATCTATCCGGATCAAACTTATTCGGGATAATAACTTGTTTATACTGTTTTTCTTTACTTCCGATATTGCTTGTTTCATCTCCATTTCTATTTAAGTTCCTGGCATCAGGCCCGCCCGTTCTGATCATGTTCCTGTAAATGGCTCTGAAATACGAAGTTTCATTTTTTATTATTTTCCATGGATAGGCATATGTCTTCATAAGGCTTAATTTCTGTGCCAGAGGAAGTGATTTTGCATAGGGTTTGTCAAAATTGACGATATAATCGGCTTTAATATCAGACATTGGAGAAATGGCAAAGTATTGATGATATTCCGGAGCCAGAATTACAAGATCCCCGTTATTAAGATTCTTTTGCGCACGGAAAAGATAATAATCCATAAGAGCAGCGTGGGTGGCAAAATTAACAGTCGGTATATTGAAATGCTTCTCTATCTGCTCGGCGCTGATGCCGTAAAGCCCGCTGCTTCCTGCAACAATTACAATTTTAGACCCCTTAATGGATTTGGAATAGGCTTCCTTCCTTTTGTATAAATCATCTACCCAGACTGTCTCCCGCCTCGGAGCAAAATAACAGGTAAATATGCATAAAGCAGACAGGAGACAAAAAACACATACTGTAGCCAGGATCACTAATACACATTTTTTAGATTTAAGTAACCGCATCAGACGTTTTTATTTTAAAAATTGAAATAGATGAATTCACTGGGCTGCTGAAAGTCCGGCAAGCCGAGCAGCAACAATATTACAGCGACAAAAGCCCATCTAAAAGCCGGCTTAACATCTTCAACCCACTGATTTGAATTTCTAAAAATGGCAGCCATGCCCAGAGAAATAAAAATCCAGGTGAAAATTACAGTGATATTGCCGTCAAGAATCGATGAGGACATGGTGAACATATTTTTTAGACCTGTAAAAGAATGTAAAGTACTGACATCAGTCATCCCTGAGACAACTTCCAGGGCTGTCTGAAAATTCGGGGCACGGAAAAATATCCAGCTCACGTTTAAAAAAAGAAAAGTCAGGAGCCAGGCCAAAAATCCAGGCATTTTAATGCCGACACGAGACCAAACCCGATATGTTGCAAGCGCCATGCCGTGTAATAATCCCCAGAATATAAAAGTCCATCCTGCCCCGTGCCAGAGACCGCATAAAATAAAAGTAATCATAATATTGCGGTATGTGTTGAACCTGCCGCAACGGCTTCCTCCAAGCGGGATAAAAAGATAATCCCGGAGCCATCCGGATAATGTCATATGCCATCGCCGCCAGAAATCCTGAATATTTAATGCCTTGTAGGGAGAATTGAAATTCCGGGGGAGCCTGATATTCAAAAAAAGGGCCGAACCGATAGCCATGTCGGTGTATCCGGAAAAATCATAATAAATCTGCAAAGTAAAACTCAAGCTTGCCGCCCAGGCTTCCACCATGTTCAAAGACCCGGCCTGAGCAAACCCGGCGGAAACCCATGCAGCCAATGTATCTGCAACAAAGACTTTTTTAAAAAGGCCCATGGAAAAGATAATCAACCCGGCATAGATGTTTTCCCAGTTGATAACTCTTTCTTTTTGTCCTGCATATTGTGCCTTCATTTCCTTGTGGCGGACAATGGGACCGGAAAGAAGCTGGGGGAAAAATGTCGCAAAAAGCGTATAATTTACGAAGTTGTCCTTTTCAGCCTCCCCCCGGTAACGATCCACGAGATAGGCAATCTGCACAAAAGTAAAAAAGGAAATGGCCAGCGGAAATGAGAACCCCGGCGATTTGATCTGCAAGCCTGTTATCAGATTAAGATTGTCAATAAAAAAATCCGTATATTTAAAAAAACAAAGTAATCCAATATTTACGCTGACTCCAAGGATAAGGAGAAACTTCCGGTGGCTGTTGTCTGGCCGAGCCTGGAGAGGGTCTATCAATCTGCCCACACCAAAGTTGAATACCACGGAAATAATCAGTATTGGAAGATGCTCTATATCACCCCATGCATAAAAAAACAAATTGGCAACAATTAAGAAGGCCTTTGCAGGAAATTCAAACCGTGAGTGATTCAACTGAAAATAGAGAATCACGGACAAAGGCAAAAATATAAACAGGTAGATATGGGAGTTGAAAAGCATTAAAATGGAATCAGTTTTGCCGGGTTAGTTGATCTATTTCTTTTTTCGCTCACAGAGAAACAATATCCGACCGTTCTTCAGGCTTATTTGATCAATAAAATTAAAAACATTCCCGAAATCGGATTGAAATACATCAAGGCTGTAAGGAAGGTGTTCCTCGCCGCGGTTGGCTAAGAGTTTTTTCACCATCGGGTCGCTAGGAGGGACAAACTCAACGAGCAAATGGTTTCCAAGACCGCCAAACCATTGCGCTATCAAAGGCATGGGCACATAAGCCGATAATACCAAATGATGGATTAAAGCCAGGGCAAGCACCAAATCCGCAGGACCACGTTCACGCAGACTCAGGCGTTCACGACTATCCCAGCCAAGTGCGGGCGAAGGATTCGCCAGATCCATTGTCAAAGGAAGAATATTTTTTATTGAATCTGAACGCGAAATGTGTTGATAAAGGAACTCGGTGCAGGCTGGATCACCGTCAATACTTACAACAAAAGCACCTTCCGATGCCGCAATCAATGAAAATTCACCTGTATTTGCCCCTAAATCCCATACCATCTCAGGCTCCAGGCGCTTTACCACATTATCAACATATTCTGACTTTTTTGCAACATCCTCGTCCTGGTAAGTTCGAATTTCCTGATACCCTTCCCAGATCTCGGAAGAACGTTTCCAATTTATGCCTTTAACGGTTTTTCTCAGTGAATTTATCAGTCCGATCAACCCGCGGTCACTGACTTTCGGCTTTCCTGCACTACGGTCACCCTTCCCGATATCTTCCTTACGATCCGCCATTATCTGCGCGCGTGAATGCAATGTAAGGTGCATCAGCAGGCCTGGCCGTAACCGCTTGCCAAGCGGAAGCATACCGCTTGCAAGATCAAGAGGATAACCGTCAATGTAATTTCGCCACAATGATAGCGTGCGAATATCACGGTACGCGGCCGCAGCAAGGGGAGCAAGAAAATGCCCGCAGAACTGCCCATAAGCGACCCACGGGCTATCTGCAATCCTTTGACCAACCGACAGCGTATCGATCAGGCGCAGGCGCTCACCATCGTACTGGATGTTAAAGGCGCTGGCATCCCGCAGCCAGAAACCATCGGCTACAAGTTCCTCCATAATCTCAAGGTGTAAAATAGCTGCATCTTTGAGCATGGAAAAACACCATTCCCAGGGATAGCTGATAAATGGCAAACGAGGGTGTTTTAAGCAATAAACGGTTTCTTCAGGGGCCCAATTCTCTATAGCAACCTCTTGATGAGATACCAAAAGGTTAGCGCCTATAAGCTTATCATAGACACCGGCGTCCCGTGCGGCCTTGAAATCTTCGACCCCCGGCGGAAAGATGCTCCTGTAAATCTCTCCGTCTTTGGTTAAAATACATCCGAAAGGATCCCTGAACGACCCGGAATTAGTTGTCATTTGCGTCATGCTCTTTCCCTTCCTTACTGCCAAATATGCGTCCAAAAAATGATTTTAATCGACGCCAGAAGATACCGATTGATACACTGGCAGCCGCCACAACAGCTATGACCGCCTGAATAACCATGCTGCCCGTAGCAGGATCCAGATAGGCATAGGCCAGTCTGGGGTAAGCATTTGATATAATCATCATAATAATAAGCACTTTAAAAATTATACTATTTTTCATAAAAACCCTCCTTCCAGGTCCCAAACCAAGATCTCAATATTAAAGAACAAACATCCGCAACAGAAGAGGTTCATATTGTGTTTCCAAACACACTACTATCCATCTTCAAGTTTTATGGACTCAAACAGGACAGCAAGCTTTCTAGGGTCATTTGGAGCATTTTCCCACTTAGAGAAGACAAATTCTATAACGCTAATATCCGGCCTCTGTAAATCTGCTTTTATAAGAACGCTATGGTTTTCCCACCCCCCCCTGGAAGATAACTGCCACAACCCTGCTTGACTCCCATTTATAATAACACTAACTTCCTGATTTTTGATAAAAGTCTTAACATTCGCTGTCAATATTATATCTTTGTCTTTTGGAAGCCTGAGAGAAATTGAAGCAGAATCCTCCAAAGCCCAACAGTAAGTTCTATTTTCTTTATTATCCCTTTCGTTATCGCTCCAACCATTTCCCAGAAAAGGGGTCGCATCAGCCGTGCCGATATCAATTGTTTTTGCTTCATATACAGCCGCATTAACCGGGGCTGAAACAGGATGCCATGAGGATTGATCAAAAATACTCCCCTTGATCAAAAATTTATCCATACGACCAAAATACTCACTTGCCCTGCGATTCGTACCCCCGCTGTCGAGATCCAGATGGCTGTAATAAACAAATCTCCTTTCTCTTTGCTCATCCGGCATAATAGCAAAAATATCCCTGCCTCCAAAATCTTCATTTATTCCCATTATAGAGCGAATTGTGTCAGGAATATCGGTTAGAGCAGCCTGTGTTGGAGATTTCTTCATGGGCCCTTTGGAATAAGGCGGCTTGATAGCAAGCAAAGGAGCTGCTGAGCAAATAACTTTCGAAAATTTTTCATCAATAATAAAGTCATTACTCATCTGGGATGCCTGTCTTTTACGATTGAGCTCCTTTGCAGAATTACTCACTTTCCAATACCCGTGGTCCGCATGGATAATGATAAGTGCTGAATCGTATATTCCCAGTGATTTCAATTTATTCAAAAAAACGACAGCATGATCCAGAACGCATTTCGCCTGAACCTTGATGTTGGGCCATCTGGTCGGGATTATCTTACCTACACATTCGCATTTTTCGTTCAATAACATCGGATAATGGGTCGTCGTCATATGAATAAATTTGTATACCGGGTTGTCTCTCCTGATTGACATCCCGTCGATGAGATCCTGTAAAAACGCCGTATGTGCCAGATGACGGACGCCCTGATCCCCAATATCTTTGATGTCTGCATCTCCAAGCGGGTGCCAGACTTTCAGACGATCAATGTATTTCTTAACAAAATGAGGGGCATATCTAAAACACACGAGCTTAATCATTAAAGATGAATTATACAATCCTTGCTGAAATGCTGTCCCACCATATGAAGCACTGAGATATAGATAATTCGTATACTTTCCACCTCTGTACCATCCTCCCGCAGGCACAGCAAAATCGACCTCATATCCCTGATCGTACATCAGGTTTGTAATGCTCTTGCCTTTATAGGATTCTGCAATGAAATCCTTCATCAAAACACGATCGTCGTTATAGGCACGGCCGGTCAATATTGCAGGAATACTTAATATCGTTGTAGGAAAAGAACCAGAAGCCTCATCAAAGAAAGTAAAACCATCCATTACCTTTGTGTAATGATCCGTATCCTGAGCGATAATCCCCTCAAAAACCGTTGATTGAAATTCATCGAGAATAATATGAATTATATTCTGTTTGGATGAAAATTCAAACATCTCGTCAGAAGCAACGGTCAGTTTAGGATCCTTTTTTCCCCATATATCCTGGGTATGGAGGCTCAAAAATCCGAGATACGCAAATTGCATAAGTAACAATACGATGCTAAAAAATTTCACTTTTTTATATATGTGCTTATAAAAAAGACAAAAAACAATCAAAACCACCGCCCACAGTGACCCATCCACCCAGCCACGCCAGACATTCCTGGTCCAGTCAATATCTCCTTTTCCTAGCACACCGTAGTGCCAGACAAGGATATTTCCCTGTATCCACAACAGGACCCCCAGGGATAGGAGCAGCGGGGCATATATATGGACGAGTCTCTTCGACAACAACATCGAGATACCAAGCAAGAGCAAAAGCAATATACCTGCCGGTATTGAGTAATACATCAACACCGTAACCAGGCTGACATCAAACTCAGTTATATTTCCCGAATAGATTACTGCCGGTCCAAAAAAGAACAGAGTTAATACCACCAGTATGCCTGGCACATAAACCTGATTAATCTTGTATTTTATAGATTCCCATTTGCCTGGTTCATTATTCATAACTTAACCCAATTTGAAACATATAGATATTTCATAAAGTTGCACAAAGTCAAAACCCGCATACCTCAGAACTTCAGGATGAGTTTCATAAAATGCTTTCTGAAGAAAACGGGTTATCTACTGCAATACGAGGGTAATCAACCCCACGGCCATTTACGAACAAAGCCGGATAAGCCATAAAACCGTTATCAATTTTAATACCTGAATATCCCCAACCTGTAAAGTGTCTCGCAAAATAAATGCCTTCTAAAATAGGGGCGGATATTTTCCCGGATTTCTGTTTCAGACACTTCACGTTTTTGGCACCTCTGCCTGAGTATATTCATTTCTTTATGACCCTGTTCGTTCAATTCAGCAGAGGTTTTCTGCTGCATATGAACCCTGAAGGCAGCTAAAAACCTCGGAACCCTTACAAATTTTGCATCAGCATCTCTGAATCTCAAAATAAGCTCCCAGTCCAGTGCAAAACGAAAACCCTCGTCGATATACCCCCCGGATTTCTCCCATATACGTCTACGCCAAAACATGGTCTCCTGCGGTATGAAATCCGCCCAGTTGAGGATATCATCTTCATGCCTGGGGAGAACCCATCGTCCTATCTGATGATTATGCTCGTTTATAAGAAGTCTATGACCATATATCACATCCACTTCGGGATGTTTATCAAAATAACGGGCAACATAGTAAAGGGCTCCTGGAAGAAGTATATCATCTGAATTCAAATATCCCATAATTTCACCATTTGAGCGGCTTAAGCCCAGATTAATGGCATTGGCTTGACCATTGTCTTTTCGACTTTCCCAATGAGCAAGGCTTTCGCCGTATCTTTTCAGGATCTCCCCGCTCCCATCAACAGAACCGCCATCCTGAATAACATATTCCAGATCAGGGTATCCCTGGCCCAAAACACTCTTTATCGTCCCTTCCAGAAATAATGCCTGATTGTAAGAAGGGGTGCAAATGGATATCCTGGGATATTTTTTTAGTTGTTTGTTCTTAAAATATTTTTTGGGGATATGCATCTGTATTGGATCATGATGATATAAAATACCAAGCTTAGGGGTAAGAAATTTTTTTATCCTATAAAAAGGATTAAATTTCCTGTATTGATTTACTATTTGCTGCAGTTCGCCTGCTGCGGCCTCTTTATCGCGAAGTAATGATTCCAGATCCTGGAATTTTTGCTCTCTCTCTTCAAGAATCGCATTCAACTCATCAATATATAAACCTCTTTGTTTTAACGCGTCATCTAAATCATGAATAACGACTTCTTTTTCCTTCTGGATGATATTTGACTCTTTTAAAAGAGTATCGAGCTCTCCTATCAGGCCGTCCTTCTCCTTAAGCGAATCGTTCAGTTCTTCTATCAGCCCGGCCCTCTTTCTAAGAGAATCATCCAGTTCCCCTATCAAACCGTCCTTTTCCTTCAGCGAATCGTTCAGCTCTTCTATCAGCCCGGCCCTCTTTCTAAGAGAATCATCCAGTTCCCCTATCAGACCGTCCTTTTCCTTCAGCGAATCGTTCAGCTCTTCTATCAGTCCGGCCCTCTTTTTAAGAGAGTCATCCAGTTCCCCTATCAGACCGGCCCTCTTTCTAAGAGAATCATCCAGTTC
>JAFGMQ010000223.1 GCA_016927455.1 Deltaproteobacteria bacterium
CCCCCTGCACCTGCATTGTATTCTGCGTAGGAATCACTTCCATGTCTCGGGTCGGAACTTGTATTTATCGGTACCCCAAGTCCGGTCCCTTCAACAAAAGCCTGAGCATTGTTGTTCCATATTGAGGCAACCTCAGGACTTTCGACCGATGTTATGAGGACGTGCCGCAGATTATCTTCAGTCAGGAATTTTTTCTGCTGATCCGACAAATCACCCGGATTTGCACCACTTTCACCGTAAGGCAGGCTGCCATAGGTGGAAGCTCCTCCAAAACCACCGCCTCCCGAGGGTATCGACTGATGACTGCTGTAAAGCATCAGGCCGGCAATCTGCTCCACCGACATCTTTGATGCCAGGTCAGCAGCACGGTCGCTTGCAGGCAGGCGCCAATCCTCATAGGGATCAAGCTTGCCGTTCTTGTTCAGATCCTTGAACGCCAGACGTTTTATCGTTAATATCTCAACACCGGATCCTGGAGAATATCCCAGCGTTTGCCCGTCCTCATTGTGGATCAGGGTAAAGCTGCCTTTGTTTTCTTCACTCCACTTCTGACTGCATGAGCCGGCAGTTATCATAATAAAAATGACTGCCGGAAAACAATAATTTTTCAGGGTGTTCATATTCAAGTACTTTATGTGAATTGGTTCTTTTGTTGATTATCAATTTTATCTTAAAAAGTATAATCCAGATGTTCAGTTAGTACAATTAGTCTGCATGTAATAACTCCCGTTATTCCTTTCCTGAGATAATAACATTCTTTGCCATCTGAGCAACAGCATCCGGCATGTAGAACAGAAAAAGTCCGATCACTACATATATTATTTTCTTCAATTACGATATGGAGGTTATATTACTCGAGTATGTTTCTCATATAGTCAATGCATTTCCTGACCTCTTTGGCAGCATCTGATCCCTCCGGGATTCTGTATTCAAGTTCAACATCGACCCGGATGGGCCATTTTTCCTTTTTCAGGAGTAGCAATACGTCAGCAATTGGCGTTTCCCCTTGTCCAAATTGCATATTTGAATCTGGAGTGGCATGCTTAGGTCCTGTTTTATCCTTCATGTGAATGCTTCTCATTCTGTCGTGATACTTGATTATCACATCATTGGGATGCAATCCGGTTGCTCCGTAGTAGTGACCTGCATCAAGGTTCAGCATATTGGCAGGAGAATATCCAAGATATTTGTCGAATGAAAATCCGGGATCAGCAACCTGGCCGTGGGTATGGAACATGGCAAGACTGTTATGCTTCTCTGCAAATTTTCCCAGCCTCTGGCAGTTGGCATCGGTCATCTCATCTGTAATACCTATGGAACCAAGAGCTTTGGCAGCCCTGTAGGCATAATCGATCTCCTCGTCAGACCATGCCGACGGGGCAAACTTTGCTATATAGACTTCAATACCTGCCTTGTTGAATTTCTTTCTCATCTCAACATACCTCTCCATAGGAAGAGAAAGCCTCCATTTTTTCTGTTCTTCCCTTATATCTTCGGAAGCCTTCCGTATCTCAGCCCTTTGCTCTTCGGTAAGCTGGGTCATTGATCTGGGTCTTTGTATTGAAGGTAAGCCCAGATCTTCTTCGGCTACATTCCTTAATTCTATAGAATTTACGCCGGCATAAAGCAGATACTCTATCACATCTTCCACTTTGTGGGGCATACTGCCATAACTGTAGGTAGTGACTCCCAGCTGAACCCCTCCAACCTTTGAATTGGGCTTTTTACCCTTTGGAGTAGCAGCATAGGAAATGTTGAAAGGAACCGTGGTTAACAGCGTTGCCGCAGCAGCTGTTCCGAGGAATTTACGCCTTGAAATTAACTTGTTATCCATGACGGTAAAGTATGAAGGTAATTAAAGGTTTAAATAAGTTCTTAAATGTACTCAAAAATATAGTCTTCCCAGCACCTCTCGATGAAGTCATTAACATTTTTTATGAATTAACATTAGCAAAACTGAAATGACTTCTAAAGCATAATCAGGTACATGAATTATCTTTAATGGGCATGACAAAAAGTAATATTCAAAAGAAACAAGAAGAAGAGAATTCATAAAAAATGCCGGCATTGCGGCAACCGGAGCATTTACGGTACCCCAGATTGTATCGTCAGCTCTTCTGAAATCAACCTCACCATCAAACAGGATAAATGTCGCGGTTATAGGACTTGGCCGCAATACGGTCAATACCAACATATTACAGTTCCTGAAGTCTGACAACGCTCAGTTTGTAGCCGTTTGCGATGTCTACCACCGGCGCCTGGCTAACGGCCTTAAACAATAAGGTTTTTTACATCTACCCGATACTAATCATTAGTACCATTCTGACTTGAAATTCTCAGGATGCAACTTCGATAAGACAACAGGGGCAGGGGTAATAGCTGCCGGTATTCCCGGATGCGCAACCGCCTCGCCGGCAGTTTCTGCTTCTGCTAAGCCAGATGAATTAAAACTGGCAATAGCAGGCTATATCTTCGACAGGATAAAGCATGACGATTCCCTGGCCTTGATTAAAAAAATGGGAGTGACCCTGTGTAAGAAATGGAAACATAGTAGTTGCTGTTTGCTGATTTTCCTGAAAGGTTTTACTTTTTCGCTTGCAGGTTTGGTTTTGTACCATGGGTACAGGTCCTGCTGATTATATTAATCTACAAGCTTTATGATATTCTAATAGGCATGAGGTACAAGGTTAGTAATTAGGTTTAGGTTTATTCCAAAATTGCGATTTTCTTTCAGATTTAAAACGCTGCACCGATAATATTTTTTTACAGTAATAATTCCCTTTAAAAAGCGTTATTCTGATACATGGGAGTTTAACCAAAACCGGAATAATTAATGGGGAAAATAGTAAGATCCGGCATAAAGAATGCCTCAGTTTTTTTTACTTTGTTCCTGATGTCCGCAACCGCTTCAGGACAGTCGGCAATACCGGATATATTCACTGAAGGATCGGTCAGGGAACAGATGAATTATGTACAGGAGAAGACCAGGATATATGAGGATTTCAGGGCCATCCGTGAAGATATGTTCCAGAAGCTGAAAAAAAATGCAACCGACTCGATTGATGCAGCAAGGAGAGAGATCGTAAATCTGGTAAAGGACAGGCAAAACCGGGATCTGCTCATCGACTCTCTGAATTCTGCAATAGAGAGCGTCAAGTCGGATCTTGACGGCATGACACGGACCAAGAATAGTATTGAGGTCCTGGGGATGGAAGTCAACAAGAAAGTATATAATTCCCTTCTGTGGACGATTGTAGCCGCCCTGACAGGCCTTCTGGCGATCGGTTTTCTTGCGTACAGGAGAAACTACAGTATCACAATAGATACAAAAAAGGAGTTTGAAGAATTAAAGAAGGAATTTGAAGCCTATCGCAAAGCTGCAAGGGAAGCCAGGGAAAAGATGTCGATGGCCCATTTCAATGAGCTGAAGAAGCTCAGGGGGGCCTGAGGAAGGCGTAGGGTTCAGGGCACAGGGGCTCAGGGCTTAGGGCACTGGGTTCAGGGATGAAAGCTGTTAGCTTAAATCATTATAATTTAATTTCAACTATACTTCCGTTTGCCACCTGAACATTTTTAACTA
>JAFGMQ010000224.1 GCA_016927455.1 Deltaproteobacteria bacterium
AATCCAGAAACATGCTTTACTGGATCCCCCCGAAACGAGGTCCGGGGCAGGCTTATCAAGTCCGGGATGACAAGACGAAGCAAGCTTAGGGGAATTATACCCGTAGAGATTAAACCCTCGTCCGCCTCTGGCGGATTGAACACAGTGATGAGGTAAGATGGAATGTCTGGAAAGATTGTTGTCGGCCTTGATATTGGAACTACAAAAATCTGCGCGGTCGTAGGAGAAGTTCGCCCCGAGGGTGTTGAGATAATCGGCATGGGCAGTCATCCTTCCGAGGGCCTTAGAAAAGGGGTTGTTATTAATATAGATAATACGGTTAATTCAATTAAAGAAGCAGTTGAGGAAGCGGAAACCATGGCAGGATGCGAGATTACAGCAGCCTATACAGGAATAGCAGGTGGTCATATCAAGGGTTTTAACTTCCCTGGAGTAATTGGTCTGAAGGAGAAGGAGGTTACCAAAAAGGATATAGAACGTGTTATCGAGGCAGCAAGTGCGGTAGCTATTCCAATGGATCGGGAAGTAATTCACACATTGGTTCAGGAATTTATTGTGGATGAACAGGACGGAATTCTTGACCCCCTTGGTATGTCGGGAACACGTCTGGAGGCAAAGGTCCATATTGTAACGGGTTCAGTAACATCAGCCCAGAATATAATAAAGTGTGCCAACAGGGCCGGATTAGATGTCTGCGATATTATACTTCAGCCGCTCGCATCGAGTGAGGCAGTACTTTCAAAAGAAGAAAGAAATCTTGGTACAGCGATCATAGATTTTGGAGGCGGGACTACAGATATGGTCGTATTCTCAAGAGGCTCAATAAAACATACGTCAGTCCTGGCCTTGGGTGGTGATAATCTCACTTACGACATTTCAGTAGGACTTAAAACACCCCAGATAGAAGCAGAAAAAATAAAGATTAAATATGGCTGCGCACTCTCTTCACTGATAGGCAAGGATGACAAAATTGAGGTGCCCGGCGTCGGAGGCAGAAAACCAAGGACATTATCGAGACAGATCCTGGGAGAAATTATTGAACCAAGAGTCGAGGAGATATTTTCCCTTGTTTACCGGGAACTTGAACATTCAGGGTTCGAAAACAAAATTACTTCGGGCGTTGTAATAACTGGAGGCTCAGCAGAACTGAGGGGAGTACCTGAATTGGCTGAACAGATATTCAATACGCCCGCACGTGTGGGATATCCCCAGGGAATTACCGGGCTGGTGGAAGTTGTCAATCAACCCATGTATGCAACTGCAGTAGGTCTTGTCATATACGGAGCCAAGGCAAACAAAAAAAATCAGAAATTCAGGATAAGAGACGCAAATATTTTTAACCGCGTCATGGGGAGGATGAAAAAATGGTTTAAGGATATCGTCTGACTCGTTTTTATTACCTGTTTGCAGAAGCGCATTAACAAAATTGAATCATAAAAGGATTTAAAACATAAAAGGAGGGACATTATGAAATTCGAATTTGTGGACGAAAATGAAAAGGGGAGATACAGTGCCAAGATAAAAGTAATAGGCGTGGGAGGAGCGGGTGGTAATGCAATAAATAATATGATTGCTTCAAACCTTAAAGGTGTTGACTTTATTGTTGCCAATACAGACCGTCAGGCCCTTGAACGCTCAGCATGCTCTTTTAAAATCCAGCTCGGGCCATCAATAACAATGGGTCTTGGCGCCGGTGCTGATCCGGATATCGGAAATCAGGCTGCGGAAGAAAGCATTACCGAAATCCGGGAATCCCTGGGACGCCCTGATATGGTATTCATTTCTGCCGGTATGGGAGGAGGAACAGGTACTGGAGCATGCCCTGCGATTGCAAGAGAATGTAAAGGAAGCGGGGCTCTGACCGTGGCCGTTGTTACAAAACCCTTCAAATTTGAGGGAGAAAAACGTATGAGAAGGGCAATGCTGGGAATTGAAAGGCTCAAGGAAGAGGTTGACAGCCTGATCATTATTCCCAACGAGCGCCTCAAAACCCTTAACACTTCCAACTTGACTGCCAGAGATCTGTTTTCGCGCGCCGATGAAGTACTTCAGCAGGCCGTAAGGGGAATCTCCGATTTGATGCTAAGCAGCGGATTTATTAACCTTGATTTTGCAGACGTAAAAAAGGTCATGGGACAGATGGGCACAGCCATAATTGGAATGGGAAGGGCAAGCGGAGAAAACAGGACTTCAGAGGCGGCACAGATGGCCATCAACAGTCCTCTTCTGGAGGATATATCAATAAATGGTGCAAAAGGTCTTCTCATGAATATTGTAGGCAGCTCTGATATGACAATGGATGAAATTGATGCAGCATCAAGTTTTATAAAGGATCAGGTAAATGAAGACGCGGAAATATTCTGGGGTGTGGCCTTTGACGATGCCATAGAAGATGAAGTCCAGGTTACAATTATCGCTACCGGTATTGAGGATAGTGGTGATATTTATGAAAAACGCCGTAAAAATCGACACAATAACGATTCTGAAACCAGCTATGCCGGCACTGAACGAAGCAATGTAGTTAACCTGAGAGATTTGAGTCGTGAAGAGGCTGAAGAAAACTGGGCTGTAAGATTAAATGGCATGAATCTTGATCCTGATGCACTCGATACGCCGACGTTTCAGAGACAGAATCTGGGGCTTTCATCAATGCGCAACGACAATAACTACAAAGCTCAGAACAACAGGGGGAAAAGGGGTATCCTCAGCAGATTTGGTTTCACGGATAATCTGGATTATCCCACCTTCTTAAGGGCAAAAGCGGATTGAACGCTTTAATCAGGTTCCATCTAATAATACAGGATCCATTATAAATGGAAATCAGCAGATTTTAATGTCCGGCGATATTATTTCCCTTTATCGGGCCAGGCTCGCCAGAGAAAAGGGATATGTCATAAAAGATCGGGGAGGCAGGGTTTCAGTCGCCCTCGCCTATCCCAATCACTATCGCCTTGGCATGTCCAACCTTGGTTTTCATACTGTCTATCGTCAGTTGAATGCAAGACCTGATGTTGTTGCGGAGCGTGTTTTCCTGCCTGATGGCCAAGAAATGTCCCTCTACCGGAAGGCAGGAAAACCCCTCCTTTCCATGGAAACACAGACCCCCATTGAAAATTTCGACCTTATTGCGTTCTCCATATCTTTTGAAAATGACTACCCAAACATCCTTCAAATACTGGAAATGGGGAGAATCCCTGCCCTTGCCAGCGAAAGGCAGTTTTTATACCCTCTTGTCATGGCAGGAGGAATTACAACCATTTTAAATCCTGAACCCCTTGCCCCCTTCATTGATTTCTTTCTCCTTGGCGAGGCAGAATCCAATCTGGATAAATTCATAGACCTCTTTGGGGATATAAAAAATTCATGTTCAGACAAGATTGAAGCAGAAAAAATTCTTGCCGAAAACATCCCCTCTCTTTATGTCCCATCCTTTTATGAACCTGAGTACTACAGCGACGGCACGCTCAAGGAAGTCTCTCCCAAGTGGGGGTATATCCCGGAAAAAATAATACCGGGCCGTTCAAGGCCGGAAGATTTCCTAAAGGAACAGCCAAAAGTATCTGCTATAACTTCATCGGATACCGAATTTGGAGAAAAGATTCTGATCGAATTGGGGAGAGGTTGCGGTCATTCCTGCCGTTTCTGCGCGGCCGGCCATGTTTATCGCCCTCCAAGGGTCTATCGGGAAGCCGACCTTCGAACATCAATTGAAATTGCCCTGCGAAGATGCAGTAATTTGGGCTTGATAGCGGCAGCTGTATCTGACATACCCGGTATTGAAAGTTTGACCGACATTATTCTTAAAAAAGGAGGCCGTTTTTCCGTTTCGTCATTACGGGCCGATGGCCTTACAAAGGAACTGCTTACCAACCTTAAAGATTCGGGACAGAAGACCCTCTCAATAGCACCGGAGGCAGGCTCAGAGAGGCTTCGACGGGTGATAAACAAGCATCTGTCAACTGAACAGATCATTGATGCAGTTCGTATGATATCAGAGATAGAAGATTTTTCTTTAAGACTCTATTTTCTTATCGGCATACCCACCGAAAATTTTGAAGATATATCACAGATTTCGGAGCTTCTTAAAATAATTAAGCATAATATGGTCAAGGAATCCGCATCCCGCGGCAGAATAGGGCAAATCAAATTGAGTATAAACTGTTTTGTCCCAAAAGCCTTTACCCCTTTCCAGTGGTTTCCTATGGAGGATATTGCCTCTCTCAGAGAAAAACAGAGATGGCTGAACAGGGCCTTAGGAAAAAAGGGAGGAATTAAGGCAGGTTTTGATGTCCCCAAATGGGCATATGTGCAGGCATTGCTCTCTTTGGGAGACAGAAGGGTTGGCGCAATACTTCATATGTCTCATAAATCAGGTGGAGACTGGTCAAAGGCATTTCGCAATTCCAGTATAAATCCTGATTTTTATGTATACCGCCCTAAAGGACATGATGAACTCCTGCCATGGGATTTTATTGATCACGGCATACAGAAAAAACACCTTATTAATGAATTCAAGATGGCCCTTGACAGTGAAGAATCAGATATCTGCAATGTTGGGGAATGTCATCGCTGCGGAGTATGTTCTCAACAGCAGGAATAAGGCTCTCAGATCTATCCCTTCGGCTTCGGGGCAGTAAATTCAACCCCGACAAACTTCTGCCCGCCGGGACGCTATTCAAACCCGATGAGACGCCTTATGTTTCGCGACAGGATCAGTTCTTTTTCACCGTCCCCTGCAGATAGAGAAAGGATTTTATTGAGTTCGCTTTTCATTGAGCCAAAGGGAATATCTGAACCGAAAAGTATCCGTTCGGGCCCTATTTTATCTTTGAACTTTGCTACTGTGCTCTGGCCTGCAAGGGCAGTATCAAAGAATACATTTTCATTGTGCCTGAAGCGATTCAGGAACTCCAGCGGATCCCCTCCAAGCATGCCCATATGAGGTATTATTATCTTCAAATCACCTGACTTTTTTACAAACGTTTCAGTAAATTCAAGCTCTTCCTCCATAATTATCGGCAGATTAATATCTTGTGATTCTTCAATAAACACAGCCAGCCTCGGATCGCTTAAAACATCATAGTTGGAAGAACAATCCTGAATCCCCCGTGTCCAATGCCATTTTGCCCCGTAATATCCTTTTTGTAACGGGATTGACCTGAGGTCGTCAGGTATATAATAGTAGGGTATAAATTTATCAACTCTCCTTGACTCTTCCAAAATATCTTCATTTATCATCTCATCATCAAGAGCCTGAGAAGGAAAAGGGAAAATAACAACTCTGTCAACACCGCATGATTCAGCCTGCCGAAGGATTTCTTCTGTTGTAACCGTCATAAAAAGGGCCACAGAAGGCCCCCAGTGGGCATGCGAGTCAATGATTTCCATGTTGTCCATTTATGCCTGGTCTCCAGGCACCCAACATGTGCCTTGAATATCTTCGGGTCGAAAAACCGTGCAATTCAAGGAAGGCTTCAAGCGCTTCACGATTATGATCCGCCTCTTTTCCGGCATGAACTTCAGCCACTATCTGGGATATCATTTTCAGACAGGATAGCGGGCATTTGTAAAGTATATCATATTCGGATCCTTCGCAATCCAGCTTCAGTATATCGCATCTCTCAATACCCTGTTCATTAAATATCTCCGGAAGGGTTATGCATGAGACCTTGATGGTTCTATCCTGAGTCCCGGCATGATCCAATATCGTTGCAGACGTTGACAGGGAATCGATTGTATCATAATGCAGGGAAAGTTGACCTGAATGACTGAAAACAGCCTTTCTGAAACACCTTATATTGGCTCTCTCATTCAAATCTACATTACGCATCAACTGGCTGTAATTTATTTCAATGGGTTCATACGAATATATCCTTGCCCCTGGGAATCGAGCGGCGGCAAACAATGAGAAAAACCCTGCGTTAGCGCCTATATCTATAACCGTCGGATTGTCAGGCACCCGGATTCCCAGCCCTCTGGAATAGCATCCTTCCATAAAGATATCCTTGAACTCGGGCAAAAGCCTTCTTGGAACCTCAACTTTAATATTATTCCTTATTTTGAATACCAGGGGATCCTGGTTAGTAAACCCGAATTTTACCATAAAATGCAGCCACCAATTTGATATGTCCCTGAAGAGACGAATATATCTCATCCTTTTGCCTGTCCTTGTCTAAAAATTATATGGCCGGGATTCAGACTCGCACCCGTAAAAACCTGTTATTTCATCCCCAAGGGATTCAAGATATTCTTTCAGATCTTTTTCGGCTTCAAAACTGAGTGTGCTTACATTTCCGGTAATATTGCCTCTTTCCGGACTATTTCCGCCGCAGACCTCCCTTTGAAATTTTTCAGGATTACCATTATACTTCTCAGACAGCTCAATTTCATCGATCACCTTTCCCAAATTGCCGTATCCGTCAAAATATAAATAATATTTCATCAGGTCTCTCCTGACACATAATAAATAATAACTAAAGATTATAGCCTTAAAAAAGACAACCTGTTTAACAGGTATTCAGCCTTGACATATAATATCATGAGTTGTATAATCTTACATGTCATCCAGCTTTAACACCTGAATGAAAAACCATGTGATGGCTACAGCCTCCGAAGGTTATACTTAAAAAAAACAGAGCTTTGGATGACACACCGAAGGCGGAATCAGTAATGGTTCTGCCTTCTCAATATATTATACAAGTCTTTCCTTTCCCTGGTCAAAAACCGCTAAGCAATAAATCCCGAAAGAAATCAATGCCTTATTTTTTGCCAAGCTTTACAGATCTGCGATATGCAGCCTCAATTGCCCTGTGTATCATAACATCAAGGCCCATCTGATCAAACATGTCCAAGCCTGCAGCGGTGGTGCCGCCACGAGAGGTTACCATTTTTCTTAATACGGCCAGAGTATAATCTGAGTCCTTTGCGAGAGAGGCTGCCCCTGAGAATGTCTGAATCACAAGACGTTCTGACGTATCTCTATTCAAGCCTAAACCTATTCCTTCCTTAACCATGCTCTCCATTATCCTGAAGACATATCCGGGTCCGCTTCCGGATAAGGCAGTTACCGCATCCATCATTGATTCCTCAACCTCAACAGTATCTCCTACCGCGCCAAAGATCTTTGCTGCGAGTCTCATATGTTCAAGGCTGACATTCTTCGCTGAAGATAATGCGCTTATCCCCTTTTGGATAAGAGCAGGGGTATTGGGCATAACTCTGATTACCGGAATTCTTTCACCAACCATAGAGCATATCATTTCAATAGTAATTCCGGCTGCTATTGATATTAATAAATGATTTTCATTGATTTCATCTTTTACCTCCTGCAGGACATCCCGCATATTCTGAGGTTTTACACAAAACAATATAATTGAGCATTTACGTGGAAGTTCAGAATTTGACTTACAGCAATTCAGTCCAAAAAGATCAAAAACCTTTTTTAAGGCCTTTTCATCCTTATCGTATGCAAAAAGCTGATCTTCGCTAAAGAGGCTGCTTTGAATCAAGCCTTTCATCAAGGCTGTACCCATATTTCCTGAACCGATAAAACCTATGCATTGATTTTCTGACATTTCATTCCTTCCTTTTTTCTTTACGTCAGGAGAAAAAAAATATATCACCATTCATATTTTGATCCAATAATAAAATAGCTTTTGATGGCCCTTTTTGATTTCTTCGGATTAAACTCTGATTATTCTGTACATAATGCCCATGTATGGTCTGAATCAGATAGAACGGAGAATTAATTTCATCAAGTAAATATTTATTAGAAAAGAATAAAGGGTATTGAGGATGACTTTTAATGCATTAGAAATGAAAGACTGGCAGATTTCAGAGATAGCGGAAAAGAATATGCCAACACCCGACGAATGGCGGGAAAGGCTCGATCTCCAGAAAGATGAAATACTCCCTTTTGGAAGGATTTGCAAACTCAACTTCATGAAGATTCTGGAAAGGCTCAAAAATAGAGATGATGGGAAATATATTGAAGTGACC
>JAFGMQ010000225.1 GCA_016927455.1 Deltaproteobacteria bacterium
AAGGTAAACGCCAGATGATGCTCAACTATGGAATCAAAGTCAGCCACGCCTGGAAAAATGATCTTGCTGCCTCCGCCGAATCCGTTCATTGGGTGAGGAAAAATAGAACCGATGCCGATCTTGAATGCGGCTTCATGGACCCTGCGGTTGATTTTGACCGTTCGTCCGGTAAAGAGCCTGCCTGCAGGAACAAGATCAGGGGCATGACAATCATGATTGATAACCTCATACCGCTCAAGAAGTTCCTTCCCGAAGGTTGCAGCCAGTTCCTCTAATGACATCCCCCGGTGGGTTCCCAGGGCAATAATCACTGAGATGTTTTCTCTTGAGATATCAGCTCGTTCCAGATCTTCCAGTACGGCTTGAAGAATTAGTTTTTTGGGGGAAGGCCTGGTCAGGTCCTCAACTATAATGGCGACCTTATCTGAACTTGAAAGGCATTGTCTTAAAGATAATGATTTTACAGGATTTGTAATGGCCTTTTTTGCCAGTACAGTAACATCTTTGTTTTCCTGCTGATCATTAAAATCAGCAAAGCAGAGAAGCCTCCATCCTGAGGGAAAATCAAAATAATTTTTATGGCCTCTTTTTATGATAAAGGGCTTTTTCATAATTGGATGATTTGTCTCTCAGAACGGATTAAGAGCTTTAGACCATCAAGCACTGCTTCTGAATTTCTTCGTTATCTCTCAATTCCTGGACAGTCCCTTCAAAACGAATCCGGCCATTGTCAATAATATAGCCCCTGTCGCTCAGTTTCAGGGTGGATACAAGATTCTGCTCAGCCAGCAGGACAGTAAGCCCCGTCTTTTTAAGATTCATAAGCTGCTCTTCAAGGACCCTCACCATCACCGGAGCAAGTCCCTCAGTAGGCTCATCCAGGAGAAGAAGCTCCGGGTTTCCCATAAGAGCCCTTGCAATAGCCAGCATCTTCTGCTCGCCGCCGCTGAGCACTCCGCCTCTTCTGTGCCTGATAACCTTCAGTGCAGGAAAAAAATCATAAACCCTTTCCTTGTTCCATCCTTCACCTTCCACATATCCCTTTATGGCAATCTCCAGATTCTCCTCCACTGTGAGATCGGCAAAAATCCTCCGGTCATCAGGGTCATAACCCATCCCCCTGCGGGCCAGTATGTAAGGCTTTCTGCCTGCCACATCTTCCCCCTTGAAAATTATCCTCCCCTGTCTGGGAGGCGCAATACCCATGATACTCTTGATAGTAGTGCTCTTTCCTGCCCCGTTGCGGCCCAGGAGGCATACAACCTCTCCGGCATTGACCTTCAGGGAAACATCAAAGAGGATATGACTCAAACCGTAGAAAGTGTGGATTCCTTTTACTTCAAGCATGATTCTCCCCCTATGTAAGCCTTCTGCACCTGTTCATTTTCCCTGACCTCCTGAGGTGTTCCTTCAACAATCGTCTCGCCCAGCTGCATTACCATAATTCGATCAGCCGCAGAAAATACTATGTCAATATCATGTTCGCAGAACAGAAGGGTCAAACCCTGCTCGGAAGTGAGGCGTTTTACAAGCCTCATTGTTGCGTTGGTTTCTTCAGGAGACATGCCGGCCGTGGGCTCATCCAGAATAAGAAAATCCGGTTCATTTCCCAGGGCTATGGCTATCTCAAGTATCTTCTGATCGCCATGGGATAGTGAACCCGATATCTCGTCAGCCTTATCCAGAAGGCCGACACTTTCCAGAATATGGTTTGTTTCCTCGATCATCATATTTCTGGCAGGCCGGAAGATATTCATACTCCTGTTGTGCTGGGATAATACAGCCACCTGGACATTTTCAAAGACAGTCATGCGCTGGAAGATATTGAGTAATTGAAACGAACGGGCAATTCCTTTTCTGCATATGGTATAAGGCGGCAGCCCGCCTATTTCTTCTCCCTTGAAGGATATCCTGCCGCTGTCCGGTTTCAGGTGCCCTGTTATCAGGTTGAACAGGGTTGTCTTTCCGGCGCCGTTTGGTCCGATTACCGCCACAATTTCACCTTCCTCGACGGTCAGGTTCGCACCGTTCACAGCCCTGAAGTCGCCAAATGAATTGATCAAATTATCGACATACAGCATCTCATTGTCCCCTTTCTGTAACCGCTTCTTTCCGGTGTTTCAGTTTTTCCTGAAAATAACCCCACACGCCCTCCGGGAGGAAGAAAATAAGCAATGCCAGTATTACAGCGAGAATCAGAGTCCAGTACTCGGTCTGAATCCCGATAAAGGTCCGCAAAGATAACATAATTGCCGCACCGATGATTGGCCCCGCAAAGGTAAACCATCCACCCAGAAGACACATTATCAGGATCTCAAGTGAAAGGGTCCAGAACAGCAGGTCCGGGAATACGGACCTTTCAAGCACCACAAAAAGAACGCCGGCAATCCCGGCAAAGAAACTGGCAATTACGATTGCGAATAACTGGTGCCGTTTGACAAAGACTCCTATCGCCTCGCATCTCTGTTCATTATCACGGGCTGCCTGAAGCGTGCTTCCGAACGGTGACTTCAGGATCATAAAAAGGGCGACAATACAGACCACAAAAACAATCAGGATAAAATAATAGGAATTATTTACGCCTGATATCATTGACGGCATGGGTATACCGTGTATTCCGTCATCTCCGCCTGTAAACCCATACCATCTGAAGGCCAGCGCCCATAGCAGTGAGCCTAATGAAATTTGAATCATGGCAAAATACAGCTTGCTTAATCTGATGCAGATCAGGCCGATAATCAGACCTGCCAGGGCTGCAACAAAAGGGGATAAAATAAAGCATATCCATTCAGGAATCGGGGTTTTTTTAACCAGAAGTGCTATGGCATACGCACCTACCCCGTAAAAAACCCCGTGATGGAACTGGAAAAGTCCGCCGAATCCCACCACCAGGTTGAGGCTCATTGCAAGCAGGGCCATCACAAGCACTGAAGCGATAAAATATACATAATAAGATGGAATTATTTTCGGCAGAAAAAGAAACACAACAAACAGGGCAGCCAGAAAGAAAGCCGTATTTTTATGTATCATTCCTTTAAACATGTGTGACTCCATTACCAAACCGATTTCAGCAGTCCTTTAGGCCAGATCATAAGCACGATAACCACTGCAAGGTATGGAAAAATTATTGCAAATTGAGGCAGCAGCATAACGCCGATGGACTGGGTTACCCCAAAAATCAGAGCCCCCACCAGAGCGCCCCAGATATTGCCGAGCCCGCCGATAACCACAATAAGGAATGCCTCCATGATTATGGTATGGTCCATCCCCAGGGTGATCCCCATTGTAGGGGCTATCAGGGCGCCGCCAAGTCCGGCAAGAAAGCAGCCAATCACAAATGCAGTGCAGAACACCCAGCTGACATTAATGCCCAGAGCACCAACCATCATCCTGTCAACAGATGCGGCTTTTGAAATCTTGCCTATCCTGGTCTTGCTTACAAATAACCAGAGGGCAAAGCCCACAACAGGACCAATTATAAGAAGGAAGAGATTATATGCAGGGAACGGCAGGCCGAATATCATGACGGAACCCTTAAGCATGTCCGGGGCTGTAACTGATTTATAGTCCACTCCCCAGAAAAATTTCACCAGGTCACCAAAGATAAGCATCAGGGCAAACGTAAAAAGGAGCAGCATGAGGTGTTCTCTTTCATAGAGATGGCAGAAAAGCACTCTTTCCGCTACAAAGCTTACCAGTGCCACAAAAAGCGGGGCCAGAATCAGGGAAAGCCAGAATCCTGCGGCACCGCCGACAATCTGATTAACACTGTATGCTGCAAAGGCCCCTATCATGTAAAGAGATCCATGGGCCACATTGGGGACCCTTAAAACTCCAAGGATGAGACTCAGCCCGGCAGAAATGATAAACAGGATCATTGCCCTGCTAAGACCGACCAGAAGCTGTAATGCAATCTCGGACATACCAAAAGCTGATGCAATATCCACCTCAATTCCTCCTCTCTAATCAGACTGTCATGAACAGGGGATCGCGAACTCCCTTATTCCCGATCCCCTTTAATGAATCAGTTCTATTTCTTGCTCCTCAGCTCTTTGATTTCCTCACAGGTCGGCACTGTTTGTGGGCCTGGAATTGTCTTGATTTCCGAGGCAATAAAGAAAGGATAGTCAGGTGATTTCTTTGTCACCCCCATAAACATGGGCAGTTGAGCCTGATGGTCGCAGGCACGCATTTCGACAGGGCCTACAGGGCTGTCAACAGTTAATCCCCCAAGTGCATCTATGAATTTTTCAGTATCGAATTTTCCTGCCTTTTCATAACCTTTGATTATGTACTGGGCTGCAAGATAACCATAGAGAGCGCCCACCTTGGGATACCTGCCGTAAGCATCCTGAAACTCCTTGACAAAGGCCTTATTTTCTGGAGTTTCAGGAAAATAGAAATAGTAATTCGAAGTCCCAAGCACATCTGCAGGGGCCTCCTGCCCCAGAGGCATCAATGTGCTCAGTTCAGTAGCGGTATGTACAAACATGGGAATTTTCTCTGAAAATCCCGTTGCCTTGGAAGCCTTCATAATATTCACCATGCTGGCACCACCGGTCGCGAATATAACCGCATCGGGTTTTGCAGCCATAATCGCAGTAAGGTAAGGCGTCAGCTCCGGCTCTCCGACCTTCCACCAGGACTGGCCTATAAGTTTTACATCAGGTTTGAATTTCTTGAGGTTTGTCCATACACCATCTCCGAGAGCATGCCCGTATTCATAGTCATCACCTGCAATCCAGTATTTAATATACGGCTTCTCCGCCAGGCCCCTTGCAGCGGCCTTGCCGACCATTGCTGTATTTTCAGTAATACCGAATACATAACGCTGGCCTTTTTCCCCGGTTATCTTATCACTCTTGGAAAATGTGCTGAAAAAGGGTATCTTCGCATCTTTGACTATCTCGCTGATGGCAAGGGCAACAGAGCTGTTTATGGTTCCCACAAGGATATCCACGCCTTCTCTCATCACCAGTTCTTTTGTCACGTTGACTCCTATATCCACCTTGAATTTGGTATCTCTTGTGGTAATCTCAACTTGCCTTCCAAGTATCCCGCCTTTTGCATTCACATTATCCATGGCCATTTTAAAGGCATCGCGAACATCATAGGTAAAGGTTGTAGCCCCCCCTGAATAGCAGTCAACAAGCCCGATCTTGATTGGTTTTGCTGCATGGGCCGGAGTTAGACAAAATAACACACCCACACTCACCGCCATACAGATGGCAATCCATGATAACTTCTTCATGACAATGTCCTCCTTATGATACTTTGTTTTGGGTTAGATAATTATTTGGAAACCTGTCCACATTCCTGGTTATAATATCTCTTCGGATGCAGAAAATCCACCGGCCCGGATGAAGTTTTCATGCAGTCACCCCTATGCTTGATGTCCAACCATAACGGTAAAACAGACATCTGTAAATCAGGTAAATTCTGATTTTTTTGTAATAAAAATTCTTACAGACGGCGGGGTTTGCTGTTTTTCCTGGGAGTCAAGTACCTGGTTTTTCCTGTTTGATTAAATCAGACATCAATAAGATGATTCTGGATAGCAAACCTCGACAGTTCTGCATTATTGCGCAGGTTGAGTTTATTGAGCAGCCTGGAGCGGTAGGTATCAACAGTCTTTATGCTGATGTTGTAGTTTTCTGCTATTTCATGATTGTTCTGGCCCAGAGCGAGACACCTCAAGACCTGAATCTCTCTGTTGGACAGGCAATCAAGCGGTGACATGCCTCCCTTGCCTCCTGACAGATGCATTGCCAGTGCCTCTGCCGCTGCCTCACACAGGAAACGCCCTCCATTATGCACCTTCCTGATTGCCTTTACCAGTTCCTCCGGCGCAGACCTCTTGGTGACATAACCCGAAGCCCCGGCATTTATTGCACGGACTGCATATTGTGCCTCCTCGTGCATGGTAAGGACAAGGACTGGCAGCTTCGGAAAGTCGATCTCAAGGCGGCTTATGACTTCAAGACCATCCATGCCTGGCATTGAAATATCAATGACGGCAACATCAGGCAGGGCCCTGCCTGCCTGAATTATTGCCTCCTCACCATTGGCCGCTTCCGCCACCACAACCATGTCATCGGTTTCTTCCACAATGCGGCGAAGCCCTGCCCTGACAATACTGTGATCTTCGGCTAAAAGAACTTTAATCAATTCAGTTCCTCGTTTTGAACATTAACAGGGATACGGCAGGAAACGGTTGTGCCCTTACCCTGCGATGACTGAATTCCCAGCACACCCCCGACAAGAGCAGCACGTTCCCTCATGCCGGCAATACCCTGGCAGTCGGAATCCGAAATTCTTCGTGCATCAAAACCCTGCCCGTTATCTTCTACAGCAAAGGTCAATATATTATCCCGACCCAGAAGAGAAACCTTTGCTACGTCAGCATGAGCGTGACGGGCCACATTAGTCAGGGACTCCTGAATAATCCTGAAAACCGCAGTGGTCTGGTTCTCATCCAGTTCCGGCACATCCGCATCTTCTAAACTGCAGGCAATGCCCGTACGCTTTTCAAAGTCCCTGATATACCATTCAAGAGCGGGGATAAGCCCCAGATCGTCGAGGAGTTGAGGCCGCAAACGAAGGGCCATTCCCTGGACATTATCAATGCTTTTATCAATAAGAGTGCACATAGTCGATGCCCTGTCCGCTGCTCCCTGCCCTTTTTTCTTAAGGTGCTCTTTTATCCAGACGGCATCCATGCGCAACGCTGTAAAAATCTGTCCCAGCTCATCATGCAGTTCCCGGGCGATTGCCCTGCGTTCTTTCTCCTGGCTTGTAATAATACTGTTAGACAGCTGCCTTAACTGATCCTGCGCCTTTTTAATAGTAGTCGCAAACACATTAAATTTCTTGGCCAGTTCACCTATTTCATCATTGCTTTTGACATCAACCTGAATGCTTGCGTCCCATTTTCCCTGTGCCATTTCCCTGAGGCCTGCTACAACTCTTGTTATGGGCCTTGCCATGGAATTTGAAAAAGCAACCGTAAAAGGCAGGACAAAAAGGATGCATGCAACAAAAACAATGCTCATAAGTTTTATCATTTGCAGAGTGTTGGCCCTTACGATATCTTTTGAATAAAGAGATACGATGGCAGCCAGGCACTTTGCATCGGAATAAACAGGCAGAACACCCTGATAAAAACCGTTTCCTTCTACAGTGACGTCATTAAGCAGAATCTCCTGTTTGTTAATGTCCCATTCCCATTTTGCCTCCTCAAAGGCATCCATATCAAATGTACTGTACTTTTTAAGGTTGCCGGTTACAAGGCCATCTCTGGTAAAAATGTTTATCCTGGTGCCGGTCAGTCTTGACATCCTGTTAATAAATCCATCGTCAATACTCTGGATGGTTCTGACAAATCCGAATTGCCTGGGATCTACACTATCAGTTTCCCTGTTATAGGATACCCCGATAATCGGGACATAGGCTGCCAGGCACAGCATACCATTAATAATTTCAAAGCGGATTGCTTCCTGTTCCGGAATAATCCCATCAAACTCTGATTCGATATCCGCCAGAAATATCTCAGGCTTCCATGATTCATAAGTTAATTTATCACCCGGATTCATGTATGCAGCCTCGTAAACAGTACTGGGGAACCTGTGGGCATAACCCAGATAGCTCCAGTCATTGTTTATAGCGATAAATGATACAGGCCTGCCGCTGTTGTCATAAATGAATGCCTTGCTCACATGAGCGGTAAGAGCAATATTGTAAATGGCCTCGGTCATCTCATGGTAAGTCGGTTTCACCATCATGAAATCGAAGGAGGCCCTGTTCTCCACCAGGAACTTCATCCTTCCGACCATGCGATTTTCTGAGGCCATCTGCCGGGTGTCGCAAAGGAGTTTATATTGCCTTTCAGATATTGCTTCCCGGATAATTTTTGATGAATTTGAAAGCAGAGAATTGGATGCTTCCCTGTTCTGACTGTTAACAATGACAGAAACAACTACAGCTGAAAGGAACATCGCAACCACAAGCATGGCTGATGCTCCAAACATAAGCTTGTTTCGCAGTTTCATTTTCACAGGATGTCCCTTTATCAGGTTCAGCCGAAGCTTCACTGTCCTTCTTCAGTTTTTGAATCCCTTCCTGAAACAACAGCCAGGCTGTTCCCTGAGTACATCCTGGCAATAAGGCGGGCTAAAATGCCCGGGACATGGATTTTCCTCAGTCTGTTTTTGACAGATTCAGAATGATAAGTCCTTCTCTTTTCTATATGCAGCCCTGAAATCGCAAGCAGCATTTCAAGGCTTTTGGGCGTGAAA
This sequence comes from Deltaproteobacteria bacterium, assembly GCA_016927455.1. Classification (GTDB taxonomy): domain Bacteria; phylum Desulfobacterota; class DSM-4660; order Desulfatiglandales; family Desulfatiglandaceae; genus JAFGMQ01. The sequence continues at coordinate 8,295 of JAFGMQ010000225.1, forward strand.
TGATACAGGTGATACGGAAGCTGCCATCCTACCCATTCATTCCACATACTGCGGGCATCCGTACTCTCATAGTTGGGCACATCGATAATAAGGATTCCATTCTTTTTAAGCCATGTTAAGACCCTTGACAGGGTAGTGCTCGGGTTTCCGGTATGTTCAAGAAAATGCCACATGGAGATAATATCATAGCTGTCAGGCGGAATTTTGACATCACCTATCTCGCCGGTGATAACGGAAATCCCCAGTTTATTAAGAGCATAATCTGCCGCCCAGTCGGAAATATCAAGGCCCTGGACCTCATAGCCTGCGGCACGGCAGGCCGCAAGAAAATAGCCGTTTCCACAGCCGATATCGAGAATGCGGCCCTGTTTCTTGATTCCCCTGAAAAACCTTACCCGATGGCTCTCCTGACTCAGCCGCCTTTTGAATTCAGCCGAATCCGGATCGACCCCGCTGTCATAACTGCAGGCAAAGTACTCCCTGTTATACAGCTTTTTTATATCTTCCTCTGAAGGCCTTGGATCAAGAAATCCAAGACCGCAGGACATGCAGCGGAAGACCTGCCAGGATTCCTTTTCTATCAGGAGTTCTTTCCGCCGGGAACCGCACAGGATGCAGTCTGAAGGCAACCTCTCCACTATATGTCTCCCTTTTTTTCAAAGGACATATACAGATTATATACCTTTTCCGCAACCATGTCCCATGTATGCCCCACTGCTGATTTTCTGGCATTATCGCCAATTTTCAGCCGATTTTCCTCTATCGTAAAAAATTCAAGCCTTCTGCTGAATTCAAGGGGAGAAGGGTCTTCCATAACAAATCCCTGAGCTCCTGATTCTATAAGGTCCCTTGCCCCGACCTTCGAGGATATGATTACCGGAAGGCCCGCAAACATGGCCTCAAGGACTGCAATTCCGAATGTATCAAAAGATGACGGCATAGCGAATATGTCACATGCCAGGTAATATTTCTCAATATCAAGGGCTACGCCGGCAAAGATAATATTTTCCTGAACCCCAAGGTCTTTTGCCAGTGTCAGATACCGCTTCTTTTCCCCTTTTCCGACGGCCAGCACCTTCAGGCAATTGAATCTTTTATCCCTTGCAATTAATTCCGCAGTACCCTTTATAACCAGATCGAGGCGTTTGATCTCAAAATTCATGCCTACAAACAGCACAACAATGTCCCTTTCTGAAAGGCCATGACGGCTTCGAATCTCCTTCCGGCAGGCTCCTCGGTCCAGTCCTTCAAAACGGTCTTTGGAAATGCCCGGATGAATTACCTCAAGTCTTGACTCAGGTATATCATAGTTCTTCAGAAGTTCCTCCTTTACAAGGTTTGAGACCGGCAGAACCAGAGGGAGGTCCTTGCGCTGCAGGGTCTTTCTCTCCAGCCATATCAGGGATCTGTCAAACAGACTTAAATGCTTTCTTCTTGCCTCTCTTATCCAGGTGCTGTGCGGGATGCCGTGCATGGTAAATATATCGGCGCGGAATATCCGGTCGTGGCTGTGAATCAAATCACAATTGCTGGACAGTATCTTCCTTCCGGCAGAATATGCAAAGCTGACCTGCCTCAGAAAACGCGGGAATACAATTCTGGGGACCTTATGAAAAATTACCGGAGACGCACCCCGACGCCACTTGTTTGCGAACACGTGTATATCAAGGCCCGGCTTTAAAGCAAGGCGTTCCGTAAGTTCATATGAAAAGCCCTCAGCCCCTCCTACAAGACCGTATTTTGGAATTACAACAGCTATCTTCATAATGATGACTTTCTCAGGACAAGATTATACTTCTCCAGTTTTTTCAGGCCGGCATCCCTGTCATTGCTGAAAGGGAGTGAAAGCTTCAATGTCATTACTCTCCAGAGGGCATGCAGAATATTCTCCCTCTTTATTGCTGCCACAGTGGCCTTTGAATAATGCTTTTTATAAAACAGCATTTCCGAATCCAGTTTCTTTCCCCAGACTTCAACCGGAAGATTATTTCTCTCGCTCTGCCCTCCCCAGTGGACAATGACAGCATCAGGTATAAAACCCAAACCCCATCCTCTCTTCCTCACCCTGATACACAGATCAAGATCTTCTCCATAAAGAAAAAAACCTTCATCAAAACCGCCAAGATCCATGAGGACTTCTCTTCTGGCTATCATGCTGGCACCCAGAACCCATGCTATATCCCCCTTCAGGCCTTTGAGCTCACGTTTAGCATGCCTCTGTCCAGGGTAATGCAGTTCCACTGAAGGCTGAAAAGAGCCGTCAGGATTTATAATACCTGTTCCCGCAAGTCCGATCTCCTTATGGGCTTCCATAAAATCCACCATGGAGCTGAATACCCCATGGTTCAATTCTGTATCGGGATTCAGGAAATATATGTACCTTCCGCTGCATAGCCTGAGAGCACTGTTATTCGCCCTTGAAAATCCGGCGTTGGTGTCATTTGTGATAAGTTTTACAGACGGAAATCCATTGCTTACAATGTCACAGCTGTTATCCGGGGAAGCATTGTCAACCACAATGACTTCAAAGGTGCAGTTGGACTGAGTATGAATGGAGTTCAGGCATCCGACAAGGAACTCGGCTGTATTATAATTTACTATGATAACCGAAAGATCATAAAATGGTCTGGTTTCCAAGATGGTTCTCTATTTCTCTGAGTTTGACATAACGCGCAAACATGGCATAGGCGGAAGAGGAAGCTATAATAAAGCCTGCAATACCATCCAAAAAGCCCAGCTTAAGAAAATATACTTCAATAAATTTAAACAGGGGACGCAATAACAGGAGAGGAAAGCGGTATTTTTTGCCTTTCTCATGCATCTCCAGTGCAATGAGCCCGGAAAAGCTGTTTATTGTGCTGATTTGCCCAAAAATAACACCATTGTAAGGGTAATGCAGCAGATCGTTTTTCAGTTCTCCTGTGCTTCCGTCCACTTCCACCCTTTCATGAATTCTCCCTCCTGTCCAGCGCGCCTTCTCTCTTCTGAAAAGTCGAAGCTGCCTGTCAGGGTAAAAACCGCTGTGACTTATCCACCTGCCCTGGTAAAATGACCTCCTCGGCATTCGATAACCATCCTTTGCGTCCGGCTTCGATATCTCACTCAGTATCTCCTTTTGAAGAGATTCCGATATCTCCTCATCAGCATCCGCACTGAGAACCCACTCCATAGTTGCCTTTGAGAGTGCAAAATTCTTCTGGTCCTCATATCCGGTCCATTCCCTCTGAAACACTTTGTCCGTATACTGCCCTGCGATCTCAACAGTCCTGTCTCCGCTCAGGGAATCAACGACGATTATTTCATCCGCCCAGGTTAAACTCCTGAGGAGTCGCCCTATGTTATTCTCTTCATTAAAACAGATTATGCATATTGAAATCGGCATAATAATCCCTTAAAAACAGTAACCCAATCCGAAGCTTCTCATCAGATCCTCATGTGAATCATTGACCAGGAGCCAAACAGCAGAAATACGATGTTAGCCATCCATGCTGACAGCGAGGGCGGCAGCACCCCTGAAATACCAAGTGCCCGTGTAAAGCCGAGGGTCACCAGATACAGAAAACAGAATATTACCCCGATAGAAACTGAAACCGCAGTGCCGCCTTTTTTTACTCCCAGTGCGATTACAGTCCCTATTATTATCATTATTACATTGATCACGGGAAAGGAAAGCTTAATATTCATATCCACGAGATATCCTGTTGCATCATAACCCTCAAGGCTGACCCTTTCAGCATACCTCTTCAACTGCCAGTAACTCATCTCTTCGGGCCTCTTGACAGTTCTTACAAATGCGTCCGGCCCCTCAGGAATTCCCGGATCCATAATCTCAAATCTACTGAAATCATAGCCGCCGTCATACAGCAGTTTCTGAACTGTCCCCTCTCTAATCTCCCACCTGTCTCCTTTCCAGACACCTTTCCTGCCGTCTATTCTTTCTTTAACTCTGTATTCTTCATCAAAAAAATAGAATGTTATGTCCTGCATCGTATTGTTTTTTGAATCAAAATGTCCTATCCAATAGATGCAGTCTTCCCCTTTGTACCAGATATGGTTCTGCCCATAGAGGCCTTCCTTGTTACTTTTATCCAGTTCAACATGCCATATATGATTGCTCCTCGCGCTTGAGTAGGGAACAATCAGTTCTGAAAAAAGGAATACGGAGATCGAGATCAGTATTGACATCGCAATCACCGGTTTTGATATTTCAAATGTACTCGTCCCGCACGACTTCAATGCCATGATCTCATTGTGTTTCTTCATCAGTGAAAACATTACGATCACAGACAGAAGGGTGGTTACCGGTATAAGCTGGCTTGCTATTAAAGGAATCTTGAAAAAGAAATAGGCCGCCATCAGTCCCTGAGCATCTGCCTCATTAAAATCGTCAATTTTCTGAATAAAATCAACCAGCAGATACAAGGTAAGAAAGGCAAACAGTAAAATGCAGAAAAGTTTCAGAAATTCCCTGGAAAGATATCTTGACAGTATTGACATTTTTTTCAGGTCCGGCCCGCAGTTTTCAACTTAAACAGGATATCCGACAAAATGTTGATGGAACGTTCATTTGCAACACGCCAGAACAGGAATGCAAACGAAATCAAAAGAAATAAAACAGGTATCCACACGCCTATTCCGGGTGATATTATGCCTGCAGAAGATAGGTTTCTCGTCCCGGCAAGGAACATGTAATATACTGCGAAGACTCCAAGGCTCAGCCCTATGCCTGCCGTTCTTTCACGGGTCTTAATCTGTGCGCCGAGAGGGACTCCTATAACAGCCATCAGGAATACAGCAAAAGGGAGAGAAAACCTCTCCAGCATTTCCAGCAACACCTTGTTATATCTGACACTTCCTTCAGGATGTTTCTTCAATTGCTCTTTCAGCGCGCTTAATGACATCTCGTTTGGTTTCTGCTGTCTCGAGGCAATTGATGTCATGATATCCTTCAATCCTATATTCAGGTCATAACTGCTGAATCTGATAGTCCTGGCGGATTTCAGATCTTTTTCAACCACAAGGATAGTGCCGTTAACAAAACGAAGAATAATGGATTGCTTCTCGGAATCATGAAAGACTCCCGCTTCTTTCGCGACAATGGTGTTTGTTGAAGTGATGTCACGCCTGTCTACAACAAAAACATCCTTCATTATCTTTTCGCGGCTTGAGAAACTGTTTACATAAAAGATAACATTATTGAATGGTTCACAGAAAATTCTCTCCTTGATCCCCAGATCAGCTTTTGACTGAGCTATCTGGAAAAGGAGATCCTTAAATGACCTGTTACCCCATGGTACACCTATAAAACCTGTAACAGAAGCAAATAAGAACCCCGCTAAAGACACTGCTATTACCGGCGGCATCATTTGATAAAGACTTATTCCGCATGACTTAAGGGCAATAATTTCACTGTCGGATGACAGACGCAGAAAGGCGATAACAACTGCAATCAGACTCACCGCGGGCAGTGCGAATGATATTATATCGGGAAGAAGATAAACAACCATACATAATACATGCCAGAGCGCTACGCCATGATTCACCATCAATTCAGTGATTGAAAGCATATCGGCCGCGAGAATAATAAATATGGAAACAAAAAAGCTGACAAAAAACGTTGGCCATATCTCATTTAATAGATATTTATACAGGGTCATTTTTAAATTCTGCTGTTTCAGTTCCTTGCGGAAACGATAAAATTACACAACCCGATATCTCCGGCAGCACCTTACTGTAATTGTGAGTCCCGGTGAAGCACCGGGCGGAAAATTATTCCTCCCTGCCGGGCACAAATCAAGGGAATGATTTGACATCCCTCTTCACGCCAGGGCAAAGTTCGGAATGGCAAACCATTCAAGCTTTTTACAGAGGCAATATTGTCTGTTTTTTACCTGTTTGACAAAATATTGAATTTCTAATAACTTGTCTTCTTAAACAGTTCCGTCCTGATCAGAAGCAGTTTTGTGCGGCAGAGAAATCCTGTCTTTGCAGATCGTTAATACCTGAAGATTTCTCTTGTCCCCCTGACGTCCCGGGGGATTTTTCTTAAAAAGGCGATACTGCGGCTGACTCAGAAATTGAAGTTTGGATTGGAACAATCATAGGGCAGGAAGTAATCAGGGTCAACTAAATTGATGACTGGGATTCAAAAACCGCCAGATTGAGCAGAACGCCAGTATGAAGCCTGGCATGGGTTTGCGGCGAATCCTCATGAAGGGAGGTCCATTATGAAAAATAGAAGCATTATTATTGTTACGGGCCTGTCAGGTTCAGGCAAAAGCACTGCAATCAATGCACTTGAGGATGCAGGATATTTCTGTGTAGACAACATGCCTGTTCAGCTTCTGCCCAAATTCCTTGAATTACGTTCAGGGGACATTTCCGAAGTCCAGAAACTTGCATTTGGAATGGATCTCAGGGAAAAGAGGTTTGCTCAGAAATATGAAGGTGTCTTTGACGAACTGAGAAAAGAGGGATACAGGCTGGAGATAATATTTCTGGAGTCTTCTGAAGAAGTGCTGATAAAACGCTACAGCGAAACCCGCAGAAAACATCCGGTGTGCGAGGACGGCACTCTTCTGGACGGCATTCGTGCTGAAAAGGAGCAGTTGAAAGGATTAAAAAAGTTAGCTGACAAAGTTATTGATACATCAAGCTACACTGTTCATGGCCTTAAAGACCTGCTCATTAAACACTCATACGAAGGCATTGACAGTGCGAGAATGAAGATCGAAGTTATTTCCTTCGGCTACAAATTCGGCATACCTCTCGAGGCTGATATCCTTATAGATACCCGCTTTATACCCAATCCTTTTTTCGTACCCAAGCTTAAAAATCTTGATGGAAGGGATGAAGAGGTAAAGCGATTCATAAAGAAATGGCCCGAAACACAGGATTTTATGGATAAGTATCTATCCCTGCTCGATTTCCTTATCCCTCTTTATGAAAAGGAGGGGAAGGCCTATTTAACGGTGGCAGTAGGCTGTACAGGTGGAAAGCACAGATCCGTTGCCATTGCTGAAGAAATAAACACCCATATCAAGATGCTGGACAGGAATACTGGTGTCAAGCACCGGGATATAGAAATTGACTGAATATATCCTTATCAGGCCTTTAACCGCTTTTGGGGAGTAAAATAATGAATCAGCCAGATGCATGCAGTGAAAAAGTCAGACAGCTTATCAAAAAAGGAGTGGACATACCTAATCCTCTGTCCATGGATATCGGAGAAGAAGTGAATACAGCTCAGATCTCCGGAAGTGGTGTAAAAATATACCCCGGATGCCGCATTTATGGCGAAAAAACAGTCATCTCAGCCGGAGCCCTGATAGGTTATGAAGGGCCGGCAACAATAGATGACTGTCAGATAGGCCCGAAGGTGGAGCTCAAAGGCGGATATTTTAAAAAATCCGTTTTTCTTGAAAAATCCAGCATGGGCCTGGGAGCACAGGTTCGTGAGGGGTGCATACTGGAAGAGGAGGCTAACGGAGCCCATTGCGTGGGACTCAAACAGACTATCCTGTTTCCCTTCGTAACCCTCGGAAGCCTTATCAACTTCTGCGACTGCTTTATGGCCGGGGGAACCAGCCGGAAAAATCACAGTGAAGTCGGGAGTTCATATATTCACTTCAACTTTACTCCGGATGGCGACAAGACAACTGCATCGCTCTTCGGCGATGTCCCTAAAGGGGTTATGCTGAATCAGCCCCCTATCTTTCTGGGAGGGCAGGGAGGTGCTGTGGGGCCGCTGCGTCTTGGCTATGGCAACGTTGTTGCTGCAGGCACAATCCTTCGCAAAGATATTTTAAAGGACAATTGTCTTGTTTTCGGAAAATTTCCGCGAAAAGACATTGAAGTTGAATTTGTCCGGAACAGTTATCCCGGCCTTTCCCGTATCATAGAAAATAATGTCCGTTATCTGGCCAACCTCACAGCCCTTGAGCAATGGTATATTAATGTCCGAAGGGCTTTTTTTGCAGATCAGGAATTTGGTGAGCTTATTTATTCAGGATTGATTGACAAACTGGTCTCAGCCAGGAGTGAACGGATCAGCCGGCTCAGGGTCATTTCTGAAAAAATGCCTCAATCACTCAATGCAAGTGCAAATGATGACCGGATTGCTGCAGGCAAAGGGGAGTTTTATCAGAATTTCCATCTGCTTCCGGAACTCCTGGACGGAAAGTCTGTGGCCAGTGAAACTGAAGGTTATAGAGACCGGTTTCTCGCATCCTTCAGCGATCACAGGGCAAACAGCAAAAGCAGTTACATTGAAACCGTTCAGGGCATGCCCGAAAAAGCCTCACAGCTGGGTACATTATGGCTCGAAGGTATCGTAGATACAATATGTTCTCAAACGGCAAGGGTTTTCCCGTCACTGGATATGTTCAAACGCGGCAAATAATCATTTCCATATTGACTCCCCCCTAAGGAGAACCCGGCTTTCCATGTTCCTGGGCCAGCATCCTTCTGCGCTTTCTTGCCAGATCCCGCTTATCGGCAACGCCGTCCGATTCGTCTATGATCTCTCTCCCCAGTATCTCCTCCAGTATGTCTTCAAGAGAAACAACACCTGAAAGACCCCCGTATTCATCAACAACAATAAAAAGGTGCTGCCTGAGCTCGAGAAATTCCATCAGCACAGCGTTCAGTCTTGCAGTCTCAACCACAAAATGTACGGGCCTCATCAACTCAGTAAGATGCATATCCTTTTTGCCCTCTGCAAGGGAAATGAATAATTCCTTGGTAAGAACAATACCTACGATGTCTTCACTGTCATCGTCATAAACAGGGAACCTGCTGTGTTCCCATTTCGTTGTAATGCTCTTTGCCTCTTCGAGGGTAAGATGCTCACTGAGTGAAAAGACCACGGTTCTGGGTGTCATAACTTCCTTAACCACCTTGTTCTGGAGTGTTAAGATGCTCTCAATGGCCCTTTTCTGGTAGAATTTTATGCCGCCGCCTCTGAGGCTCATATTTGCCATAATACGGAGTTCTTCAGATGAAATGGAATCTTCATGGCCTTTTCTGGAAATCAGGCCCGTAATTACACTGCTTAACCATACGGCCGGTGTCATAATCCATACGAGCCATTTAAGCGGGTAGGCCACCCACGGGACAAGAATCCTGCCGTATACCAGTCCTGCTGTCTTTGGTATGATTTCAGAAAATATCAAAATGGCCAGGGTAAACAGAACTGAAAAATAGGCAAGCCACTGATACCCGAAAACCGCAGTTGCGGCTGATCCGGCAAAGGCCGCTCCCACTGTGTTAGCAACAGTATTAAGGGAGAGTATGGCGGCAACAGGCCTTCCGACATCCTCCCTCATCTCTTTAAAAACTCTGCCCCCTGATTTTCCATCTTGAACCAATGCCTCAATATGCCTCGCCGGTACTGAATAAAGAACCGCCTCAAAAAGAGAACAACCAGCAGACAGAAAAATAGCAAGGCCTACGGAGATAATCAATACTGTCATCGGGTTTTAAACCTCCTCAACTAAAGGATACCTGTGGATAATACCGGCATGAATTACCCCTGCGGCTGAAAAGATCAATCATCATGCCGGACTCAATAAACCTGCCACTTACCTCGATGCGTGGTCTTCCGCCAATGGAGTCTCTGGCAGGGGCACAATTGAAATATATTCTCCCAAAAGCAATACACCCAGGCTGCAAAATATATAACACTTTGGTGTAATGAGGCAACTGGTAATGTTCCTGAACGGCACAGGGGGATTGGGAATCTGTACCCGTAAAAAGGAAAGAAGCCTTGATAAGAAAGATATATAGTGGTAAATTAATTAGATTAAGTCCACCATAATATTTAACATTGGATTATCTTGTATCCATTAACCGCAGTAATCAGGAGAGAGCAAAATGGAGACATCTAAAGGTGTTTTTAGTGTTATGAAGGACAGGGCCCTCACCACCATGGAAATGTTTTTCAGCCGCAAACATAATTCCCTGCTTATGAGAGGAATGAAGGAATGGGATAATGACCTGCAGTTCAGTCGCTATACGACGGATTTTTCCTACCTTGATATTCTTACATCCCGTTATAAGGCCCTTGGCACAGATGATCTAACTGCTGCATTTGATGCCCTTGGGTTAAAGGAATATCTTGGAAAGATTGAAGAACTTATTCGACAGGGCCGCCACGAGGGCATCGAGTTTTTCTACCATAAGAAGAAAGATATCCGGATGGCCTTCTGCAAGCACAGTGTAATCCTCGGGATCCTTAACAGACAGCATGCAATACGCGCCGGTGCAATGCGCCGCCATGATCCTGATGAACCGGAACTGGATGTTCTAATTGACGGACTGAATCTCTCAAGGGCCATGACTTACAAAAATGCAGTGGCTGCAATACCCTATGGAGGATGCAAAACAGTTGTCCAGTGCGCTCCCGTAAAACTGGACGACCTTGAAACTATCGGATTCATTTCATATGTATCAGACAGAACCCGCAATTTCCCGGGGGCAGACATGGGAATGGACGAAGCCATGGTGGATGTCATACATGAAAAATTTACCCTGAACTTTGTCGGCGGCACAAAAAGCCCCCTTGTTTCAACAGGAACTCCTACAGCCTATGGTGAATATATGGCCATTAAACAGGCCTGTGACTTCATATACGGCACTCCAAACCTTTCAGGAAAAACCATTGCTCTGCAGGGACTGGGACATGTCGGGTATCCTCTGGCAGAGTATTTTTTAAAGGATGGTGCAGGACTTATCGTCTCCGATATTGACCCTGGCAAGATAAAAAGACTTCAGGATCAATACGGCCATGACCTTGTCCGCATGGTGAAGCCTGAGGATATCTACACAGTTGAAGCTGAAATCTTCTCTCCGTGCGCCATGGGCGGTATTATTACTGAGGAGCGCATTCCGGAATTAAGGTTCAGGATCATACTCGGCTCTGCAAACAA
>JAFGMQ010000226.1 GCA_016927455.1 Deltaproteobacteria bacterium
AATCCAGTATTTTCAGTATGTTCTGGATGCCGGATCAAGTCCGGCATGACGGTTAATGTGTGTCGATTGAGAATTGATGATTTCAATCAACATATTTTAAACCCCTCGTCTTATAGACGAGGGTTGTTTAGTTTTTATTACTTATAAACCGTAAAGCACGCTATGAAAGAGCGTCCCATTCTGTTAGGGCTGCAAAAGAAAATCAGTTAAAATGGTTTCTTATTAAATTCTTCTTTTACAGCAAGGCCGATTTTTTCAATGGTATATGGCTTTTTGATATATCTACCAGCACCCAGACTCTGGGCCTCTTTGACTCGCTCAGTTTCGGAAAATCCGCTCGCAATTATCGCCTTTTGACCTGGACGAAATTCCAGTATTCTCCTGTATGTTTCAAGGCCATCAATGCCGGGGTCCATGATCATATCCAGTATTATCAGATCCACTTGATTATATTTTATATATTCAACTGCCTTTTCACCACCTGCAACGGCTTCAACCGTGTAGCCCAATTTCTTTAAAATTCGGGATGCAATATCACGCTGCTGCTCCACATCATCCACCACAAGAATTGATTCTCCCTTGCCCATATAATCCTTAATCGACAAGGCATCTTCCTTTTCCATGAGTGTTTTCATTGTTACCGGAAAATAGAGGGTAAAAGTAGTCCCTTTCCCGACCCGGCTTTGAACATCAATATATCCTCCATGATCTTTGACTGTCCCCCACACCACGGTCATTCCTAATCCTGTCCCGCTTTTTCCCATAACCTTTTTGGTATAAAAAGGCTCAAATATCCTTTGCATATCTTCTGCTGAAATACCGATCCCCGAGTCTGAAACCGTCAGTATGACATAATCACCTTCTCTAAGATCATCGTAACCCCTTACAGGCCTGTCAATATATTGGTTTCTGGTTGACACCAGAATGCTGCCGCCGTCAGGCATTGCCTCTGCGGCATTGGAGACCAGATTCATGATTGTTTTTAGGAGGTGAACACGGGAGCCGATAATATTGAGCAGGTTTTTCTCAGGATTTGTTTGAATGGTAACGCCGGGGTGAAGCTTTCTCAGATTCTCACATTCCGGGGATTCAAGATAGTCAAAAATAATTTGATTTAAGTTTGTAACCTCTATTGCAACAACGCCTCTCCGTGCCAGTGTCAACAGGTCCTGCACAATGGCAGCTGCCCTTTCTCCGGATTCTTTTATGGTAAGGATGGGTTTTCTAAAGGGGCTGTCTTCGGGCAGATCCATCAATATGAGATCCGGGTAACTGACAATGCCGGACAGTATATTATTGAGATCATGGGCTACGCCTCCTGCCAGCGTGCCTACGGCCTCCATTTTTTTTTGCAAGCTGAAGCTGTGCTTCGAGCCTCTTCTGCTCGGTTATATCAAGGAATATTGTAAGGATAAGGCTTTTTCCGGCGATTTTTATGATTTTGGCAAACATGAGTCCGTTCAGAATAGATCCGTCCCTGGCCTTAAAATCCATGTTTAACCCTCGGACTTCTCCGGAAGTTTTTAATATCTTTAAAACTTCTGTCCTTTCGTCTTCTGAATAAAAACCTATTTCGCTTGCTCTTTTTCCTATGATTTCTTCTCTGGAGTATTTAGTAAGTGTGCAAAGCATATCATTGAAATCCAAAATTTTGCCGGTTTCTATATCAGAGAGAGTGATCGCCTGGGGAGACATATCAAAAAAACCGCGGAATTTTTTCTCACTTTCTTTGAGGATTTCCTCCGCATTTTTTCGTTCGGTTATATCACGGGCGACACCGATTCTGCCTGTATGGTTTCCATCTGCATCCATAAGAGATGTCACATTTAATTCAACAGGTACGGTCTTTCCATTCTTATGTTTGAGCTCCACCTCGTAAACAGGAATTGTTTTACCGGCAAGCCCCTTTTTAAACCTTTCAATTGTTGACTGGACATAATCAGGATCGAGAATTTCAGCAAATGGGAGGCCCAGGAAATCCTGAACAGGGTATCCTGTAATATTCTCAAACGCAGGATTAAGAAGGGTGAATTTTCCATTCATATCCAGAGTAAAGACGCAATCTGTTATGGTTTCAATAAGGGTTCGATATCGTTGTTCGCTGGAAATCAGCGCTTTTTCAGCACGTCTGCGCCTTACGAAGTTTAAAAGCAAAAGGATAATGATTGCAGTCTCTGCCGTGAGTGCAAATACTGTGGCCCAGACCAGATAACGATGCCTGTGATAAAAGCTTTCCGGCATGTTGATGAATTCGCTCCCTGGAGGAATCTTATCCACGGGAAGTTTATGCAGGGCAAGTTGATGATAGTCGAACATATAACGATTGGGAGATTTCATGACAACTGGTATGTTTTCCGCCCGCTCCCCTCTGAGGATTCGAAGGGCGAGCTGGGCTGCAATCCTGCCCTGTACCTCTCCGCTGGTGAGCATTCCGCCTACAATTCCTTCTCCGAGATAAAAAGTCCAGGGACCGTAAACAGGGACCCTGCAATGAGCGGAGATGAGTCTGAGGCTTTCTTCATGAGTGAAATTATGACCCTCGTTGTCCCGGTTGAAAACAAATAGAAACACCATAGCCCCGCTGGAAAGCAGTGACACCTCTGTCTGGAGTTCAGCCATTGAAACATCACTTACATAGCGAAAATGTAACCGTTCCTTAAAAGCCTGGAAAATTTGTCGGGCTGTTTTCTCAGTGGCTTTGCCTGTAAGGGTTATATCACTGATAACCATCACTTCCTGGATATCCGGTTGCAGTTTCAGCGCGACTTCCAGGGTACTCTTGGGATCGATGGCCTCAATGACACCCGTAATATCCTTTTTGCGTTTAAGTATGACAGGATCGTAATCGTTAACACCGCAAAAAACGACCGGAACACCCTTAAACAGTGTATCAGCCCGGCTGATAAGGAAATTCAATGCCTGGTCATCGGAGCATATGATAACATCTACTGCCTCCGGATCTGGATACTTGATGCGCAGCAGTTCGGCTGTATTTTCCAGATAATCTTCTTCAGGATGACGCTTGGCATCAAGGAATTCAATAGACAGGAATGATTTGTGCCATCCCTCCTCAGCAAATTTATTGCGGATACCCTGATTAATGTTTTCTGTCCAGGTAAACGTGGGATAGTAGGAATGGATAACCAGAACCTTCGGTGGTGGATTCAGTGATGAAGATATCGTGCTGCAGAATGCATCAGATGTTGGGACGAATATGGCAAAAAACACCAAAAATGCCAATCGGAAAATTTGCCTTTTTCTTTCAGCATGTGCCATGGTTTTAATTTTACCATTATGGCAGGGGCTATGCTGCCGGGGTGACATGAAATCGGTTGTTTAATTGCAGTATATACAGCAGCAAGGCCTCCTTATCAAGAAGAATTAAACTAAAATCTTCTTTTTTGGTTCATTAATTGAAAGGGGCAGTTGCTGGTTATAGGTTAAAGAAGCCGGCATTTTATCCTGCATTATTCACTATTCAAGATACTATCTCGCCTGCTCCAAGTTTCGCATGCTCGATTTTCATGCATTTTGACTGCACAACCTTAAGTCCTGCATCTATTGCCTTATTGGCAGAGTCATTGTGAGCAAGTCCAAGCTGCATCCATACAACCTTTGTCTTGATTCTGATAGCTTCGTCAACTATTCCGGGTATTGCAGATACCTGCCTGAAAATATCGACGATATCTACCTGCTCTGGAATTGAAGTCAGATCAGGATATGATTTTTCACCGAGGACTTCCTGCTCCGCGGGATTGACGGGAATAACTTTATAACCATGATTTTTCAGATATTCGGCAACTCTATGGCTGTCCCTGGCCGGGTTATTTGAAACCCCCACCACAGCAACTACTTTGGTTTTTTCAAGTATGTCTTTTATTTCATTATCAGAAGGGTTTTTTAACGGCACTTCGAATGCCATGTTTTCTGCCATTTTGATTTCTCCCGGAAAAATATTTATAAGTATTATATGGCCAGAGTAACTGATTAGCCCCCCATGAAGCAAGATGGAGAGGTGTGGGATGTGCTCGGCTATGGCTGTTTAATTAGTCCTTGATTCAATATGTCAGTAATGGCGTTTTTCTGAAGTGAGTCGGTTCCTTTAACTGCTTTAATATAAAATCCGCAACGTCAGAACGTGAAATCCGCCCTGCTTTTATTCCTGTCAGGTCATCTAAAATCCGGTACTTTCCGGTTCTGGGGCCGTTAGTCAGAAACCCGGGACGCACTATTATCCAATTGCACCTGCTATCCTTGATCAGGGCCTCCTCCCGGTCTTTATCCTTGTATATCTCTTTTAAAAGCATCGGGTTAATTATCCGGTCGTATAGAAAGCCGCCATGCCCCTTGCTGTCTCCGGCCCCGATTCCAGTTATAACAATAAGCTTCGTCTCCGGTTTGCTGTCAATTGCGGAAAGTACATTCCTGGTACCTTTAGAAAACAGGTAAACAGGTTTTAAGGTAGGAGGCATTCCCACACAGACACAGACGGCATCCTGGCCGGCAGTGACAGCAAAGGCACTTGATGAGTCAAGAATATCGCCCCTGATCTTATGCAGGTTTTTATTTGATATGTGCAGTTTGTCAGGGTTTCTCAGGAGAACGGTAATCTCATGCCCTTCCTCAAGCGAAAATTTCAATAACTGATTGCCTGTACCACGAGAAGCACCGATAATCGCTATTTTCATAGTATAATCCTCTTTTATTTTAACACAAGTGTCCTGCCCAGGTCATATGAATCCTTCATGGCTTGACTATTTCCCTTAATATCGCCGGCCTTGTCAGAGCTGGCATATACCATGCCGGCAACTGGGGCTCCGACGTATGCGAAGCTGTCCTGAAATGAACGGATTGCGTTGACTGCACCTGACACGAACGGGTTCGCATCGCCGTAGGTCAGAATGATGCCGATTCGCTTTTTTCGAAGCGCGCGGTAATCTCCGGACCCAAAGGCATAGAGCCTGTCCATAAAAAGCTTTGTATAAGCGCTCATATTAAACCAGTATACCGGTCCTGCTATTATTATCACGTTAGCAGCCTTGACCCTGGGATACAAAAGCTGCATGTCGTCCTTGATTACACAGCCCCTTGCGTTCTTTTTACGGCATCCGTCGCAGGCTGAACACGGGTTTATCTTCATCCCTGCCAGATGAAAAAGCTCGACATCGGCACCGGCTGCCTTTGCACCATTTTGCGCCTGTTCCGCCAGGATAGTGCTGTTGGAATTGGGCCTGGGGCTTCCTGTCAGCACAAGCACCTTTTCTGGTTTCAATTCAGGTTTTGCTTCCAAATTTTTTCTCCTTTTACCTGACCAGTCAAACCTGAGAAATGGGTAAACAATATGGAATAATAGCAAAAAGATGCCAATATTGTTTGTCTGAAATGCCCAAAAATTTAATAATCGTCCTCAAAACTCTGCAAATCATGTTACTGTTTTGAGGAAAATAATAAAAGGAAAATCACTATCTTTCAATAACTCGTATTTTGAGGAGAAAACCGGGAAATCTTTTCACTCAAGGGGGTCTTTAAATTTACAGTTTTTTCCGCACAACCTGCCATTTGTTACCGGGGCAGGAATTTTTTGACAGGATGGACGGGACTTTCAGGATGCCTGTTTTTCTTTAAAGGTCCATGTGATGTGCCTTCAAACGAAC
>JAFGMQ010000227.1 GCA_016927455.1 Deltaproteobacteria bacterium
GGCATGCGCTCCATAAATTATCATAATAGCCTGATTAAAATTCAGCAGACCGGCATTTGTCATGGTGATTGCAATAATTATTATTCCAATTGATGTCTGGGAAATAAAGGTCAATACCCCGCCAATAATAAAGGCGAGCAGATAGGAATCTTCAATCCTGAAGAGGAGAGACTTGAACCATGGATATTCAGAAAAAGGAGACGCACCGTTGCTTACCATATTCAGCCCGAAAAACAACAGTGAAATACCAAAGAATGCGCCCAGTGCATAGCGCAAACGACGGGGACGATCAAAAGCAAAGCATATCCCTGTAATCCCCATGAGAATAAGTATAAAATCTTTAATATCGAGAACCGCGAACAAAACAAGCGTTGCGCATCCTGCATTGGCCCATATGATTATCGGGAGGGCTTTTCGTACAGTAATCAGCCCGCTTGAAATAAGGCTGGCAACAATAAAGGTGTTTACTGATGTACTCTGGGTTATAAAACCGGAAACAAGGCCCCATAGACCGGATATAAAACCCCTTTCAGTAAAACGGGCGATAAAAAGCTTGAATCTGCGGCTGGCCATTTGCTTGAGATTGCTGCTGACCATATGAATACCAACAAAAAAAAGACCCAGACCGCCAACAAGCATTGAAATGGAATCGATCACCATTATTAAATACACCTCAATTTTCCAGGAATAAAATAATCCCTGTACCCGCAAATACTTCTGAAGCAGATTAAAGCTATTCCTACAGTAAGTTATGAATCATATTAGTTTCCATTTTTCAATAGAAAAGCGTCAATATCTTCTTTTACAGATACATACTTTACAGGATTTATAATATTTCTGCTTGAAAAAAAACAAAACTTACTGTAGATAGTATCTAATACGTTCAATATATAAGAAGGTTGTCATTAAAGAGTCTGTGGACATAAGTTTTGTACCAAATTTTCAGCTAAGTCTTTGGAAAAATGGATTTAATCTTTTAACTGAAAAAGGAGGAAAACGTATGAGGCTTTTTAAATTATTATTCATTTCAGCAATGGTTCTGGTTTTTGGATTTTCAGGCATGGCATCGGCAGGAACTCTTGATGATGTCAAGGCCAAAGGATTTATCCAGGCCGGTGTCAACGGTGACCTGTTTGGCTTTGGAAAACCTGATGAAAAAGGGATCTGGAGAGGGCTTGATGTTGACACGGCCAGAGCTGTGGCTGCTGCAGTATTCGGTGATGCCAGCAAGGTAAAATTTACCCCTCTCACCGCAAAGACGCGGTTCACCGCACTCCAGTCCGGTGAAATAGATATTCTTACACGAAACTGTACTGTAACATTAACCAGGGACACGGCCCTGGGTCTTGATTTCTGCCAGGTCAACTATTATGACGGCCAGGGTTTCCTGGTTCCTAAGAAGATGGGGCTTAAGAGCGCATATCAACTTGATGGTGCTACAGTATGCGTCCTGCCTGGAACGACCACCGAAATGAATGTGGCCGACTTTTTCAGGTCCAATAGCATGAAAATGAAGCCGGTTGTGATCGAAAATACGGCAGAACTTGCAAAGGCTTTTTTTGCCGGCCGCTGCGATTGCCTGACCTCTGATGCCTCCCAGCTGGCAGGAACCAGGTCAGTCTCCCCCAATCCCGATGACTACGTTATTCTCCCTGAAATCATCTCAAAAGAGCCCCTTGCCCCGGCTGTGCGTCACGGTGACAATCAATGGAAAGATATTGTCAACTGGGCAATACTGGCGACGATCAATGCTGAAGAACTGGGAATCACCTCTAAAAATGTTGATGAAATGCTTAAGAGCAAAGATCCTATAATTCAGCGCTTTCTTGGTGTTTCCCCAGGGAATGGTCAGGCCCTGGGACTGGATGAAAAATTCGCCTACAATATTATTAAGCAGGTGGGTAATTACGGCGAAATCTTTGAACGCAATGTGGGTGTCAATACCCCCCTTGGTATTGAACGTGGCCTGAATGCCCTTTGGACAAAGGGTGGCCTGATGTATTCGCCACCGTTTAAATAGGTTTAAATAACAAGGTGCCGCCTTCCGCGGCACCTTGTTTTTAATGAACAGACCACAACCACAGGATAAACCTCAGGGGATGACAGGAATAAACAACAACGTCCAATCTGATAAAATCTCATTCTGGTACGATCCGGACAAGAGATCGATTCTTTACCAGATGGGAACCCTTGTTATGGTGGGCCTCCTGGGCTACTATCTCCTATCCAATATACTCAGCAATCTCGAGCGGCAGTCTATTGCCACCGGCTTTGGATTCCTTCAGAAAGAATCTTCATTTGAGATCGGGGAATCCCTTATATCATATTCCGCAGCCGATAGTTATGCAAGAGCACTCCTGGTAGGGGTTTTAAATACTCTTATAGTCTCCTTTATAGGTGTTGTGCTTACGGTAATACTCGGCACATTCATAGGCGTGGCCCGCCTCTCCAAAAACTGGATCGTAAAAAAACTTGCCGCAATTTACATTGAAATTTTTCAAGATATCCCGGTACTGCTTCAGCTGTTTTTCTGGTATGCCTTTTTTTATGAAATGCTCCCCTCCCCCCGCCAGGCACTCAACCCTGTTTCAGGTGTTTTTATGAGCAACCGGGGCGTAGTATTTCCTGTCCCTGTCTTTGACAAGACTTATATTTTTATGGCTGTTGCCCTTGCCACAGGTTGTATCCTGGTTTTTTTACTGCGACGCTGGGCCAGAGCCAGGCAGGAAAAGACCGGAGCATTATTTCCCCTGTTCAAGGTTTCCATTGCCATTCTGATCGGGCTGCCATTGCTGGTCTGGTGGCTGGGAGGTGCGCCCACGCAAATTGATGTTCCAGTCTTAACAGGCTTTAATTTTCAGGGAGGGGTCAATGTCAGTCCTGAATTCAGTGCCCTTTTACTGGGACTTGTATTGTATACTGCCGCATTTGTTGCCGAGGTCGTAAGGGCAGGGATTCAGTCTGTCGGTCACGGCCAGACTGAAGCAGCCATGTCATTAGGCCTGAAACCCAGCAGGGTCTTAAACCTTGTTATACTGCCCCAGGCACTGAGGGTCATTGTTCCGCCCCTTACCAGCCAGATGCTTAATTTGACAAAAAACAGTTCGTTGGCTGTTGCAATAGGTTATCCGGATTTTGTATCCGTGGCAGGAACAACCATCAATCAAACCGGACAGGCCATTGAGGGAGTCGCAATGATCATGGCTGTATATCTTTTTTTCAGTCTCCTGACTTCGGCCTTTATGAACTGGTATAATAAGGCAATTGCAATTATTGAGAGATAAATGGCTCTAATTAATCAGGCAATCAAATATGAAGACCCTTCAGAGGTCAAACCGCCTGTCACCAGTATAGGTATCATAGGCTGGGTTAAAAAGAATCTATTCGATACATGGTTCAATTCAATATTAACTCTTCTGGCAATTTTTATTCTCTGGAAAACCGTACCTCCTTTTATAAAATGGGCATTTGTTGACAGTCTGTGGTATTCCACCGGGGCAGAATGCCATAAAGCCGGCGGAGCCTGCTGGTCAGTAATTTCAAAAAACCTTAGGTTCATGATCTTCGGATTTTATCCGCATGACCTTCAATGGCGGCCTCTGCTGGCAATGATAATGCTGATTGGCTTGCTTTTTTACAGTCGCAACAGGAACCGCTGGAATAAATCTCTTGTTTATGCCTGGATTACAGGCCTTTTCGTAATGGGCCTCTTAATGAGAGGCGGGCTTTTTGGTCTTGCTTCCGTTGAAACTACTCAATGGGGAGGGCTTCCTCTGACCCTTCTTCTTGCTATTTTTGGACTTACAGCAGCCTACCCTCTCGGGATTTTATTAGCCCTTGGCAGGCAGTCGAAATTACGCATAATCAAGACGCTTTGCATAATATACATAGAACTGATCCGTGGAGTTCCATTAATCAGTCTTTTATTCATGTCATCTGTTGTATTTCCGCTCTTCCTGCCTCACGGTGTAACAGTAAATGCAATTTTGCGCGCCCAGGCTGCCATTATTATGTTTACCGCTGCATATATTGCAGAGGTAGTTCGCGGCGGACTGCAAGGCATGTCACGCGGTCAATATGAAGCTGCAGAATCCCTTGGCCTGAATTACTATCAGACCATGCGGCTGGTTATTCTGCCTCAGGCCCTTAAAATTGTTATTCCGCCATCTGTCAGCATACTGATATCCGCCTTCAAGGATACGTCCCTGGTGGTAATCATAGCACTTTATGATCTGCTCAAAACAACCCAGTCGGTCCTTTCAGACCCAAAATGGATGGGTTTTTCAGCAGAGGCATACATATTTATTGCCATGATTTATTTTTTATGTTGTTTCTTTATGTCAAATTACAGCAGGCGTTTGGAACGGGAGCTGAACACTTCCAACTAGCCTGAAGCAGATTACTGAATTTAATACTGTTAACTGAGAGAGACTATGAATGAAGAACAGGCAAATAATTTGGATACCATAGACAGTGACGATGCTATTATTGAGATCCAGAACGTTCATAAATGGTTTGGAGATCTCCATGTCCTTCAGGATATAAGCCTAACTGTTCATAGAGGGGAGAGGATCGTCATATGCGGACCATCCGGGTCTGGAAAATCGACATTGATCCGCTGCATCAACCGGCTGGAAGAACATCAGCGCGGCAGAATTATCGTTGATGGCATTGAATTGACTAATGACATCAAAAATATTGAAAAAATCCGCGCCGAAGTGGGGATGGTTTTCCAGCACTTTAATCTGTTTCCCCACCTGACAATTCTTGAAAACCTTACCCTAGGCCCCATATGGGTGAGGAAGCTCCCCCGCAAAGAAGCGGAAGAGACGGCCATGTACTACCTGGAAAAGGTTCACATTGCCGAACAGGCAAAAAAATATCCCGGCCAGCTTTCCGGAGGTCAGCAGCAGCGTGTAGCCATTGCCAGAAGCCTCTGTATGAAGCCTAATGTGATGCTTTTCGATGAGCCAACTTCAGCGCTTGATCCGGAAATGGTCAAAGAAGTTCTTGACGTAATGATCAGCCTGGCCAGAGAAGGGATGACAATGATTGTTGTCAGCCATGAGATGGGTTTTGCAAAGAGTGTTGCTCACAGGGTTCTTTTTATGGACTATGGTCAAATCCTTGAAGCGAACACACCGCAGGAGTTCTTTGAAAATCCCCAGCACGAGCGCTCAAAACTCTTTATCAGCCAGATCTTATACTGAAACTGATCAAAGTGCTTAAATGAGTGTATTCGCTTTTGAGGGCCTTACCATATTAACAATAGAAACTCCGGAACTGACAAAAACAAGTCCGACCAGCAGTGAAGCTGTAATCGGTTCTCCCAGGATTAAAAAGGCAAGCAGGACAGCGCTTATCGGCACAAAATTAATGAACTGGCTTGCTGCAGCAGGACCCATCTCTTTAATCCCTTCATAATACCATACAAAACCTATGGCAGTGCCGAATAGCCCCAGGTAGATAATACTCAACCAGTCACCGCAGGTATAACTCCATAAATCCTGAAAAAGGCCTTCGGCAGTCGCGGGGATAAACAGCCCTATCGTACCGGCGACTGAAGCA
>JAFGMQ010000228.1 GCA_016927455.1 Deltaproteobacteria bacterium
CCTGAAATGTCCTGGCCCTCCAAAAGCAGAACCGGGAACGGTAAGTATATTCTCCTCCTGCAAGGCCCTGACGAATTCCACATCATCGGGTATGGGGGACTTCGGAAAGAGATAAAATGTCCCGCCCGGCATATTGAAGTCATAGCCCGCTGCTTTGAGCCCTTCAGAGAGCCTGTCCCGTTTTCTTTCATAGACAGCTATATCCACACTGTCATTCAAAAACGACGGGATTAACCTCTGCATCAGGGCCGGTGCGTTTACATACCCGAGTATCCTGTTGCACAGGATAAGTGCATCCATAATGATGGCTTTGTTTTCAATATCAGGATTAACAGCGATATACCCTATCCTTTCACCTGCAAGGGAAAGATCTTTTGAAAAGGATGTTACCAGAATACTCTGCTCATATATGTCAAATACTGACGGACACACTGAACCATTAAAAATTATCTTGTTGTACGGTTCATCTGATATCAGAAGGATGCTGCGTCCCTGTATCCTGCTGTGATGCCTTAACATCTCGCCAAGCTGGATCAGGTCATCCTTTTCATACAGTCTGCCTGTGGGATTATTGGGGTTGTTAATCAATACTGCCCTGGTATTTGGATTTATGGCCTTTTCAATCGCAGAAAGATCAAGTGAAAAATCAGGATTCGTATTAACAGTCTTCGGAACACCGCCATGATTATCAAGGTAGAAATTATATTCCACAAAATAAGGTGAAGGAATAATCACTTCATCACCCTGATCAAGGATTGCCTTGAAAATAACGTTTAATGCCCCTCCTGCTCCGACCGTCATGACAATATCCCCGGCACCGAAGGAATGACCGTTCCTTCTGCTCAGAAAATCAGCAACAGCCTGCCTGGTTTCAACAAAACCCGCATTGGACATGTAGCCATGCACTCCCATCGAGTTTGAAGAGGCCAGATCCTTCAGCACACTTTCAAATCTTGCAGGGGGATCAAGGTTCGGATTGCCAAGGCTGAAATCGAATACGTTTTCCGCCCCGAACCTGGCCTTTCTTATCGCCCCGTCTTCAAACATTTTTCTTACCCACGAAGATCTTTCAATTGAACTTCTGATTTTTCTTGAAACAGGCATATCCCTTTCCCTCCTCTTTCCTTCATCTGCTGTTAGTGTATCGCATCCACAATATTAAAAAAAAGGCCGTGAAAAACTTTTTCCACGGCCTTTTATCTCTTTATTCACATGTTCACTCAGGGCCGTGGATATAATAATACCCCCAAAAATAATAAGCAAAATAATAACTGATTAATGAATAAGAATTTAATTTCATTTTTATTATCTCAATACACCTTAAAACTAACTGAAATTACTATTAACAACTTATGGTTCACCCGGTTAATCTTTATATGTTCAATACCCCGAAGCCTGCTTCTTACTCTCATCCCGGACTTGATAAGCCTGCCCCGGATCTCGTTTCGGGGGGATCCAGTTCCTCATTTTCACTCTTTCAAAATTTCAGGCACTCATTAACCGTATAAACAAAAACTGTAATCATGCAAATCAGGATATCAAAAAAGGCCGTGAAAACCTTTTTCCACGGCCTTTGATCTTGTTATTCATATATTCACTCAGGGCCGCGGATAAGGATATCCCCAAAAATAATAGATAAAAAATAAATAGCTTGAATATAAAAATCTTTTGGTCATTTTCCTCACAGCCCTTAATTACTTCTTTTTACAGATAAAGTAAGAATATATAATTGTCAATAAAATTTTAATAAATTTTTAAATAATTTAATCCCTACGGGTATAATTCCCCGAAGCTTGCTTCGTCTCGTCATCCCGGACTTGATAAGCCTGCCCCGAATCTTCTTTCGGGGGGATCCAGTAAAACATGTTTCTGGATTCCGGCCCCGAACAGGAATCCGGGACAGGCTGGAGTTTATCCCGAACTTGATTCGGGGCCGGAATGACACCATTGACATATACTATTGCCGAAGTAATAATACCCTTATTTATCATTCCGATCCTCCTCTTCTGCTATCCTGTATTGTCAAAAGCTTTTGTATACTTTCGTTTTTACGGTCTATCTGGTCTGGCTGGTCTTAACCCTAACCCCCGGCACCCGATCCCCGGCACCTGCCCCCTCCGGCCCTACATCTAAAACTATCATTGATAAATGGACTTTATCTTGTAATAGAATGATATGTTTGAGTAAAGGAAAATTAAATCAAACCTCTTAAAAAAATATTACACAATCTTTTTGGTTTATATTTAGAAGCTGGTATGATATTTTTTAGCAAGTATAAATTCGTTCAGGCATATATGGACAGGAGACATTACTATGGAACAAATCATAAATATCCATGTCGAAAAATTACCGGAAGGGCTATATCTGGCTACCTCGAAGGATGTGCCCGGGCTGGTAGCTCAAGGTAGAACTGCCACAGAAGCCCTGGAAATTGCCCGCGATGTTGCCCGAAAACTTATGGAGGCACGAGCAGAAAGACAGAATAAGGTTCAACTGACCGAAATCGGTGACTCGTTTGATTATCCGCTTATCGTGGGTGCATAACATGGGAAGGCTGGCGGGTTTTCATTATCGTGAAATTGTTAAACGCCTTAAGGCTTTTGGATTCACTTTTGATCGCCAAGCTGCCGGCAGCCACGAGATCTGGTATAATGAAGTTGAAGACCGATATACCACCATACAAAACCATTCTGGTGATATGCCGGGAGGGACGCTTAGAGCAATCCTTAAAGAAGCAGGTATTTCTCCAAACGATTTCCTGAAGAAAAAATAGGCAACTCAATATGGAGGGCTGTTTGGCTCCTTCCTCGCCCTCTATGTATGAGTCTTTTTTTTGTCTGATGTTGCCATCATATCGTTTAAGATTTCTCACTCTGCCATAATAACGGCGGATAAATGCGTTCGAAATGACAATGTTAAAATAACCTTCGGGTATTTCGACCGAACACCCCTGATCCCCGACTCCCGGCACCAGCCCCCTATCCCTGCCCCTGTCAGCTTCGCATCTCTATTTCAGACATCAACGGCAGGCTGTAGGCAAGAGCAGCAAAAACCATAACCCATACAAATCCCAACTCAACCGCAACAATTGTCGCAACCGCCGTGCTTATAACAGACAGGCAGCCATTTATCCCCCAGGCCCATGGGACCTGCTTATAGCTGTGTTCCGCAAGATAACTTATGCCTGCCGGAAAGGGGATTCCCATGAGAAAAGATACTGGTGCAATAAGAATAACGGCAAAAAGTATCTTTGCAGGTAAAGGCATGGCAATTGACTTGTTAAGCATCGGGCTGAGCAGTACTGCATAAAAGAACAGCAGCACAATTATGCTGAGCAGGATTATGGAAAGATAATCCCATAACCTCTTTATTTTTGAGGATACGTAACTGCCTATTCCCGAACAGACAAGCATCGATGTTATCACTGCCGCTGCCGCATAAATCGGGTTTCCAAAATAAAGGATAAACATCTGAATAAGAACAATCTCGACGAACATATATCCTATACCAATCCCGCTGAAATAAAAAACCGTTCTCAATATATGTCCGCCTTCCCATCCTATAAAAAAAAGAGGCACGATTATTAAAACGCCGGCAACAATGAGAATCTGGAAAAAAGTCAATACTACAATCAAATAACCCATCTCAAAAAATGGAATAGCATGATTCCCAAAATGTTTTGCCAGGTTAGGAAGGCTCTGCCATTTATAAAACTGAGAAAAGTATGGACGATTATCAGTTGCAGGCTCAATATTAAAATCATATTCCGAATAAAGTTTTTTTCTTTCTGAGGAAAGAAGTTCATCAATATACGTGAAGAAATTATCATCCTCCAGTTTATTGAACCATGCCCGCTCTTCCTGGTTTAAACCGCGCAGAATCGCCGGATCAAATGACATCCGATTACAGAATTCGCGAACAAGCTCTGCTTCCGTATTTGATAACGGTGTCTTTTTCAAAATAAAGGTAATGGTCCCCCAGCTCCTGACAGCACCAATAAAATCCACTGGATTTTGAATACCCTGTTCTTCAAGCATCTCAACAATTGTTGACAGTATCCTGAGGGGTTTCCGAACTGGATAGTCCATCCAGCAGGTTACACTTATCACCCCTTCTTCTGACAGCCTCAACCACATTTTCCTGAATGCATTCCTGGTAAAAAGGTATTGTTCCTGGAGGGCATACAGGCCGGAAGTTCCGCCGAAATAACCAACAATGGGCAGAGTGATTAGATCATATGTGGATGTATCCATTGCCAGGAAAGTACGCGATTCAATATTCCGAACAGACACTGAAGGGTGATCAAACATCGAATCTGTCATGTGTGACAGTTCATTTTTCATTAAGGAGAGGACGGCCGAATTCGGTTCAACTCCTGTAATGCTGGTTGCACCCTGACTTATTGCCTGAAGTAAATCCGTTCCCGTCCCGGCGTTAAGAACCAGCACCCTGGCCCTTTTATTAATGGCATAAGGAAGAGCCCCTGTTGTGTAATCCATGACAAAGGCCTTATCTCCGCTTTTCCATGAAATGACAGGGCCTAACCAGTCACCATTTTGAAATACCCCTTTTACTGCAGGAAGATCCTCCCTGTATGTAAGGCTCAGTCCGGGGGCATATCTGAGTGCGGACGATGATACTATTTGCATCAGGCCATGAGGGCTGTTTTTTTCAAAATCGATTTCCGCATCAGTGAGATTGAGCGCCCTGCTGAGGGCCTTAAATTCAGACACTGCAAGATTGGGAGGATTCATTATGGAATATATGATGAGTATAAGGGATATTGAGACAAAAGCGAATACTAACCCCATTGATTTTCTTGATAACACCATTATCCCGGAAACAACAGGAACAACAGAGATAATTGCGGGAATTTCCTGCGGCAGAAAAAACGAGATAAGCCCGAGTGCGGCAACGCCTCCTGCGCCTGAACCTGCCAGGTTCGCAAAATACAATTTTCCAATTTCATTAACAAATTTCAGAAAAATCAAGCCAATTGCCAGTGCGCCCAGGAAAAAGGGGAAGAAAAAAAGGAGGTATGTGAAGACAAGCTGCCACATCTGTGAGGCATCAGAGAACAGCAGATAGCAGTCAAACCTGAAATAAGGAGCCTGAGCTGTCCGGATAACTGCTGCCATGGCAATTCCGCACAGAATCATCAGTAATGGGATTAGAATCTCTGCCTTATCCAGAAACCGCTTTCTGAAAACTGACAGGAATGTTCCTGCTGCGCCAAAACCCAAAAGGGCAACCGAGATAACCATGTACGCAAAATGATACCATTGAACTATTGACAGGATCTGCATCAGAACCAGTTCAAAAGCGATGATTGAAACGGAAAGCAGACCTATTGAAAAACAGAATCTTTTCGGGGCAGAGACATTTTGTTTCAATTGCTTCTCCTGAAAGGAACAAAACGAACTGGCATCAGGCTCGTTGTCTTTATTTTATCACCTTTCTTCTCAACAAGCATCAGAGTCTGTATCATAAAAGGAGAACCTACGGGTATAACCATTCTGCCCCCATCCTTCAATTGATCTATCAACGGAGGCGGTATGTATTCGGAAGCCGCTGTAACAATTATTGCATCAAAAGGGGAATGTTCTTCCCAGCCATAATATCCGTCAGAAATCCTGACGTTCACGTTTTTATACCCGAGATCCTTCAGTCTGGCAGCCGCAGAATTGCCTAATTCAGATATAATCTCAATCGTATAAACGTCTTTTACAATTTCGGCAAGTACGGCAGCCTGATATCCTGATCCCGTACCTATTTCAAGAACCCTTGAATCTGTCCCTGGATTAATTATTTCGGTCATATATGCAACAATATAAGGTTGCGAAATGGTTTGACCGTAACCTATTGGTAACGGCCTGTCATCATAGGCGCTGTCCAGAAGTTTCCCGGGCACAAACAGGTGTCGGCTGACCGAGCTAATGGACTGAAGCGTGGCTCTATCACTTATTCCCCTGGCTTCAATCTGGTTTTTAACCATTGCCTGCCTTTGACTAATAAAGGAACTTTCTTCAGGTAATACACCGGCAAAGATCATTGTCAGACCGAGAATTAGACCAAGCATTTAATTCGACACCTCCTTATGTTTTTGTAACTACTGCCTGTTAGTAAAAAGTCGTCACTCCAATCCGGCATCAAGTACTGGATAAACTCCACCCGGTATCTAATCCCCCTTTTCGTCATACCGGTGAAACCCGGTATCCACAATGAATTCGAATGGATGCCCCCGGACAGGGTTCCGGGACAGGCTTATAAATTCCGGCATGACGATTTTTGTTTTCAATCCGCCTGGCGTGGACAGGAATGGAATTGCAACACATTCCCTTCTCCTCAATAACTGAATATGATGCCCGATGCCATAGATGGACTTTTTACAAAGCCGTCATTAATCTTCCATATAAATTGAGGCAAATATCTTGGCATCTGTCATGGTATCAGATATGGGACAGTATTCATCCGGCTGATGAGCAGAATCAAAACCTGTATTCCATACTACTGCCGGAAAACCTGCTTTTCGAAAAAATGCGGCAACCGTACCGCCTCCAATGCCAACCGGTCTGGCATCTTTTCCCTTCACGCGTTTTATCGCCTTTGCAAGGGCCTTTACCACTGGGGCATCAGGAGATGTAGGTTCAGCTGCGTCCAGCCAGTAACAGGCCTCAGCCTCAATCTTAAGATCATAGTCATTAGCGATCTTCGCAGCAATTTCCTTTGCATAAGAAAAAACCTCCCCGACCTGATACCTGGGAAGAATCCTGCAATCCAAATGGAAGACATTCATCCCGGGGATTGTATTTATATTTGGAACGTTTGGTTCAACTTTAGTGGGCTCAAATGTAGATATCGAAGGGTCAAAGAGTTCATCAGAGATACTGAATTTCTCTTTTAACTGTCCCAGCGCTATTATAAGCCTTGACATTCCGACAAGGCTGTTATTTCCTTTTTCCGGTGTGCTCGCATGGCACTGGTGACCGATCACCGTAAACCTGATCCATAGCATCGATTTTTCTGCAATTTCTATATTTATGCCCTCTTCATCACCGCCGTCAGGCACAATAATAAGGTCATTTTTAGCGAAAAGGTCCGCATGATTCTTCAGCAGATATATAAGCCCGTATTCGCTTCCTGTTTCCTCATCAGCTACAAATGCCAGGGACACAGGCCTGACCAATGCCTCGCCTGTCTCTCTGATAGCCTTCATTGCAAGGTATGAGCTTACAAATCCATGCTGATTATCAATAACTCCTCTGCCGATAACCCTGTCACCATCTACTCTTACCTTATAAGGGTCCCCTGTCCATAAAGACAGGTCACCCGGCGGCACAATATCTGAATGGCTGAGCACCCATACATTCGGTTCGCTTTTTCTGCCTGACCATCTTGCTACAATATTGGGACGGTAACCATCTCGGGCTCTTTCATCAGGTGCATTGAATTGTTCCATTACGTCAGGATCTAAAGCCTTTAACAAAACCCTTGCATACTCTGCCTTTTCATGTTCACCCGAACCTCCGTTGTCGGGACCAAGGGCCACCCTTGATGTCAGCTCAGTCTGAATCTGTATTATTTCATCTCTGCAGCCGTCAATCCTGTCGAATATCTTCTTCATATCTGACATAAAAACTTTCTCCTTTTAGGCCTAATGGCCGAGGTTATTTTTTGGGAATCACATCGTTTCCAAATGGGCACTGAGTCATTGTTTTTCAAGCGCAGCGTATTGATTCAATACCGCCCATATACGGCCTCAAAACCTCAGGGACCGTGACTGAGCCATCTGCCTCCTGGTAGTTTTCAAGGATTGCCACAACGGTCCTTCCGACAGCCAGGCCTGAACCGTTAAGCGTATGAACCAGTTCTGTCCCGCTGCCTCCTTTTCTCTTAAAACGTATAGCCGCTCTTCTTGCCTGAAAATCCTCGAAATTACTGCAGGACGAAATCTCCCTGTAAAGATCCTGACCGGGAAGCCAGACTTCTATGTCATAGGTCTTGGCTGAAGAGAAGCCAAGGTCTCCGGTGCAAAGAGATACAACCCTGTATGGAAGATCCAGGCGTCTTAAAACCTCTTCCGCATTACGCGTCAGTTTTTCAAGCTCTTCATAGGAATCTTCCGGCCTTGAAAATTTTACCAGTTCCACCTTGTTGAACTGGTGCTGCCGGATAAGCCCTCTTGTATCCTTGCCATACGACCCGGCTTCCGATCTGAAACAGGGGGTATATGCGACGTAATATATTGGAAGATCCTTCTCGGAAAGTATTTCTTCCCTGTGTATATTTGTAACAGGAACCTCTGCGGTCGGAATAAGAAAAAAATCGAGACCCTCAATCTTGAATAGATCTTCCTTGAATTTCGGTAACTGGCCGGTCCCGGTCATACAGTCCGAGTTAACCATAAAAGGGGGCAAAATCTCTGTGTATCCGTGTTCATTTGTGTGCATATCGAGCATAAAATTTATAAGAGCCCTCTCCAGCCTGGCGCCCAGGCCTCGGTATACTGCAAATCTGGCCCCTGCAAGCTTGACGGAACGTGCGAAATCGAGGATGCCAAGGTTTTCACCGATCTCCCAGTGAGGAAGGGGATCAAAATCCATTTTGCGTATATCCCCCCAACTTCTGATAACAGGATTATCTTTTTCATTCGATCCAACCGCCACTGATTCATGCGGCATATTCGGAATAAACATAAGCAACTGGTCAATCTTTTCTTGAAACTGCGGTAGTTCTTTCTCCATTTCCTTTATATCGGATGAAACCTTTTTCATTTCTGCAATTACATCGGATGCACTTTCACCCTTCTTTTTCATTAAAGCAATCTCTTCGCTGACAGTGTTACGGCGATAGCGAAGTTCCTCAAGATCTTTCAGCCTTGTCCTTCTTTCCTGATCAATGGCCTCAAACTCCGAAATATCCAGGTCATAGCCTCTGTTCTTGAGCATTTCACCGACAGTTTCGAGATTGGATCTGATAAATTTCAGGTCAAGCATAATAACTCCTTTAGGTGTGGTATTGTTTAAATATTTTTACATCATAATATACAGGCTGGTCAAATTTTTTGGAAGAAAACAAATCCAAAACACCTAAAATGAATTAAAATTGAAGTTTATTCCCAACCGTGTTATAAGGCTGATCAATGTTATTAACAAACTCTGAAGAAAAGTAATTATGTCACGACCCAAAGCGCAAAACCTGATAAATGCAGCTTGGGGCTTTATCGGTTCCGTAAGGCTGACCATAGCCCTTTTAGTGATCCTTGCATTCGTATCTGTTTTGGGAACACTCATTCCCCAGCAGGAAAGCTCCGTTGAGTTTTCAAGAAAAATCAGCCCGAGGCTTTTTTACCTTCTCAATTCATTTGACATGTTCGACTTATACCATTCCCTCTGGTTCAGGATTATCATCGCATCTCTTGCAGTAAACCTTACAGTATGCTCCATCATTCGTTTTCCCGGTACCTGGAAGCTTTTCAAAACCATCCCGAGACCTGACAGAGAAAAGCCCTTTGAGTCTCTCGCGCCGGAGCAATCTTTTGTCGTCAATAAAAGCCTGGAAGATACGACCGCTGAGACAGAATTATTTCTAAAAACACGATACAAAAAAATAAACGTAAAAAAGGCCGATAACAAGACCTTTTTTTATTTTGAAAAAGGCCGTTATTCAGGTTTTGGAGTCTATCTGGTTCATCTCAGCGTTTTGATTATCATCGCAGGTGCATTAGTCGGCTCCTTTTTCGGATTTAAGGCGTATGTTAATATAGAGGAAGGGGAATCAGTAGACAGCGTGTACCTTGTTAAAGGAAAAAAACGCTTAATGCTTGGATTTGAGATACGCTGCGATAAATTCAATATCAGGTTTTATGAAAACGGCACACCCAAAGAATACAAATCAGAACTGACCTTCCTGACTGACGGTGAGGAAATTGATAAAAGGCAGTTACTTGTAAACCACCCTGTACATTTCAGAGGCATAACTTTTTATCAGGCCAGTTACGGCGCAGCCTCTGTAAGAAAAATCCTTCTTAAGATAAAATCACATGAAAATGAGGATGAAGAAAAAGTAATTGAAGCCGAACAGAATTTTCCGCTTGCCATGCCTGATAATAAAGGACACTTTGCCATAACTGAGTTTAAGGATAATTTTATGAACATGATGGGGCCTGCGGTTCAGATTTCAATCATGCCTGAAAATGGGCAGGAAGTGGTCTTCTGGATTTTTCAGCATTATGACCTTATAAGGGAGCGCTTCCCAAAACTGATTGAGTCATCTCCAAGGCTTAATCCATCGAGCTTCAAGCCATATGTGTTTTCATTTGAAGGATTTGACTATAATTACTATACAGGGCTCCAGGTCAATAAAGACCCAGGGGTCCCCATCGTGTGGACAGGCTTTTTCCTGATGATCTGTGGATTCATTGTCACCTTTTATTCATCCCACATAAGAATATGGATAAGGCTTTCCTGTACTGAAACAGGAGTTGAGATCAGTGCAGCAGGAACTTCCAATAAGAATCCTGTTGGTCTTAAAAGAAAAATAGAAAGCCTTGCAGACGATCTTAAAGAAATCCTAACTTAACAGGTGTGAACACAATGAACAGTTCTATTATTTTGAGTTTTATAACGTTCATCTATTTCGCCTCATTTATGTCCTACCTTCTTATGCTGGTCATGGGAAAAAGTTTTCTGGGCAGAATTGGCACATGGATTTCACTTATCGGTATGATCATCCACGGGGCAGCTATTATTCTAAGGTGGATGGAATCATACTGGTTAGGGATAGGGCATGCCCCGCTTTCCAACCTGTATGAATCCCTGGCGTTTTTTTCCTGGACGATTGTGCTTCTCTATCAGTTAGTTGAATGGAGGACTAAAAACAGGACCCTTGGGGCATTTGTTATGCCTCTGGCATTTCTGGCCCTGGCATACGCCTCTTTTTCACCACACATCAGCAGTCAAATACAGCCCCTGATTCCTGCACTTCAGAGCAACTGGCTCATCACCCATGTTATCACCTGTTTTCTGGGGTATGCGGCCTTCGCAATTTCTTTCAGCCTCAGCATTATGTATCTACTGAAAGGTGTTGATAATAAAGTTAAATCAAGCTCCTTAACAAAACATATTCCGAAACAGGGTGTTCTTGATGATTTGAATTATCAGATGGTCGTTATCGGTTTTCTCATGCTGACACTCGGGATTATTACAGGGTCTGTCTGGGCACACTCTGCCTGGGGAAGTTACTGGAGCTGGGATCCAAAAGAGACCTGGTCTTTAATAACCTGGCTTATTTATGCTGCAGTGCTTCATTCCCGCATGGTAAGGGGCTGGCGAGGCAAAAGAATCTCAATACTCTGCCTGATCGGGTTTGGCTGTGTTCTTTTTACCTATTTTGGAGTTAATTATCTTCCAGGCCTTCACAGCTATGGAAAATAGACTCAAGTCTTCATATTACTCCGGCAATAATATATGTCAATGTTGTCATTCCGGCGAAAGCCGGAATCCACAATGATTTCGACTGGATGCCGGATCAAGTCCGGCATGACGATTGATGTTTTTAATCGCC
>JAFGMQ010000004.1 GCA_016927455.1 Deltaproteobacteria bacterium
ATTTATATGCTGGAAAGGGACAGCATTGACATGATAATACTCGATATGATTATGCCCGATATGGGAGGCGGTGAGACCTTTGATGCCCTGAAGAAGATAAATCCGGAAGTCAAGGTTCTACTTGCAAGCGGGTACAGCATAAATGGCCAGGCAGGCGATATTTTAAAGCGGGGCTGCAATGGATTTATCCAGAAACCATTTGACCTGACACAGTTATCTCAAAAGATTCACGAAATTTTTAAAGGCCCTGTTGATATATGATATGTAAAATCAATAATTTTATTGCGGCCAGGATGTGTGCTTCCGGCCATAATGCCTGCAGTAAAGAGTCCCTTTAATATTTTGCACTTGTGTTCCAGTTTGGAGTTCAGTAGACTCGCCCTTTATTAAAAGCCGCTCACGAATTAAATATTAGAAGAGAATTAAATGCCGAGAAAAGACTACTACGCTGTTTTAGGCGTATCAAAAGAAGCCGGACAGGATGAGATAAAGAAGGCCTACAGAAAACTTGCCTTTCAGTACCATCCGGATACCAACGAAGGAGGCCATGAGGCCGAGGACAGATTCAAGGAAATATCCGAAGCCTACGATGTGCTCGGTGACAGGGCAAAACGAAACCTCTACGACAGGGGCTACGATTCCATTTCAAATGGTTCGCCTTTTCACCGTTACCCTTTTGGGCCCCATTCTGATTTTTTTGAGCAGAATTTTGGCATGTTCAGGTGCAGAGGCGGGGGATTCGGGAGGGGACTGGGAAGAGGCAGAAGAGGCGGCCGTTTCATGAGGCCTGATATCTCAGCGCCAAACATCATCCTCACATCCTCTGAGGCCCGATCCGGAACCGAGAAGGCAATTAATCTTCATACGGGAAACGATATCCTTACCTTTACGATAACCCTGCCTCCGGGTCTGCATGACGGCGCCATGTTGAAGCTGGACGGCAAGCAGGCGGGCTGCCCTGATCTTGATGTCTATGTCAGGGTCAGGATCGTTGACTGATTTTCACGCCGGAAATTATCTGTCTTCGGATCCGGCTCTGCATCCTTTCCGTGTGAGTTATCTCCTTAAACAGATATCTCCTGATATTTAGCTTGACGCTATATATGCATAGTTATTATGTAAGGCTGTATCGGTGCAGCGCTGAACGGGCCGGGTATTAACCGGTCAGCCCATCCGTGCCGGAGGACTCAGGTTTCGGGGTAATGACAGATGCCAGATAAAATGAATGAAAAAGGGATTATTTATCCTGTAAAGGCAAAGGGGGATCCCCATATAGGCCCTGATGCCATTATGGCAATAATCAATTCAGACCTGAAGTATCTGACAGAGATCTCAAATGCCCGGAAACTTTCTTTTTCAGAAATGGATCTTTACAGTTTATTCTCAGTACCTGACGGACAAGGCAGGGGCGTAACTGTTGCCGGGCCCTTCCTTGGGGCGCCCCATGCAGTTATGGGCCTGGAAAAGCTGGTTGTTTCAGGGGCGGAAAGGATCTGGGTTCTCGGCTGGTGCGGATCGCTTCAGCCTCATATCCAT
This sequence comes from Deltaproteobacteria bacterium, assembly GCA_016927455.1. Classification (GTDB taxonomy): domain Bacteria; phylum Desulfobacterota; class DSM-4660; order Desulfatiglandales; family Desulfatiglandaceae; genus JAFGMQ01. The sequence goes on from JAFGMQ010000004.1 coordinate 1,537, forward strand.
ACAGGACATATCATTGTCCCTGCAAGTGCAGTATCCGAGGAGGGGACCTCCCCTCACTATCCGATCCCGGGGCGGGCAATTGAATCAGATGGTGAGCTGAATGAGGCGCTGGAAAATGAATTAACCGGACAGGGGCTTTCGTTTTCAAAGGGGGCAGTATGGACGACCGATGCCGTTTACAGGGAAACACCTGCAAAGGTGAAGGCATATCAGGAAAAAGGTCTTCTTGCCGTTGAAATGGAGATCTCGGCCCTGATGACGGTTGCCATATACCGGTCAGTCTCTCTTGCAGGCCTCCTTGTTGTTTCTGATGAGCTTTATGACCTGAGGTGGAAAAGAGGATTTTCGAGCCGGGAATTAAAGAGGGCATCAAGAAAGGCCTGCGAGGTTCTTCTTAACATTGCAGGTTCATGCGTTTAGTTTTCACTGATTTTCTCTATTTAAATCAGGGGATTGATTTTAGTTGTCAACGGTTTTAGAATTGTTTAAAAGGCCCTGTCGGCTCTGATAACTTGAATGTCAGGCATTTATATTCATTTTTGGTTCCCTCATACACTTTAACAAATGAAAGATATCCAGAACGAAATTGAGGACCTGCGGGACAAAATCAGATACCATGGCCACCGCTATTATGTCCTTGATGATCCTGTAATATCCGATGCTGAGTATGACAGGCTTTTTCTGCGCCTGTCAGAGCTTGAAGAAAAGCACCCGGAACTGGCCACACCTGATTCCCCAACCCGGAGGATCGGGGCCGGGCCTCAGGAGTCGTTCCTTGAAGTTGTCCACACGCTTCCCATGCTCAGCCTGGAAAATGCCTTCAGCGACAGGGATATAAGGGATTTTGAGGCAAGAATAAAAGGTCTTGCAGGAGATGATTCTGTCTTTGATTATACGGTTGAGCCGAAGATTGACGGCCTGGCAGTTGAGCTTGTTTACGAAAAGGGGATTCTATCTGTTGCATCCACAAGGGGGGATGGATTTACAGGTGAAGATGTTACCCATAACGTAAGAACGATTATGACCATACCTCTTTCCCTGACAAAGCCCGCCGGAAATATTCCTGTACCAGAACTTCTCGAGGTAAGGGGTGAAGTCTATATGGAGAAAGGGGCCTTTGAGAAGCTTAACCGCAGCAGGGTCAACGAGGGCCTTCCGGCCTTTGCAAACCCAAGGAATGCCGCGGCCGGTTCCCTGAGGCAGCTCGATCCAAGAGTGACGGCAAAAAGGCCAATGAAAATGTTCTGTTACGGGGCCGGGGATGTAAGAGGAGCAAGGTTCAGCACACAGCAGGAACTCATGAGTCTGCTTCAGCAGCTGGGGCTTCGGGTCAACGAGCATTTCAAGGTCTGCGGGGATATCCGTGAGGCAATGGAATACTGCCATTATCTCGAGGAGATAAGGAGTCAGTTTCCTTATGAAATTGACGGGGCAGTGATAAAGGTCAACCAGGTTTCTGTGCAGGCAAGGCTGGGAAGTAAATCAAGGAGTCCGAGATGGGCGCTGGCCTATAAATTCAGGCCCAATCAGGAAACCACAAGGATTTTGAGGATTGATGTGCAGGTTGGCCGCACCGGCGCGCTGACACCTGTTGCCCATCTTGAACCCGTTGAAATTGGCGGAGTCCTTGTTAAACGGGCAACACTTCATAATCAGGACGAAATCCGGAAAAAAGACATTCGCGAGCTTGATACAGTGATAGTGCAGAGGGCCGGAGATGTCATTCCCGAGGTTGTAAAGGCAATTAAAGAAAAGAGAAACGGCAGTGAAATGATATTTACAATGCCTTCCCTGTGCCCTGTCTGCGGTACCGGTGTTGTAAAAAGGCAGGGCGAGGCAGTATTGAGATGCCCAAATCCGAACTGCCCGGCCCAGGTCAGGGGAGCTTTCAGGCATTTTGTTTCAAAAGGGGCCATGGATATAGACGGCCTCGGGGACAGGATTATTACTCAACTGATTGAAAAAGGCCTTGTAAATGAAGTTGCCGATCTTTACAGTCTGAGTACTGAAGACATTTTAAAGCTGGACAAGACAGGTGAAAAGTCTGCCGGTAACCTGATCAATGCCATACGGAAAAGCAGGAAGACAACTTTCGCCAGATTTATCTATGCCCTTGGCATCAGGCATGTGGGAGAGTATATTGCGGGAATTCTGGCTGACAGTTTCAGGGACGTTGAGGCCCTTGAGCAGGCAACAGAAGAAGACCTGCTGAAAATCGGCCAGATCGGGCCACAGATCGCAGAAAGCATTGTTTCGTGGTTTTCAGATGAATTCAACAGGAGACAGGTTAAGCGTCTTACTGATGCAGGCGTTGAATTTGAAAGCACGGCCCCGCGGCAAGGATCCTCTGTTGAAGGAAGGGTATTTGTTATAACAGGGACCCTAAGCTCCATGAAACGTTCAGAGGCCGGGGATCTGATCATAAAAAGCGGCGGAAGGCTTGCTGCACAGGTGAGCGGATCAACAGACTATCTGGTTGCCGGTGAATCTCCGGGTTCAAAGCTGGAAAAGGCCAGGGCCTTGGATATTTCTATCCTGAATGAAGATGAATTTATTAAATTATTGAGAAAAGAGCGTGAATAATATAAGGTTACATCTTATTATTGAAGGCCGGGTTCAGGGGGTGTGGTTCAGGGATTCCACAAGGAGAGAGGCTGTTTCCCTCGGCGTTACCGGATGGGTCAGGAATCTCCCCGACAGGTCGGTGGAGGTCGTTGCTGAAGGGCCGGAAGGCAATGTGGAGTCCCTTGCTGACTGGTGTCAGCATGGGCCGCCTGGTGCGAAGGTAACCCGGACTGCCCGAACCCTTGAAGAATGGAAAGGTGAATTCAGCACCTTTGAGATTGTTTTTTAGCCCGTCTTCTTTGCCGGAGCCGGCTGTTATTTCTGACAATATAATCATCAGGCAGGGTCTGTGATGCGTAAACATTTTATTTCTATTCTATTAGTCATTCTGCTTCCGTTTTCTGCTGCGGCGTTTTCAGGATGCAGTACAGCAAGACATCTTACACAAAAGGTTATTCCTGCGGACACGCCTGATCTAAAGAAACAGATTGCAGTCATGCCTTTTGAAACAGTGATGGGCCCTGAATGGGGTACCGGTTCTCAGATCGCGGATGCGCTCACAGGGCTGCTGGAAAATTATCCCGGCCTCCTGATTTTCAGACCTGATAAAGGAGAATCATTGTTTTCAGGAGAAAATCAGCATGACTTCAATGTCCCGACCAGCCCTGAAATCTTTAAAAAGGCAGAGGATCTCGGTATCAATGCCCTGGTTACCGGGGTACTTTACCAGGTTGAAACAAGGACCGCCAAAAAAGGGATATGGCCTTTTCGGAAGTACGTCAGGGTCTTTGAGATTTTCATGTCTGTCAATGTGCAGGACGTTATAAGCAGGGTTTTGCTGTTAAGCAGCCTTGAATCCCGTGAGATCCCCGTAAAACTTGATGAAGCAGAGGGGCGCAAGGATGAGGACTTTGCTGAAAAGGTCATGAAAGAGGCAATGGCAGGTATCCTTAAAAAGCAGGCGGCGGCCGTTTCAAAGGCCCTGGCAGGGTCCCCTTTTACAGGCAGAATCCTTGCTGTTGAACCTGACGGGATAACAATAAACATTGGAAAAGCGACAGGACTTAAGCCGGGGAAGTATTTTGAAGTCTTCGACAGGGGAGAAACGATCCTCTCCGGAAACGGGCAAACCATAACTCTATTGGGAAACAGGATCGGAGAGATAAGAGTAACTTCGGTAATGGAAAGTCATTCCCTGGCGGTACCGGAAGGCGAGGGGGATTATCTGCCGGGGCTTGCAATCAGGTATAAAGGTCAGGCAGGGTTCAGATCCCGTTAAGCATTTCAGTCGCATGCGCCAGGGCCTGGTCTGTGATCTCCCTGCCGCCCAAAAGACGCGCAATCTCCTTTACCCTGGCTTCCTGGTCCAGCATTGAAACCATGGTATGGGTCCGGGCGTCCACAATCTCCTTTTTGACCAGAAAGTGGGTCTGCCCCTGGCTTGCTATCTGCGGAAGGTGGGTGATGCAGAGTATCTGATGATACCTGGCAAGTGAAAGGAGCTTTTCTCCAACCACCTCTGCCGTGGCTCCGCTTATACCTGAATCGACTTCGTCGAATATGACGGTCTCAATCGATGCGCTCCCTGCTAAAATTCCTTTCAAGGACAGCATGATTCTTGAAAGCTCACCTCCGGACGCTGTTCTGGAAAGAGGCCTTAATTCCTCGCCAACGTTGGGAGCAACCATAAATTCAACTCGATCATATCCATTTGCCTGCACTTCTTTATGGTCTGACTCTCCGAAACCCACCCTGAATCTGGTGTCCGCCATATGAAGCTGATTCAGTTCCTTTTCCACCGACTCTTCAAGGCGGAGGGCGGCTTCCTTCCTCTTTCCTGAAAGTTCATCTGATTTCTTTGAAATTATTTTCTCCAGCCCGGACAGATCCTTTTTCCTGCTGGCCAGCCTGTCCCTTTTTTCCTCAATATCAGACATGCCCGTGGCCAGTTTTTCCCTGAAAGCAAGGACATCTTCAAGGCACGGGCCGTATTTTCGCTTCAGCCTGTTCAACAGCTCCAGCCTTTCTGCCAGTTCATTCAGCCTGTAGGGGTCGATACGGATGGTTTCCCTGAAATCCCTCAGTTCAAAGGCCACATCTTCAAGCTTTACCTGGATATCATCAAGGCCATCCCTTATGGATTCAATGCCCCTGTCTATTGCCGCCGCCCTGCTAACCCTTTTTGCGCATTGAGATATGGCAGTGAGTGCGGAATCATTTGCCTCATAAAGGGCCTGATATGCTTCAGTAACGATTTCCTGCAGCTCTTCCGCGTGCTGGAGCCGTTTTTTCTCTTCGAGGAGCATCCCGTCTTCACCCGGAACAATAAGGGCATCTTCAATCTCCTGCAGCTGAAACCGGGCCAGGTCCTCTTTTTCAGTTATGTCCCGGATATCCTTCTCCAGCTGCCTTGTTTCTTCCATCAGTGAGATGTATCTGCCGACTGTGACGCCCAGTTCCCGCCTCTCATCTGACAGCCCTCCGAAGTCGTCCAGGAGATAGAGATGATTTTCAGGCCTTAACAGAAGTTGATGTTCATGCTGGCCCGATATGCTCAACAGCATGGCTCCCAGACGGGAAAGCACCTGCAGGGTAGCTATGGAATCGTTTATGAATATCCTGTTTCTTCCTTCACGGGTTATTGTCCTCTTTATGACAAGCTCCCCTTCAAAGGGAAACCCGAGTTCGGAAAGCATACTGCTCAGAATTTCATTTTCAGGGAAGATAAAGAGTGCTTCTACCCTGGCATCATTGCATCCTGTCCGGATAAGGTCGGCTGATGCCCTCCCTCCGAGGATAAGGTTGACTGCGTTAATAATTATTGATTTTCCCGCCCCGGTCTCTCCTGAGAGTATATTAAGGCCGTCCTTCAGGGTGATCTCAACCTCTTTAATAATGGCAAAATTGCTGATGCGTAAATTAACAAGCATAAGTATTTTCCGATTACATCTGTTCCCAGGTTACCCTGATGGCCTCTTCATAGGTTGTTTTTCCTTCGAGGACCTTTTTTACGGCATTTTCCCGCAGGGTGACCATACCCTCTCTTCTTGCCTGGACTCGAATAGCCTCCTGATCAGCTTCTGCAGTTATCAGCCTTTTAATGGATTCCGTGAAAGGCAGGACCTCGAGAATCCCGCTTCTGCCGAAATATCCTGTTCCCCTGCACCTGATACAGCCCCTTCCCCTGAAAAGGGTCAATTTCCCTTCCCTGCCGAGGTCCAGGCCCAGTGAACTAAGCTCTCTTGTATCAATTTCAAACGGTTCCCTGCAATTGGGACAGATCCTGCGAACGAGCCTTTGAGCCAATACCCCGATGATGGTTGCCTGAACAAGAAAGGAAGG
>JAFGMQ010000038.1 GCA_016927455.1 Deltaproteobacteria bacterium
AAATCTCCTTTATCAAAAACTATTTTTAATGAGGCATTCTCCTGCGTCAAATCAGCATTTCTTCGAAATCCGTCCGTCTTAATCCTGTTCGCAGTTATATAGTATCCAAGATCGCCAACAGCATACATCCCATGTTCGGCAAATAGATGAGATGTTTCCTGACTGCCATAACCCGCACCAGCCCTTGCCTGGATATAATCCCTTTCAGGATTTTTTGTAATGATATTGACCGTTCCGGCCATAGCACCTGATCCATAAAGCAGTGAGCCCGAACCCTTTACCACCTCTACCCGTTCTATCATGCTCAATGGAATCCTGCTCACATCGGCTATCCCGTTTGAAGGAGAATTGTAGCTAACTCCGTTTACCAGCACCTGCGTCGCATTTCCGCTCATACCTCGTATGTGCAGGGCCTGCACCGCGCCTCCGAAATCCCCCTGAGTCCTCCAGTCAATTCCGGGCTCATTTGCCAGAAGCTCTCCAAGACTTTTTGCAGGAGAATCCTGTATATCAAACTGATCCAGAATGATTACAGAATTCGGGACTTCTTTTCTCTTTTTTTCGGTCTTGGTTGCAGTGACGACAACTTCATCAAGAACTGTTTCTGAATTTAGCCTTTCCGGCTGGGACAAACATATAAACGGCCATAAAATCATACCCATAAACATAATCTTAAGGACAATTAACTTCTTCATGCATTTTTCCCTCCCTGTAAGAAATTTTTTCTCAGGTCCGGAGCAAAAAAAACCCCCGGACCGAATAACTCGATCCGGGGATGTCCCTTTTTTATCCTCAAGATCCAACATCATACCTCTGTCCGCGGAGGTTGTACTTTCAGCTCAGGCAGGTCTTCTGACTTTCCTGCCCCTTCAGCCACCTTCCCATTCCAATTTACTGGAACAGTGGTATAAACGCTAAAGGAGTTCCCTTATCAAAAAAAGAAAAGGGCAGGATTACAGCGGCGGGCCCGTCCCCGACTCTCACGGGGTTCCCTGTTATGCTCACAATGAGCACCTGAACAGATTTTAACTATATTCTTTTCAATACCGATAATATGTACAACGTGCACATGACTGTCAAGTCTTTTATATTTATCCTGAAAATGCAGGAAGCTACATCTTCATGGATTTCTCCGGCACCAGAGTAACACGTGGAAAATCACCAAGGGGGCTTTTATCCACCAGGAGCGTACATCCATAGGCCTTCTCAAGGACCTGAAAAGTAAGAACCTCATTCGGCGGCCCCAGACTTAATGCCTGGCCCTCTTTCAGTAAAAGTAACTGGTCACAATACATTGCTGCAAGATTTACGTCATGAGAAACCATTATAACTGTTATTCCTCTTTCCTGTTTCAGCCTTTCCATCAAATCCATCAACCTGACCTGATGTCTGAGATCAAGTGATGCAGTTGGTTCATCTAAGAGAATGATCTGAGGATCCTGACAAATTGCCCTGGCAATAAAAACACGCTGTCTTTCACCTCCGCTTAATTGATCGAGTCTGCGGCGGGACAGATGTTCCACGCCGGTAAACTCCATTGCCTGTTTTGTAATTTCCAGGTCATGCTTCTGCTCCAATCCCAGCATTCCCTGATGCGGAGAACGCCCCATAAGCACAGCTTCGCTAACAACAAATGGAAAATCAACTGGTTCCATTTGGGGTACAAATGCGATGATCTTTGCAATAGATCTTCTTGAGTAATCACGAAAAGGACTGCCCAGAATATCCACTTTACCTTCATCCGGCTTTAAGATTCCCGCTATTATTCTCATCAGAGTTGTCTTGCCTGAACCATTCGGGCCTATAATAATGAAAAAATCACCCTTTGTTATAGAAAAAGATATCTTTTTCAAAACAATATCGTCCCCATAGGAATACCTTATATTTTTTACCCGGATTGCTGAATTCATCACCTGGTCCTTTTTAATAGAAAAATGAAGAGAGGCGCTCCTATCATTGCGGTAATGACTCCTGACGGCATTTCACCCTGGGCAGGGAGAACCCTTGCCAGCAGGTCGCAGAAAACCATATATGCACCTCCGCCCAGTATGCATGCAGGGACCAGGACTCGGTGGTCAGGTCCGAAAATAAGCCTAAGCAAGTGAGGCATAACAAGCCCGACAAAACCTATGAGCCCGCAATGACTTACCGTAGCGCTCACCATCAGAGAAGTTATTACAAGAAGAGTAATAGAAACGGCCTTTATGTTTACTCCGGTGGTCCTGGCAACGTCCTTCCCCATAAGGAGCAGATTCATTGAATTGGAAAGCAAGAAAATAAGAACAAAACAAGGAATTAGGGTTGCCGCGAGTATCATTACTCCTTTAATTTCTGATAAGGAAAGATCGCCCATAAGCCAGAAAAGGATATTGTGAAGTCTTGAATCCTGCGCTATGGAGAGGAGAAACATTATTACTGCGGAGCAAAAGGCGTTCACCATTACACCCGACAGCAGAAGAGAATCTTTCTTCAGAATTGTCGGGCCTGATGAGATAACGATAATAAGAAGGAGTGTGGCGATACTTCCTGCAAATGATGTCAAACTCACGCCGGGAAAACGGGAAATACCCATCAGAATGCCCGTTATTGCTCCCACGGCTGATCCACCGGAAATTCCAAGGATATAGGGTTCTGCAAGAGGGTTTCGAAGAAGCGCCTGGAAAACAAGTCCCCCGAGAGAAAGTGTGGCACCGACCAGAGCTGCAAGAACAACGCGGGGGAAACGAATATGCCATATGATTGAATATGCCATGGAATCCGTTTCTCCTGAGCATGTCAGGGATTCCCAGATTTCCTTTATTCCGTATTCTGTAGATCCCATTGAAATTCCCAGAATCATAGCCAAAAAAAGAAGGAGCAGCATAAGGAGCGAAACGAAACAGATTCGTTTCATTATAAAAGGGCTTTTATTAATCATCTACCATTCTCAACAGACTCAGGATGAATCAATTCCAGAAATAACTCAAGGCCTTCTATCAATCTCGGACCGGC
>JAFGMQ010000039.1 GCA_016927455.1 Deltaproteobacteria bacterium
AAGGTGAAAGGGAAAAGCAGAAAGCTGAAAGGTCAAAGTTGGAAGATCAAAGCTGTTATGATTATTCATTACCCGGTTTTTATTGTTCGCTGTTTGCAGCTTTAATTTTCATTGTGCATCCCATACAGACCCAGGCAGTTACCTATATTGTACAGAGGTATACATCCATGGCCGCCATGTTTTACCTGGGGTCAATCCTGTTCTACCTGAAGGCGAGGATTATAGCTCAAAGCTCAAAGGTAAAAGGTCAAAGCTTAGTGAGCCGCCCACTTTCAGCCTTCAGCTTTCAGCTTTCAGCTTTATACGCATTATCTATCCTTTGCGGCATATTTGCCTTTCTGAGCAAGCAGAATACTGCCAGCCTGCCTATGGCCATTCTTCTTGTGGAATATATATTTATTGATCAGACATGGCAGGGATGGAAGAAAAAAATAATATGGATCATTCCGGTTTTTGTATTATTTGCGGCCTGTATATTGCTGTTTCTGGGAGTTTTCGGGGGGGGCGGTCAAGGCGCCAGCTTGTTGGAGGATATACTGGAACACACGCGCGAGACCAAACTTGTCGGCAGATGGAGCTACCTTTGCACCCAGTTCAATGTACTGACCATGTATGTGGGGTTGTTATTCCTGCCTTTCGGTCAAAACCTGGATTATATGTATCCCTTTAAAACGGGATTTTTCGACGGATTTACTCCACTGGCTTTTCTGTTTTTGATTGGACTCGCGGCAGTCGGTCTCTGGAGCATAAAGAAACGGCCCGTTATCACATTTGCCATATTCTGGTTTTTTATAACTCTTTCCGTTGAATCCAGTATAATTCCAATAAGGGATGCAATGTTCGAGCACAGGCTCTACCTCCCCATGTACGGTTTTGCAATGGGCGTGAGCTATGCCGTTTTTCAATTATTATCAAAGAGGAAGGCCCTGGCCTGTATTGTATCTGTTGCTGTTATCGCGACAATGGGAACGGCTGCATATCTGAGAAACGGAATCTGGACAAATGGAATAACGCTCTGGTCAGATGTTCTGTCCAAAAATCCTCAGAACTACAGGGCTCATACGAATCTCGGTAAATTCCTGGTAAAGCAGGGTGATCTGAACCAGGGGATAAAGCATTTTCTTGAGGCCCTCCGGATAAACCCTGACCATGTGATTACACACTACAACCTGGGAAATGCAATGATACAGCAAGGGGATTTAGAATCTGCCATTATCCATTTTTCAGAAGTGGTGAGGATCAAACCTGAAGATGCAGATGCGCACCTGAACCTGGGTAATGCCCTGGCACAGAAGGGAGATTTAAAAGCCGCCGTCAGCCATTTTTCCAGGGCAATTGAGATAAGACCCGGGTTCGCCAGTGCCCACTATAACATGGGGACTGCATTGGCGGGGCAGGGAAAACTCAAAAAGGCATACGGGCAATTTCAAAAAGCCCTCAGAATTGAACCGGAAAATGCGGAAATACACAACAACCTCGGGGTTGTTCTGGCCCGGCAGGGGATGTTTGAAAAGGCAATTGCCCATTTTTCTGAAGCCCTTCGTATAAGGCCTGAATATGTAGAGGCCAGGCTCAACCTTAAAAGCAGTATATGGCAATCCGGGAGGTCAGGCGGTTCATCGGGTTTTAAGCTTGAGCCGCATAATGAAAATCCCTGATCTTACCGGCTGTATTTAACCAGAGATGGCCCGATAGGACCATAGTTATGAGTATAGCATGAATATATCAGTTGTAATTCCCGTTTATAACAGCGAGTTTTCTCTTCGTGAACTGGCACTGCGGCTGAAGCAGGTTTTGGATTCGCAGGCTGGCCATTACGAGCTTATTCTGGTTAATGATGACAGCCGTGACCGGAGCTGGGATGTGATTTTTCATCTTGCCCGGGAATATCCCTGGATACGCGGCATCAATCTTATGCGACATTATGGCCAGCACAATTGCCTGCTGTGCGGCATACGGGAAGCCCGCAATGAAGTGATCATTACAATGGACGATGATCTCCAGCATCCGCCTGAAGAGATTCCCAAGCTCCTGGATAGACTGTCACAGGGGTATGATGTGGTATATGGGGAGCCAATGGCGGGGCAAAATGGTCTCTGGAGAAATATTGCATCACAGGTGACGAGGTTGGCCCTGAAAAGCGTTATGGGTGCCAAAACAGCCCGCAGAGCGAGCGCTTTCAGGGCTTTCCGCACGCACCTGCGCGGTGCTTTTGCCAGTTATCAAAGCCCTTTCGTTTCCATTGACGTCCTGTTGAGCTGGGGGACAACACGCTTTTCAGCTATCTATGTGCGTCATGACCCGAGGCGTGCCGGCGCATCCAATTACACATTCGGCAAACTGGTTTCTCACGCCCTTAATATGATGACCGGCTTCAGTATATGGCCTTTGCGTTTAGCCAGCATGGTCGGTTTCGGGGTTACGTTGTTCGGGATCGGCGTATTCATGTATGTCTTTTGCCGGTATCTGATAGAAGGAGGCAGTGTGCCCGGCTTTCCGTTTCTTGCTTCAATTATTGCCATTTTTTCCGGAGCTCAGTTGTTTGCGCTTGGCATTATCGGCGAATATCTTGCACGCATGCATTTTTCCAGCATGGGGCGTCCTAACAGTTTCATACGTAACACCACGGATTTTATTCCGGCCGGAATCATCAATGAACCCGGATCTGACACAGATATTCCTGTCTCCCATAGATGAGGATCATTTTGGAATTCGTACGGCAAGGGCTGTAGATGTGACCCTTGTCAGCCTTAATGCCGTTGTGAAATTCTGCCTGGCTGAGGGAGTGAGGCTGCTTATAGCCAGGTGTTCGGTCTCAGAGCTCGGGACAGCCCAGGCTATGGAGAAGCTGGGGTTTCTGCTTATGGACACTTTGATACACTATGAGCGGGATCTCATTACTGAACCGATTCCTAAGGACATTTGTACGATTCCTGTTCGATCGTTGGGCGACGGCGATGAGGATGCCGTTAGAAATGTGGCTGCAGAGGCTTTCAGAGGTTACTTCGGGCATTATCATGCCGATGAAAGGCTGGATCGCAAAAAGTGTGATGAAGCTTACATATCCTGGGCATTTAATTCCTGTGTTTCCAGTGAAGCTGCAGACGAGGTCCTGGTGGCTGAAGTAGAGGGCTCTGTAGCAGGATTTGCTACTTTGCGAATGAAAAACAGGGAAGAAGGCGAGGGGGTTTTGTTCGGCATTGCGCCTTCAGCGCAGAGGCTTGGAATATACCGGTCTTTTATTCTGAGGGGAATGAAGTGGTGCCTTTCAAAAGGCGCTGTGCGAATGTCCGTTTCGACGCAGTTAAATAACCTCGCAGTTCAAAAGGTATGGGCAAGGCTGGGTTTTGTACCTTGCCGGGCGTATTACACTTTTCATAAATGGTTTGCTGAGCCCTGAGCAGCCCCTGGTTGCAGAAGTGATTTAATGGCAGAAAATTCTTCCTCCTGCATAGCATGTGAAGGTAATCTGGTTTTGTTCGGACGACGGCTGGATTATGAATATCACCGTTGTTCATCGTGCGGTACGATACAGCTTTTACCAATGCCGGACGAGGCTGATACAGCACTTTCATATGAGTCTGAGTATGCAAATGTATCACATTACGAATCGGATCCGGATCGCTGCAGGGCCTCGGCCGGGCCGTACTACAGGGCCATTATCAGGGCATTAAGGGACTACGGAGTCAAGGGAAAAGTTCTGGACTATGGAACAGGGTGGGGCGGTCTTCTGGGTATGCTGACTGACAATGGATTTGAGTGCCAGGGCGTTGAAATGTCAAGCGAGATGGCAGGTTACTGCAGGGAACTTGGCCTGCCGGTGAAACAGGGCGATATAAAAGCAGTCAAAGGAGAGAGGTATTCGGCAATCGTTTTGTGTACCGTGTTTGAGCACTTGACTGATCACGGGAGGTGGTTGTCAGGTGCCAGGCAACTGCTGGAAAATAACGGCCTTTTAATAACCCTTCAGCCTACGGCCGGGTTTGCCGGTTTAATGGGACGAATCCTGGGGCTGGGATCACTGCACAGGCCCCTTCCTCAATTGCAGCAGGTTTTCTGCCCTCCCTGGCATACCGCCTTTTTCTCTTTCGAGGGAATGAAAATCCTGGGGCGCAGAAATGGATTTGATCTTCTGGAGATACGCCCTGCTCCCCAGGGCCGGTCAGGAGGAATTACAGGCATTGCCCAGAGATGCCTTGAGCATGTCAACAGGTTCGGCTGGTATCTGATGGATGTGTTATGGCCTCTTTTGATTGCTCATACATTTGTTTTAAAGAAGGTGGATTTTCCCCGCGAAACCAGTGCGTTAAAACCGAAGTGAGTTGACCATGAAGGTCTGTATTGCATGTGGCACAAGATTTGACGGGTCCGGATGGCAGTGTCCACTGTGTCATTTCAGCCCGAAATCAGTCGGTGGTTGCCTGTCCTTTATAAATGAAATACCGGATAGAGGTGAATTTTACAGGCCGGAATATTTTAAACAGCTTTATGCACTGGAAGCTTCCAGTTTCTGGTTCCGTTCACGCAACAGCCTGATAAACTGGGCTTTGAGGCGTTTTTTCCCTGAAGCACGCAGTTTTTTTGAAATCGGATGCGGAACGGGATTTGTGCTCTCAGGTATTGAGAGTAAATTCCATAATCTCTCGCTCTACGGGAGTGAAATACATGAGGCCGGGTTGTTTTATGCTTCAAGACGCCTGAGAAATGCACAGCTTTTTCAAATGGACGGCAGGCTGATTCCTTTTGAGGATGAGTTCGACGTAATGGGCGCCTTTGACGTACTCGAACATGTCAGGGAGGATGAGCGGGTTTTAATGCAGATCTGCCAGGCAGTAGTCCCGGGAGGCGGGATGATTCTGACTGTGCCCCAGCATCCGTTTTTGTGGAGCAGGCTGGATGATCTTGCCTGCCATGTCCGCAGGTACTGCGCCGGTGACTTGAGGGCCAGGGTTAGGCATGCCGGCTTTGAAATAGTAAGGATGACTTCATTTGTCTCGATAATATTTCCTCTCATGCTTTTATCACGACTGTTCAAAAACAGGCCAGGCAGGAACTTTGACCCTGTTGCAGAGTTGAAGCTCGGACACCCGTTAGATCTTGTGCTTGAAAAGGCCCTTGATCTTGAGCGTGCCCTGATTAATTGCGGGATTTCATTCCCTGCCGGCGGATCCCTTCTCCTGATTGCGCGAAAACCCGGTTCCGGAAGGAAGACTTATATTGAAGATACCTTTTAACAAACCATTCCTGACAGGCAGAGAACTGGAATATATCAGCCGGGCACATTCCTTTGGACAGCTTTCGGGAAATGGCCCGTTCACTAAACAATGTCAAACATGGCTGGAGGAGCACACGGGCTGCAAGAGGGCTCTTCTTACTCATTCCTGCACCGGCGCCCTGGAAATGGCTGCTATACTTGCTGATATCAAGGCCGGTGATGAAATCATCATGCCTTCTTATACCTTTGTTTCCACAGCGAATGCATTCGTACTTCGTGGCGGAGTACCTGTATTTGTTGATATACGAAGTGATACGCTTAATATTGACGAGACCAGGATAGAACCTGCAATTACAGCGAGGACCAGGGCAATAGTACCGGTACATTATGCCGGTGTAGCCTGTGAGATGGATACTGTCATGACAGTTGCGAAGAGACACGGGCTGCTTGTGATAGAGGATGCCGCACAGGGCATTTTATCCAGCTACAAGGGTTTATCGCTTGGCGGTATTGGGCATCTCGGGGTTTACAGTTTCCATGAGACCAAGAATATAATTTCGGGAGAAGGGGGATCACTGCTGATTAATGACGGGAGGTTCAATGAACTGGCGGAAATTGTATGGGAGAAAGGGACTGATCGAAGCCGGTTCTTCAGGGGGCAGGTGGACAAATACACCTGGCAGCACATAGGGTCATCATATCTGCCCGGAGAGATAATCTCCGCTTTTTTATGGGCACAGCTGGAACAGGCCGAAATCCTTAAAGCCAGACGCCTTGAGATATGGGGCGAGTACCACAGGGGTTTTGAGGATATGGAAAAAGACGGCCTTTTAAGGCGTCCTGCTGTCCCTTCCGAGTGTCATCACAATTCACACATGTACTATATCATACTGCCTGATTTCAGTACTCGCGACCGTCTGCTGAAGACATTGAACGGCCGGGGAGTCAATGCCATTTTTCACTATATCCCCCTTCACAGCTCTCCTGCAGGCAGGAAATACGGCAGGGTGTGCGGGGACATGGAAGTGACTGATTCGATGTCCGGCCGTATCCTTAGACTGCCCTTGTGGGTGGGGATGGGCCGGAGCGAGATTAGTGAGGTTATATCTGCCGTATCTTATGCGTTGAAACACGGTTGATTCAAAATTGCCGATTATAAGTATATTTCATTGCCATAGAGACACCGGGAGGAAAGCAAGGCCTTTGAATCTGTCATGGCCTGTATTGGCCTTTGAACATCATGGGGTTGAGGCTTTTATCAACAAGCAGCATTCCTGAGTATTTGTCCCCTTTGATGTGTGCGACGGCAATCTGTTTTTCACCGACAAATACCCGCACAAGGGGTTTCTGGATTTTACCGGCCGCCGCAGATTTTTTGATAAATTCACCGATTTCCTCGGCTAATTTAATAGCCTGCTCGTCAGTTGTGTCAGGATTCAGAACCGCCCAGCACGTTTTGTTGTCTAATTTTTCAATTGAAATGATCCTGCCGTCAAATTTTTCAATAACCTTTTCTGACAGGGCTTTCCAGTCCTGGGCAATTGCAGTGCCGCTTCCAGAATGAAATGATAATGCGATAAATGAAAATACAACCAGAAGAAGTTTAATTTTTTTCACAGTGTCCCTCCCTAAGTTTTTTATTGACTATAACCTGTTTTTTCCCCTATAGCAAGTAGTTTTGAAAAGTTCGCAGGAAGTCAAAAATGCCCTCTTTCCGTCATTCCGGCCACGTATCGGGCAGGGGATAAACCAGCCGGGGGGGATGTTCAATGATAATCAGAAATATTCAGGAGGTTATGTATGAAAAAAAGAACGAGTTTGATAATGTGTCTTGCTTTTATTCTTCAGGCGATTCCCGTGCTTTGCATGGCAGGCCAGGAGAGCAGGGTCCTGGCAACTGTAGGTTCTGAGAAGATTGATGAAACCTGCATAAATTCAATGATAGATGAAATGCCAAGCAGCGTCAGGGGCCGTTACGCCAATGAAGCATTAATTCCGAAACTGCTTGAAAAGGCTATCGAGATAAAGGTTTTCGCTCACGGCGCACGTGAGGTTAAGCTGGACGAAAAACCGGAAGTGATGTTAAGGATAAAAAACAGCGTCGACAGGATACTCGCATCAGAGTATTTTGCATATCTTGAGAAAAATGCCAGGGTTGAGGAGTCTGAAATCCTTAAATACTACGAGGACAACAGGAAAGACTATTTTTTGCCGGAAAGGGTTAAGTTGTGGCATATCTCTGTCAGGAGCGAAGAGGATGCAGGAAAGGTAATAGCTGACCTAAAGGGAGGGGCAGATTTTTCTGAAATCGCAAAGGAGCGTTCTGTTTACCAGCCTAAAACAAAACCCGGAGATATAGGCTGGGTTAAAAAGGGGATGCTTCACCCGGACATTGAAGAGGTTGCCTTTAAGATAAAGACAGGGATTATAAGCGATATTATCCCGACAAAAGACGAGTATCACGTTATCATGGTGGAGGACCGGAAAGATGCGGAAACTACCCCGCTGTCCGATGTCAGGGAAAGGATCGAGAATGTATTGCTTGAACAGAAAAAGAAGGATGCGGTTGACAGGGCTCGAAAGGATCTGAAGGAAAAACTGCAGGTACGTAATTTGTATCTTGAAAATCAAACGCCCGCAAATAAAGCGGGGTCGGATTGAGGTTTAAAAGGCGCGGGGGGTTGTATTAATTATCCAGCATAATGGCTGGATTTGACCAGCGCTGGCTGTATCCAGCCGGAAACAGGCAGGGATCCTGCCGGTTATTCCTTCTGATGGGTGTGAGACCTTTGAATTTGTCATTTTCCTGTCTGCCGCGTCACAGGCAGGGAGGAGCATTTTCCCATCCCGTCATTTTCCTGTCTGCCACGGCACAGGCAGGGAGGAGCGTTTACCCCTTCTGTCATTACGGAGCTCCCCCTATTGTCATTTCGAGGAGCATAGCGACGAGAAATCTTGCTGATTCAATTGTGTTAAGATTTCTCCCCCCGATTAAAATCGGGGGTCGAAAGTTTACCAGCCTGTGTTTTTGGCTGGTTTACCAGCCTGTGTTTTTGGCTGGTTTACCAGCCTGTGTTTTTGGCTGGTTTACCAGCCT
>JAFGMQ010000229.1 GCA_016927455.1 Deltaproteobacteria bacterium
AAATTCTCGCGTCTGAGAGCTCTTACAAGAGAGATAAGAGCTGATGCGCCGCCTCTGGTACTCGAACCTCTTATCACCCTGAAACCGAATACCCTTAAGGCTGCGGCCATAATAGACCCGTCTTTTGATTTGCTGGAAAAGGTCAGAAACTTTCCATGTCTGCAAAGACCCAGCAGGGCCAGTTCATCACCGTGCCAGTGTGCAAAAAGAAGAGACCTTTTCGGATTTCTGGTATAGATATCAACCGGAGAGATACCGTCAAGCCATTGAACCCTGTATCTCCAGGTCAGGCATAAAAGCCGGTAAACAAAGGCAGCTGAATATCCGATCAGGGAATATCTGAAGTTTTTCATAACAGGGAATTTTTACCTGGTTCTGATTTTTTCATTTCAGGATGCATTATCAATAAGGTCGCCAATCTTATGGGAGGTATTGGTCATATCTCCCATAAGATAGAAAATGAGTATATTGACAGAGGCTCGCACAGTCAAGGGCAAAACCCCTGACAGCTTTATCAGGGAGTTTTCTCCCAAGGCAGCACGTTCCATTCTGCCGTCTGAAAAATCTGCTTTACTAAGGGCCTTATTGCTGGTAGAGAAATGCTGCAGCCGGTAACTGAAGTATTTTAACTTTGATAAAAGGCAGTTATAATCAGGCTTCTGACATATATGATAAACGTAAAAAAGTTTCTTGAATCACACAGAATAGAATATGTACTGCATGAACATCCGGCAGTTTATACCTGTGAGGAAGCGGAAAGGTACTGCGGGGATATACCCGGACTCGCCTGCAAGAATCTTTTCCTGAGAGACAGCAGGGGCAAAAGGTTTTTTCTGGCTGTTTTGCCTGCAAAAAAGAGGGCTGACTTGAAAAAGCTGGGAAGAATTCTTGGCGTTGACAAGATCACGTTTGCAGATTCGGAATCATTAAAGGATAAACTGGGCCTTGAAGCAGGGTCTGTTTCTCCCTTCGGCCTGATTAACGATACAATCGGGGAGGTCGAACTTTGTCTTGATAAGGATGTCTATATTGCGGAAACTGTGATCTTCCATCCGAATGTGAATACCGCCTCTCTTGAACTTTCCCGCCGTATGTTTAGGAAGTTTTTGCAGATAATTGACCATGAAGTAACTATAGTTGAATTATAAAAAGTCCGGTAATAAGCTTATTTTTTCATTGAACGGGGTTTGCAGTATCATTTTACAAATTCAAAGAGATTAAGGGATAGGCTTTTTCCTGGTTATAGCTTTGAAAGGGTTAAAATAAGGGGTTTTATAGATTTTGGGCTTTGCCAAAAGTTCGCTCAGTCATGCCGGTGAAAGCCTGTATCCATTGTTCGAGTAAGGCGGGAGTATGCCGGGATTAAACAATTTTTCTGGATTCCGTATCGCGCTTTGCTTGCACGGAATGACGAGGGGTAAAAGCCCAACGTTGCGTGTTTTACTCAATCCGGAACCGTGTAAAGATCAATAAGAACATAAAGAGGATATGACATATTAACCTTTAACTAAGGACAAATTAAGTCCTTGAAGAGAAGATAGACATGTTAACAGATTTGAGCAGTTGTGATTATACACCAAAGAAGGAACTGGAAAACAGGATTGGCCGTCTTAAGGAAGGCATGGCGGAGAAAGGCATTGACTATGCAATTGTTCTCCAGAATGTCGATCTTTTTTATTTTACAGGTTCCCTTCAAAAGAGTTATCTCGTTGTCCCTGTTGAGGGAGATCCTCTTTTCCTGGTTGAAAAAAACATAGAGCGGGCAACTGCTGAATCTCCGCTGGATCAAATTTCAGTCGCGCGGGACAAAGATGTCAGAGGGATAATTTTAGAAAAAGGGATCAGAGGCAAGGCGGGAATGGAACTGGACGTACTTCCTGTTACCATGTTCAGGCGGTGGAAGACAATCCTTGATATCGAGGATGCGGAAGATGTTTCCGGAATCATAAGGGATTTGCGTTCAGTCAAAAGCGAATATGAAATTTCCCAGTTGAAAAAATCGGGAGAGATATGTGAACATGTTTTTGCTTTTGCTGAGGGTTTTATCAAGGAAGGAATGCGTGAACTCGACATTGATGCCGCGTTAAATGCAGAGGGCCGCAGAAAAGGACACCAGGGTTTTCTTCGCATGAGAGGGCTTAACCAGGAAATGATGAATATCTATGTGACCCACGGCCGTTCAGGCGCCATAGTATCAGGCGCGGACGTCCCGATTTCCGGGACAGGGATAACTCACGCCATAAGCCAGGGGTCTTCATTTAATCAGATCATGCCAGGGGTTCCGGTTGTCGTGGACTATGGTGGCGGGTACAACGGATATATAACCGATGAGACCAGGGCATATGTGGCCGGTGAGATGAAAGAACCGTTCCTGAGAGGTTATCAGGCCGCAAGAGAGATTATAGAAGAAACAGGAAGAGGAGGGTGGGCAAAGGCCGGAACTAATGCGGCCGAGCTCTTTAACAGGGCGCTGAAAATCGCAAAGCGCGAAGGGCTTGCTGAACATTTTATGGGGTATGGCCGCAGCAGAGTTGGCTTCATAGGTCATGGCCTGGGCCTGGAGATCAATGAACTCCCGGTAATTACCCCGCGCCATGAAATTCCGCTGAAAGAGGGCATGGTATTCGCCTTTGAACCGAAATTCATCTTTCCGGGTGAAGGGTCAATCGGGATCGAGGTCGATTATATAGTTCGGAAAGATTCTCTGGAAAGGATTACCGGCACACCGATTGATATAGTATATGTATGAAACATCTTATGCTTGGAAATCCTGCAGAGATGGATTAATCCTGATTTACAGCCTGTCACTGACTCCTATTCGGGGCCGGAATCCAGTTATTTCAATCAATGACAGATTTTCTGGACTCCGTTTTTCAACGGAGTGACGGCTTTTTCCAAGACCTCCAGCTAAGGTTTGATAGATGAGGAATATGCTTGAAGTCGATTCCAGGACCTGGCCTGTCAGGCTTAATAACTGCTTTAGACTGGCAATACCCACTGCCGCAAGGACAAGTCTCTGGCTTCTATCCATTATGGTGCCTGTTTCCTTTGCAGTGCTGCTGATGAAGATGACAGGTGTCCTTAACATGCTGGCCGGATTTGCCGAACCCCTGTTTTCCCTGTTCGGCCTTCCCGGCAACTCGGCTCTGGTTTTTGTAACCTCGTGCCTGCTCAACATATACTCATGTATTGCTGTGATAGAGACTCTTGGCCTCAGCGGCCGTGCGGTTACAATCCTTGCGCTCATGTGCCTGATTTCACATAATCTCCCGGTTGAGACAGCGGTTCAGAAAAAGACAGGCTCACGCCTTTTAAGGATTCTGGGGGTGAGGCTGAGCGCAAGTTTTGCCGGGGCATTTATATTGAACCTGCTCCTGCCCGCTGATCCCCAGCCTCTGGAGGCTTTGGCAGCAAATGTTTCTCTGACCATTTCAGGGATTGGTATTGAACTGAAGGCCTGGTTTTATTCCATTTCATATCTGTGCGCAAAGGTGATAATTCTTGTGACCCTTTTGATGATACTGCAGAGGATACTCGAGGAGTTCGGTGTAACGCAGTTCCTTTCCATTATTCTCAAGTATCCTTTAATGCTTCTGGGGATACCTCATGAGGCCGCCTTTTTATGGATTGTCGCAAATACGCTTGGGCTTGCATACGGGGCTGGCGTAATAGTGGATCATGTGGAGCGGGGGCGTCTTTCACGGAAAAATTCGGATATCCTCAACTATCATATCGCTGTTTCCCACTCGCTTCTGGAAGATACCCTGCTTTTTGTGGCGATCGGCGTTTGCGCCTGGTGGATTACGATCCCGAGAGTGATACTTGCAGGAATTGTCGTCTGGCTGAAGCGTTTAATAGACTGGATGGTTAACCGTAAAGAGATGCAGGAAATGTCCTGACATATAACAGCCAGAGGCTTTGCCTTTTGATCATGAAGCAGGAAATCACTGATGAAATAATAGGTTTCACGAGGCGTTTTCAGGAAGCACATTGTACTGAACGGTTCTGGCGGAGGCCGCTCATTTGTTTTGCCTCGGCCGGTGACCCCATGTTTATGGAACTGAAGACTGCCGTGTCTCCGTCTCATGCCATGCCGGAGGATTTACTGCCCGGGGCTCAGACCGTTGTAGCATTTTTCATCCCGTTTGACAGGTCCATTATCAGGAGCAATATTAAAGGCCTGCATGCCTCTCATCAGTGGGCAGAGGCATATATTCAGACCAACGAACTCATATCTGAACTTGGGCTGCATTTAGGCCGCTGCCTTGAATCCGCCGGTCATACCGTTGCTCTTATTCCTGCTACACATAATTTTGATCCCGAAAGGCTTATCAGCGACTGGTCGCATCGCCATGTTGCCTTTGTGGCCGGACTCGGCTCTTTTGGGCTCAACAATATGCTCATAACAGAGAGCGGGTGCTGCGGCAGGATAGGCAGTTTAGTTACATCGGCCTTTGTTGAACCTGATCTTAGGCCAACCGGGGAAGCATGCCTGTACTGCCATGATTCTTCATGTATGATGTGTGTTGAGCGTTGTGTCAACGAAGCCCTTTTTACGGACAGATTTTACCGACAGAAATGTTATGCAGCCTGCCTGAAGAACGAAAAGCTTTTTCAGAACCTTGGGAAGGCGGATGTATGCGGCAAATGCCTGGTGGGTGTCCCCTGTTCCTTTACAAATCCTGTCAGGAGGTTAAAGATCAATAATCAGTCTGCCCTATTAATGAAACGCTAGGGATATCAGTGCTGAATTCCCTGTTTTCGACAATGTTTTAATCGGTATGATGAGAACCTGATGCTGTCATGCTGATTTTGATCCTGAAAAAACCCTAAAACAGAAGGAACGCCTTGTCAGGAAGGATAGACCGTTTTCATATTTCAACCCTGTTACCCTTCCTGGTCGTGATAAACCCGATCCTTTCCCATGCCTTGAAAAACAAGGAAGATTTAAACCGGGGCAGGGGCTTGAAACCCTGTCGGGTTGCCGCATAAAGGTTTTGCTCCTGGAAAAGCTTCTTCAGAATATCAATACCCAGGCTGCTGCGTTTATCAATTTTTTTTAGTATCTCAAGTGCATGATGCAATGTGATTTTTTGATCGAATGACTCGATTCCCTTGATAAAATTAACAATCCTCGCCATTATGAAAAGTGTGTAAATGTCCTCCCTCCCGAATTGATCGGTTTCGATGGCCATGGCGGTTGATCTGGCTTTGAGGTAATCTGATTCGGCCGGATCAGGAAATTGATTTGCCAGCTCACACCCGGGAGTCAGGTAGAATATTGAAGCACCGATCAGGACCGGCTGTCGGCATAATATGGTCAGGGTATCAATCATTTCATCAATCGTTTCATTGGGCAGTCCAAGTATCTGATATGACGTTATATTCAATCCTGAAAGATAAGCCTCTTCAACCACCGCATTGTATTTTTCCAGGGAATGGGGGCGGCCAAGTTCGGACATTACCCTTTGGCTGGCGCTTACAAGAGCAATGTTCAAGTCCGTGAATCCGGCCTGTTTCATCAATCCGAGCATTTCCTTATCCAGGCTGAGATAGGAAAGGCCGTTCATGGCTGTAAAATGGACTGTGCCAGGTTGAAATCCTCCTGTAAGGCATTTTAACATGTGTCTGGCTGAATCCCTGTCAAAAGACAGGTTGTCGTCCTCAAAGTCAAAGACGCGGTAACCCTGTTCATATCGCTCTTTAATTTCTGACAGGATGTCATCGGCCGGGCGCTGCCTGAAGCCCCTGCCAAAGGTTGTCTTCACGGAACAGAATGAACAGCCATGCGGGCAGCCCCTTGAGGTGGCTATGAAACAAAGTGGTTTTCTTTTGAAAGCGTAGCGATCAGGTGGCAGATCAGAAAGATCCGGCCAGGGCAGTTCGTTAAAGTGGTCATTTTCTTCCAGGGGGTTCAGGATCATTTTCCCGTCTTTTTTGAACCCCAGATTAGGCACCTTTTGCCAGCCAGAACCGTGTTCAAAGGTCTTGATCCATTCCACAAGGGGACGCTCCCCCTCTCCCCTGATCACAAAGTCCACATTCGAATCCTGAAGTATGCTTAAAGGAGCTGCCGAAACATGGGAACCTCCCGCGATGATCGGCACATCCATCCTTTTTTTGATCTTATCGGCACAGGCCAGAACTTCCCTGTAATAGGGCGAAAAAAGGGCAGAAATCCCAACGATGTCCGGTTTTTCTCCTGCAACCTCACTGCCTATGAGATCAAAATCGGCGCCGAAATGATAATAATGGTGAAAGGTGCTGAAAGGGCTGAGGTCATGGCAGGGGAAATACTCCTTTAAATAGGACAGCTCTGCGGGCAATGGTATGGTCCTGCGACCATATCCCTGATGATAGTCCTTTATGATCACTTCGATTCCAGGGCAGTGCTTTTTGACTGCGGCCTTAAGATAAGCCAGTCCCATAGGCTGAAGGCGGATATCAGTATCATAAAAATCCTGTATGGGAGGCTGGATCAGCAGGAGTTTCATTTCAACGAAGACTGGATCAGATTTTTTTCCTGCAATAGAATTTTTCTGCAGGTGTTCATGTTAATAGAATATATCAAAAGGCAGTTCTTCCTGGTATGGTTCATCTCCGGGGCCTGTTTCATGGGTGTTTAAAAATCCGGTCTTTTTTCAGGATCAAGAAGGACAGCAATAAAGAGGCCCCTCCCTGTGCAGATGCCCAGGGCGGAGCCCCATTGCATTAAAGATGTTTCATGTCATAAGTAGCTGTTTTATTTAACGATAACTATGTCAACGCGGCGGTTCCTGGCCCGTCCTTCATCGGTTTCGTTTGAGGCGACCGGCCTGGATGCGCCGAAGCTCATCTTTTTGAGACGATCGGGATTAATGCCTTTGGATTTCAGATAGTCAAATACCGCTTCAGCCCTTCTGTCGCTCAACGCCTGGTTATAAGCCGCATTCCCGACAGAGTCGGTGTGGCCGTGGAGTTCAAGTACGGCAGCAGGGTTTTCCTGCATGATTCTGGCGACCTGATCCAGTTCTGCCATGGTTGCAGGTGTCAGTTCCGATTTGTCGAATTCAAAGTAACCTGAGTGGTAGCTTATTGCCTGTTTTGGCGGTGGAGGTGGTGGCGTTGCCGGCACGGGTTCTGGTGCTGGCGGCGGTGGAGAAGGGGTTGCGGTAACGGGTGCAGGAGCCTGACAGGATTCGGCTTCCTTTGCCAGTTCATTAGCCTTGGCAAGGAGTAGCATGGCTTTACTTGTGTGGCAGGCCCAATATAACTCAGCTGCCTTTTGCCCCAGCGTTCTGGCGGATTCAATTTTTTCAGGGCAGTATTTTGCTCCCTGAGATTTTTCTGCGTCAGCGATAGCAGTCTCAGCCTGGTTGAACTCAACAGGCATGTATAAAGCCCTGTCTGGAACACCGAAGTGAGACGTTTGAGCACACCCGGATAATACCAATAAAAGAATACCTGCTAAAGGAATCAATTTTGCTTTCATAATCCTGTCCTCCTTTGAAGCAATGGTTTTTGTCAAAAATGGGAAGCTCTTTATGCTTTCCAGGTTGCTAATATGTTTTTTCAGAAACTCATTCATAAGGACTGCCTGACTGGCTTCGCCCTCCATGTATAAAAAATAACAGTATTTAATCCGCCAGAGGCAGACGAGTCCAAGCCCTTTGGGTCGTTAAATGCTTTTCAAGAGACCTGGCTGCTCTGCTGCAGGATAGTTAATTTTGTTGAAATAGTGAATATGCTATCTATTAAAATACATCAAGTCCAGTATTATATTTTATAATGTTATATTTTATAAAAAGACACAAAACCACTTAATCACAAAGTAAAAGAAGAATTGAGGATATGACCGACGAATCAACAAAATTGATGATCGGCGGCGCATAAAAATAACGGGTGCGGTTTCCGTCCGTAACTTTGGCGTATATAATAGCACCTGTACCGTCGCTAATTCCTGTGGTATCCCAGTCAATCGTATTTTCTGAAAAAGATTTTCCCGTGGCGCAGTGGTTATTCGGTGTGCCTATAGCTGCAATGTTATTGTCATTGTAAGGATTACGGTCTGTATCTGCATAAAGCGTGACAATGCAGTCGCTATCATAATCGATATAGACGTATTTCAGTTTAAGTATATCGGAGATTGGAATGCTGTGGGCCCCATAACCAAGCGTGATGCCATTATA
>JAFGMQ010000230.1 GCA_016927455.1 Deltaproteobacteria bacterium
GCATTATTTTAATTATATCCATTACCGCTCCTGTCATGTGTTTTGATTATACATCCGGTTTCAGTATCAGGCCGGATAATACATGAAACAGATTCAGTTATAAAGGATTATTTTAACGCTGTTTAGTGTAACTGGATGAACAGGAAGTCTGTTAAAAATAACGGCATGAATTCCAAAGTCGGAATATGCTTTACATGGAGTCGGAATAGCTTTAAAAAGATATCAGGTTTAATACGTCTATATTTGTGCCAAATGGCAACAACAGAGGCGGACGAGTCCCCGCCCCCTGGGGTGTTCAGTGCTTTTCAAGATACCCCGCTGCTTGGGGAGGGGCAGGTCATTTTATAAAAAATTAATCAAGCTGAAGAGGCTTATAAAGAAATGAGGGTCTCATGCCATTTAAAAAGATTAACGGAATAAATATTTACTATGAAGTACATGGAGAAGATGGCCGGAAAGGTACGATTGTACTCCTGCATCATGGCTTCGGTTGTGTCAAGATTTGGAAGACCGTATGTCCTGTGCTTGCTGAACAGGGATACCGTATTATCATGTATGACAGAAGAGGGTATGGGCGTTCAGAAAAGGGTTACGATTTCATGGGCTTTTATGTGAGTGACAATTTTCGTCCAGACAGCGTTGAAGAGATGGCCCTGTTATTGAGTTCCCTTGATACCGATAGTGTCCATGTTATCGGTCAATGCGAAGGTGGTGTGGTTGGTGTTGACTTTGCAGCAAAATACCCGGACAGAGTACATTCCATTGTTATTGCAAGCACCCAGTGCTGCAGTCAGACCACCATGGTCGATAAAAATGCCGAGGATTTTCCTAAACCTTTTCATGAGATTGACCCGTTATTGCAGAAAAAGATTACAGAGTGGCACGGAGAATTCGCCGAACCTTTTTATGAACAGTTCAGGAAATTCGGCGGCGCATACGGAACAGAAATTTTCGATCTGAGAGAAAACCTGGCTTCGGTAATTTGTCCGGCCCTGGTGCTGTACCCTGACAGAAGTTCCATTTTTGATGTTGAGCAGGCCGTGGAAATGTATCGAAACCTTCCCAGAGGGGAGCTTGCCGTACTTCCCGCATGTGGCCATAATACATATGAATACAAACCTGCAGACTATGTGCGAAATGTCCTTGAGTTTCTGGAGAGGCACGGCAGTAATGGGAAGATATCTGCGGCACAGGAGGATGTTGTAGGTTTTTCCTGCCTGGCTGTAAGAAAAGACAGCAGGCCCTGATGCAGGAATAAGATATTGATTCTGGGGGGGGATATACATGGGAAGCAAAGGATTTTTCTATGTGATAGCGGATGACGTGTTTGTTCAATTTCCGGAATATATGCGGGGAGTTGTAATTGCCCATGGAGTGAAAAACGGTGATTCGCCGGCTGAATTGATCTCGATGCTTCGCGCTGCTGAGGCCTATGTTAGAGAGCATCTGGAGGAAGAGACTATTGTCGAACATCCGAGAATATCTTCCTGGAGAGAGGCCTACCGTTCTTTTGGTGCCAAGCCTGCCAAGTTCAGGCCGTCGATGGAGGCCATGGCAAGGCGGGTACTGCACAATCAGGAGATACCCCCGATAAACACTCTTGTGGACATTGGAAATGCAGTGTCTTTGCGCCATATTATACCGGTTGGTGGACATGCAATCGATGCTATTGATGGAGATATTTCCCTGAGAAAAGCTAATGGTGATGAAAAATTCATACCCTTCGGGTCTGATGAGGTTGAAGGTCCTTTGCCTGGAGAGATCATATTTGCGGAAGGAGAAAATGTCCTTACCCGGCGCTGGACCTGGCGACAGGCGAATCATACGCTGCTTGTTAAGACGACTTCCGCAGTTGAATTCAATATTGACGGGCTTCCGCCTGTGACCATCGGGGAAGTGGAAGATGCCTGCCGTGAAATTTCAGAGTTAATTGAGCGTTTTTGTGGAGGACATGCAAGGTATGAGATCATGACAGCAAAGAACTCGCGGATAAGTCTCGATGACCAATTATAGATCTGTATAATTGCCAGCATTGCAACTCGCTATTTTCGCCAGTATTCAGGAACAAAAAATACTATTAAAGTATATATCTCCAGGCGCCCGATGAGCATACATAACATAAGAGTCCATTTTCCAGGCACAGGAATGGCAAGGTAGTTTTTGACAGGCCCGACAGATCCCAACCCCGGCCCTATATTCCCGATAGATGCAGCAACAGAAGCTATGGCGGAGACTGTATCGAGCCCGGTTCCAGCCATAATCAGAGCAGCTGTAATAAACAGGCCTATGTAAAGCATGAAAAATCCCCAGATACTGCTGAGGACATTTTCAGGAACAGGTTTTCCTCCCAGCTTTACAGATGTTACAGCGTGTGGATAGATGATTCTTAATATTTCATTATAAGTATGTTTTACAAGCAGCATGATTCGCATTGTTTTGATACCGCCTCCTGTTGATCCTGCCATTGCCCCAATAAACATGCAGATAAGCAGGATCAGTTGAGAAAGGGCAGGCCATTTATCGTAATCAGCAGTGACGAAACCCGTTGTAGTTATAATTGAACTTACCTGGAAAGCGGCATAGCGGAATGAGGCGGCTAAGGAAGTGTATACTGACCCGAAGATATTAAAGGCTGTGATGAGAATAAATATCCCGGTAATAATCAGGAATACCCTGCACTCCGGATCTTTTCTGAAAACACTGAGATTACCCTTGATCAACCTGTAATGGAGCGAGAAATTAATGCCTGCAAGCAGAACAAAAATGATAATTACAAAATCAAAATACTGGCTGTTGAAGTGGGCTATACTGGCATTTTTTGTTGAAAAGCCCCCTGTCGGCATGGTGCAGAAGCTGTGACATACGGAATCGAAAAAGGTCATTCCTCCTGAGTAAAGAAGAATTATTTCCATGAAGGTAAGTAATACATAAACTTTCCAGAGGGTTTTGGCTGTTTCTGATATCCTCGGCTTCAGCTTGTCAACAACAGGACTGGGGATTTCCGCCTTGTACAACTGCATGCCTCCAACGCCAAGGTACGGAAGAATCGCTATAGAGAGAACGATAATTCCCATTCCACCAAGCCATTGAGTCAGGCTTCTCCACAGCAGTATTCCCCGGGGAAGCCTTTCTAGGTCAGTTATTACACTTGCGCCTGTGGTTGTAAAACCTGACACAGATTCAAAGCAGGCATTTGTGAAGTCAGGGATTGAGCCTGAAAAAAGATATGGAAGAGTGCCTAAAAGGCTGGCCGTTACCCAGCCGAGCGAAACAATAGAAACGGCATCGCGGTGGCTCAGGGAGATTTTATCGTGTTTTTTTACGAGCAGAAAAACGGCAAGGCCCGTCAGGGAGGTGACAAGCATGGAATAAAGCATCGCGAGTGAGCTCCCATCCATGTAAACAAGAGAGACTCCCAGCGGTATGGCCATGGAAATGCCCAGGAAAATGATAAGGATTGAAATGAACCGAGTAATGACAAGAAAGTGCATTATCAGAAATATTCCAGTTTTACAGTGAGCAGTTTTTCCAGTTTGGGAACAACCTGCTGGAGGGAAAAGATAATAAGCCGATCCTTTGCCTTGATAATGCTGTCACCGCGGGGGATAATAATCTCTTCGCCACGGACAAGAGCGCCGATTATTGCTCCTTTTGGGAATTTCACCTTTGAAAGAGGTACGTTCACAATATCGGATGTTTCCAATGCTTCCGCTTCAATGGCTTCGGCATATTCTACCTTAAGGGGTGTAACAGAAATAATTTTTCCGCGCCTGATATACTGAAGGATAGCCCTGACTGCTGAAAGCCTCGGGCTTACAACAGTATTGATGCCTATTGCAGACACAAACGGAATATAACTGAGATTGCTGACACGTGTAATAGTCCTTTTTACTCCCAGACCTGTTGCAAGCAGGGAAATGAGGACGTTTTTTTCCTCATCCCCGGTGATGACAACCATAAAGTCAGCATCCTGTATGTTGATTTCCTGCAAAAGATTTTTATCTGTTCCGTCTCCATGGATTACAATTACCCGCTCGAGTTTTTCGGCCAGGCTCACGCATGTATCCTTGTCTTTTTCAATTATCTTGGCATTGATTTTAGAGTGCTCCAGGGCAGAGGCCAGGATTGCACCTGTCTGCCCTCCGCCGACAATAATAACCCTTTTCAATGGTTCAGCCTTGATGTTAAGCAGACGAAGCGCCTGTTCTGTCTCTTCCTTTTTTATTACTACATAGACTACATCTTCAGCCTGAATAATATCGTCTCCACCGGGGATAACAACCTGCTCCCCGCGAACAATGGCTCCTATCAGCAGTTTTGCCCCCTTTTCTTTAAAGGTCACTAACTGAGTGCCAATGAGGGGTGAGTTTTTGGCTATCATGAATCCGATAAGTTTGACTCTGCCTTCAACAAAATCAATTACTTCAGTTGCACCGGGAACTTCCATCAGGCTGAGAATGGAGTCCACCATAACTGACTGGGGATTTATTACATGATCAATACCCAGGAAGTCCTGGCCGAACAGTTTTTTTTCCGCCAGAAACTCATTGTTTTTAACTCGTGCCACTCTGATAATATACTGATTGAGACCATGTGCGAGCATGCAGGAGACAAGATTGACTTCATCGCTGTCTGTAGCAGCGACAAGTATATCCGCATCTTCAATTCCAGCATCCCTAAGCAACTGCGGGCTTGTTCCTGAACCAAGCAATGCCTGCACATCCAGATCCTCTGTCACTGCCTTTATTTTTTCGGGGTCTTTGTCAATAAGAACAACGTCCTGGGTTTCCTCAGAAAGCCTCTGGGCGATATTAAATCCGACTTCGCCAGCCCCAACGATAATGATTTTCACTGGAATTAAACTCCGTTAGCAAAAAATGCAGTATGCAGGAAAAAGACTGGCGATACTGTAAAAGGCATTTCAATTACAGCCAGCCGGAAAATGTCATTTTACCTGCCATGATTAAAATATTAAGGGCTGATTTTATAACTCTGTAAATTAAAGTCAACTTGAATATAGCAAGTTGAACCGATGATGGCCTTTACACGAAAATATTTCCTGTTTACAGCGATCCAAATTTTTTGGCTTCTGGCATATTCCTTTACACAGAAAAGTACCAAAATTGAAAAGGGCTCATGCAGAGAAAATCACTTACATATGGACAACAGGGGATCGCGGTGATATATAAACCCTCCATGTGTTTATATCGGATTCCGGCTTTTGAAATGAGATGCCTGGATTTGAGGCATAAATAAGGAACAGGTGAAATACATTAATTGGGAAAATTATGCACGCGATAGAATGCCTTTATAATAGAGGGCAGCTGAAGGAATATATAGACAGTTTCGTTAACGCGAGGGTGCTTGTAATAGGTGACATTATTATGGATGAGTTTATCTGGGGAGACGTATCCAGGATTTCTCCAGAGGCGCCTGTACCTATTGTAGAAGTTAAACGCGAGACAAAAATGCTTGGCGGTGCTGCAAATGTCATAAACAATATTGCAAGTCTCGGGGCAAGACCTGTCCTTTGCGGTGTTATCGGGGATGATGTTAACGGCGAGGAAATTTTAAGTATTACGACCAGGATGGGCCTTGAAACAGATGGTATTGTAACTGAGAAGGGGAGACTAACGAGCATTAAGACAAGAATTGTGGCTCAAAGCCAGCAGGTCGTACGTTTTGATCGTGAAAACAGGACAAATATAAGGGCGGAAAGTATTAAATACCTCCTCAGCTTTGTAGAAAAAAAACTTTCCAGCCTTGATGCAATTGTAATATCTGATTACGGCAAGGGTGTGATATCGGAACTTTTCATGAAGGAGTTAAGGGCTTTAATCGATCGGACTTCAGGTAATTCTATTGTGATATCAGTTGACCCCAAGACAGGCAATTTCCAGTATTATCATGGAGTAAGCGTGATTACCCCCAATCATCATGAGGCTGGAGCTTTTTGCGGCTTTGACGTTATCGATGAAGCGACTCTTGAACGCGCAGGAATGCAGATGCTTAATGAACTAGACTGCCGTTCTGTGCTTATTACCCAGGGAAAGGATGGTATGACGCTGTTTGAAAATAGAGGAGAAATAACCCATATACCAACAGTGGCCAAAAAGGTCTATGATGTTACAGGGGCCGGAGATACGGTTATAGGAACCTTTTCTCTGGGTTTGGCCTGTGGATTGGATTTGAAATCAGCCGCTGTTCTGTCAAATTTTGCAGCGGGTATTGTGGTAGGGGAAGTAGGCACTTCTGTTGTTCGGGCTGATGACCTGAAACATGCCCTCGACGTCCCTGTTCAGGAATAATTGAGGGACAGCCCATGAGTCATCCATACGAGCCGGATCCTGTGAAACTTATTGCAAGTCTGTTTTCCCCGGACAGAGTCATAATCGGAAGTGTTATTGACATCCTGGCTGAAATGATCGGGCCTGTTGACTGGATCAGCCCTGATATTCTTTTTGATCGCACGCGGTATTATGAAAGAGAAATGGGATGGCCTCTTTATCGTAATTTTATTTCTTTCAGGGATTTGATGCCTGCTGACCATCTTGTTAAGATAAAACTTGAAACGAATACTGTTGAGCAGCGTTTTCTGCGTGAAGGAAACAGGGAGGTGAACATTGATCCGGGTTATATATCCCCCGAAAGACTTATTCTGGCTACCGGGAAAAATTATGTGCATCGTGTGTATCTGACCAAAGGCATTTTTGCTGATTTAACCCTGGTATTCAAAAGAAACAGCTTCAGATCCCTGGAATGGACATACCCTGATTATTCAGACCCGCAAAGCATAGGTTTTTTTAACGAGATAAGAAGAAAATATATGGAAAAGCTAAAGGAGATGAAAAGGTTTGCTTAAGAGTATGACTGCTTATGGCAGAAGCGAATGCCAGACTCGGGAAAAGATTTTTTCAGCGGAGATCAAATCGGTTAACAATCGATTCAAGGATATTATACTCAGGCTTCCCAGGAATTTTCAGGAGGTTGAAAGAGATCTCAAATCAATTATCTCGTCAAGGATCAGCAGGGGGAGGATAGAAATATCTGTTCAGTCGGAAGATACAGGCGGGGAATCATCTTACAATCTGGAACTCAATATCCCTTTAGTAAAATCCTATATGAAGCTTTTCAGTCAACTGGAAGAAGATTTCGGTGTGGAAAAAAGAATCCAGGCCGATACTCTTTTAAAGATGAATGATGTGATACTTTACAGGGCTGCTGAATTGAACGTGGAGGAACTGAAGCCAACACTTGAGGGACTCATAAATTCGGCGATTGATTCCCTCGATATGATGAAGATTAAGGAGGGGGAGGCTATTGAGGCCGACTTTAAAATCAGGCTCGGGCTTCTGGATGAGTATGTCAGCGAGGTTGAAAATCGTTCCCCTGATTTGATTGAAGAATACAGGAACAGGCTTCAAACAAATATTAAAAGGATGCTGGAAGACATCAGTGTTGATGAGAACAGACTGGCCCAGGAAGTGGCTTTTTTTGCTGAACGATCCGATATAACTGAAGAGGTTGTGCGCATAAGAAGCCATCTGAAACAGTTTTATGAATACCTTGCTCTGGATGATGCGCTTGGAAGAAGACTTGAGTTTTTGATTCAGGAAATTAACAGAGAAGTTAATACGCTTGGTACAAAGGCATCTGATCCACTTGTAACCGGTATTGTTGTGGAGATGAAGGCCGAACTTGAAAAAATGCGTGAGCAGGTTCAGAACGTTGAATGAAAGGAGATTTTTTATGAGCCCCAAGCTTGTGAGTGTAGGTTTCGGGAACTCTGTTGTGTCTAAACGGGTAGTTGCAATTATTTCTCCAAACGCCGCACCAATTAAACGGCTGAGGGATGAAGCCCGTGAGGAGAAGCGGCTGATTGATGCTACTCAGGGAAGACGTACGAGGTCAGTGATTATCACAGACAGCAATCATGTGATTTTATCGGCTATTCAGTCCGAGACAATTGCACAGAGATTTAATCCCAATTGCACCCTGAGCAATGAAGACATTGAAGAGTAGATATGCCGGGACAACTCTTTATAATTTCAGCTCCGTCCGGAACCGGCAAGTCAACCGTAGTCAATGAAATAAGGAAGAGGGTTGACAAAATCGGATATTCAATATCCCATACAAGCCGCAAGCCAAGAAATACGGAAAGAGACGGGACTGATTATTATTTCGTGGAAAGAGAGGAATTTGTCAAGATGATAGATTCCGGGGCATTTGCAGAATGGGCCGAGGTCTATAATGATCTATACGGGACATCTTTTTCGGCCCTTAATGAACAAACAGCGAATGATTCTGATGTGATTCTTGATATTGATGTGCAGGGAGCAAGAAAGATCAGAAACAACTATAAAAATGCAGTCCTTATCTATCTGCTTCCGCCTTCTCTTGAGATGCTTGAAACAAGACTCAGGCTGCGCGGAACAGACGATGAAGCCATTATAAATAAGAGGGTGAACAAAGCAGCCGATGAGATCAGGAATTGTTTATGGTATGACTATATAATAGTCAATGATGATCTGGAAACGGCTATTGCAGAGGCAGAGGCGATAATTATCTCCGAGCGCTGCAAAACAGGCCGGCGTCTGCCGGGGATTAAACATCATTTCAACATTTCATTTTCGTGAAATCAAGTCTGAAAAAATCCAATCTGTTACTTCCTGGTTTTCACGGGGTGCATGAAAGCCTTTTAAAAGGGCGTTTCAGGATCGAAGAGATATGGATTGCCGATGGAAAAAAGGGTGACCGTACACAGGAAATCATTCAGATTGCACAAGATCGAGGTATTCCAGTCCAATATAAAACAAACTCGGAATTATCCAGCCATTTTCCGGAAACAATTCATCAGGGAATTGTCGCATCGGCGGAAGACTTCAAATACTCCGGTCTGGATTATATACTTAACAGACTCAGACAAGAGGATGGATATTCTCTTGTTATTGTTCTTGATCATATAACCGATGAGGGTAATTTCGGCGCACTTATCAGGACTGCCGCATTTTTCGGAGCCCAGTGTGTTATTATTCCAAAAGATCGGTCTGCGAAAGTAACATCCACGGTATTTAAGCGTTCTTCAGGCACCTGTGTATACATGGAAATTGTCAGGGTTGTTAATCTGACAAGGGCTCTCAGCCTTTTAAAGAAAAGCGGGTTCTGGATTATAGGAACTTCAGGAGAGAGCCAGGATTCCATATATAATTTTGACTGGAAAAGGGATGTTGTTCTGGTTCTCGGCAGTGAAGAAAAAGGCCTGAGCAGGACGGTGAGAGAACAATGTCACATTTCTCTCAGTATCCCGTCTTTTCATAGGGTTGAGTCACTCAATGTTGCTGTTGCCGGAGGGGTCATTCTTTCAGAGATTTGTCGCCAGAGGGGTTTTAATCCTCAGCATGAATAATAAAGAAATCAGGATTGAGTTATGCAGGTGCTTTTTGATGAAAAAGTCCCGATATTATGCTTAAGAATTTCAGGGTAAAAAGGTTTTTCAAGAAAAGCCGAAACAAGTACATAATGGGCGAGGCTGATAATGCCTTAAAAGGCTGTCAGTATCTCTCAGGTATTTTTGCCGGCTTTCTGAAGGGTTTAAAGCTATATCCGGAAGACGCTTTTATAAGGAAAATGGGGATCAGTGCTATTTATTCAGTCTCCTGGATATTGTCATCAGACCTTCAATAGTTAAGTATTCTTCTATGTGATCAATGGTCTCAGAGATATCGTAAATGACAGGTGCAAGGCCGCCGGTTGCTACAACAGTCAGGGTTTCACCGGATTCCTTTTTAATACGATTGACCAGGCCATCCACAAGGCCGGCGTAGCCATAAATGATTCCGGCATTCATGCTGCTTACAGTATCTTTTGCGATAACGCTTTCAGGCCTTGTAAGGGTATCAATTCTTGGAAGCCTGGAGCCCCTCTGGAAGAGAGCTTCGCAGGATATCATTATGCCTGGCGCTATAGCCCCCCCCATATAACAACCATCTCCCGATATATAATCAAATGTGGTTGCAGTTCCCATATCAACTACCACCAGAGGTACACGGTACTTTTCGTAAGCGCCGACGCTGTTGACAATACGGTCTGATCCGACTTCTCCGGGATCAGCGTATTTAATCTCCATTCCCGTGTCAGTAGTATGGTCTACAAAGACAGGCATAATATTCAGATAGCGTGAGGAGAACTCATTTATAGTTCTTTTTAGAGACGGCACAACGCTTGTAACAATTACGTTTTTAATATCCTCAGGGCCTTTTTGGGCAGAACGCAGAAGAGAATCAATGATTACGCCAATTTCATCCGGAGTAATCTTTGAATCTGTCCTGATTCTCCACAGCTGTAAAATACGGTCATTATACGTCAGGCCGAAGACAATATTTGTATTGCCAACATCAATGCAAAACAGCATAATCTCCCCTCATGTTTTTAGACCATCTATTTGAAATGATTTGTCATTCATCTTTTTATGCTGTCAATTACCATAACTGTTTCCACGGCCTTTTTCACATCATGCACCCTTACAATATGAGCGCCGTTCAGAACACTGGCCGCAACACTGGCCATAGTTCCGGTGCACCTCTCCTTTACACCTTTATCAAGGATGTGGCCTATAAAGGATTTGTTCGATGTGCCTGTCAGAATCGGCCTGCCAAGGGATGAAAACCTTGGCAACTCTTTTATAATCTGGAGGTTGTTGTCAAATGTCTTTCCGAAACCGATTCCGGGATCCACAATAATCAAGTCTTCTCTTATCCCCGCCTTTACAGCACGATTTATCGCATCCTTTAGAAAATCAATGAGTTCAGGAATAAGATCCTTATAAACGGGGTTATCCTGCATGTTTTCGGGCGTGCCTTTCATATGCATGAGGACTACCG
The DNA here is from genome assembly GCA_016927455.1 of Deltaproteobacteria bacterium. Classification (GTDB taxonomy): domain Bacteria; phylum Desulfobacterota; class DSM-4660; order Desulfatiglandales; family Desulfatiglandaceae; genus JAFGMQ01. Next base: position 10,881 of record JAFGMQ010000230.1, read on the forward strand.
GAACTCCGTACATGGCAACTGTTGAAGCCATTTCAGGGTCAAAGCGCAGAGCTGATATGTCGTTGACAATAGATGCCCCTGCTTTTACAGCTTCACAAGCTACCCTGGCCCTGTAGGTATCTATGCTGATGGGAATGGAGATTGTGCTTTTAAGAGCCTCTATGACAGGAATAACACGGTCAATTTCCTGGTTCTCGGAAATCTTCTGAGAGTAAGGTCTTGTAGATTCACCGCCTATGTCAATTATATCTGCTCCGTCATGCGCCATTTCAAGGCCGTGTTCAACAGCCCTGTTCAATTCGAGGTAAAGCCCGCCATCCGAGAAGGAGTCAGGTGTCACGTTAAGTATCCCCATGACATGGGTCCTCTGATCAAGGTTCAGAGTATGCCCCATCCATTTCAACGCGTACCCCATATCACAGGAATCCTCTTGAACTGCACTAAGACACGGTGACATTGCTTTCCTGTTCTGCTTTCTTTTTCTCAATACCCATTATAAGGTTTATATCATCGCTGTTAAGTGTTTCTTTCTCCAGCAGGGCGTTGGCCATTTTATTCAGCTTATCCAGGTTCTCATTTATCAGCCGGAAGGCCTTGTCATATGCGCCTGTTACCATGGCCCTGACCTCCGCATCGATTTCCTGTGCGGTTTTTTCACTGAAGTCTCTGTGCTGGGATATCTCGCGGCCAAGAAATATCTGCTCATCCTTTTTTCCAAATGAAACAGGCCCAAGTCCCTCACTCATGCCATAATCGCAAACCATCTTTCTGGCAAGTTCTGTTGCCCTTTCAATATCGTTGCCGGCGCCTGTCGTTTGAATATCAAGGACGATCTGCTCCGCAGCCCTGCCACCCATGAGTATGGCAATATTGTTAAGCAGGTGGCTTTTGGGGTAGGTATGTTTTTCATCTTCGGGAAGCTGCTGGGTCAACCCGAGGGCCCTCCCCCTCGGAATTATGGTGACCTTGTGTATAGGATCGGCTTTGGGAAGAAGCTTGGCAATCAAGGTATGGCCTGCTTCATGATAGGCTGTAATTTTTTTCTCCTCATCGCTTATTATCATACTTCTTCGTTCAGTTCCCATAAGGACCTTGTCCTTGGCATCTTCAAAATCCTCCATTTCAACTCTTTCTTTTCCGCGCCTGGCGGCCATAAGGGCGGCTTCATTCACCATGTTTTCAATATCAGCTCCAGTAAACCCCGGTGTCCCCCTTGCAAGAATAGAAACGTCCAGATTTTCTGTCACCACTTTCTTTTTAAGATGGACTTTAAGGATTCCCTCCCTGCCTTTAAGGTCAGGAAGCGGTACCACGACCTGCCGGTCGAATCTGCCGGGTCTGAGAAGGGCTGGATCAAGGACATCCGGCCTGTTGGTAGCAGAAATCAGAATGACTCCCTCGTTAGATTCAAAACCATCCATTTCGACAAGGAGCTGATTAAGTGTCTGCTCACGCTCATCATGTCCTCCTCCAAGACCTGCCCCCCGGTGGCGGCCAACGGCATCAATTTCATCTATGAATATAATGCAGGGGGCATTTTTTTTACCCTGAACGAATAAATCTCTTACACGGGAAGCTCCTACACCAACAAACATTTCAACAAAATCAGATCCGCTGATGCTGAAAAAAGGGACATCAGCTTCGCCAGCTATTGCCCTTGCAAGAAGTGTTTTTCCGGTGCCGGGCGAGCCAACCAGAAGAACTCCTTTAGGAATTCTGCCTCCGAGCCGGGTGAATTTTTTAGGGTCGCGCAGGAAATCGACTATCTCTTCAAGCTCTTCTTTGGCCTCTTCAATCCCGGCCACATCGTCGAATGTAACTTTTTCCTGGGATTCGTTCATAAGCCTGGCACGGCTTTTGCCGAAGGATAAAGCCTTTCCTCCTCCGGCCTGCATCTGTCGCATGAAGAATATCCATACTCCAATCAAAAGCAGCATCGGAACCCATGAGAGAAATACCTGAAACCAGGAGGAGCTTTCTTCCGGTTTTACAGATATCCTGACTCCTTTTTCTCTAAGCAGCCCTATCAGTTCCGGATCTTTCGGGGCTATTGTCTTAAAGGGGCCCTGATTAGACATGCCTGCTATATTGTCTCCCTGAATTACGACATTCGTAACGCTGCTGTTTTCTACCATGGACAGAAAATCGCTGTAACTTATAGCAGAACTGGTCGTGGTTGGCTGTCTGAATACCTGAAAGAGCATGACCATCATAAGGCTTATCACAAGCCAGAGTGCAAGGTTTTTATAAAACGGATTCAATTTGATATGGCCTCCATTTACTTATTAAACTTTGGAAAACCTGGTCCTTATGGGCAGGTAATTGACAGGTGGCAATGCTTATAAATGGGCCTTCCAGGAGCAAGGGTACAATTTAAGAAGCCTATAAATAAAAAAACCACCCAGGTAGTCATTCATCTATTGCAAGTTTGATCTTCTGCAACACTTGGTGTAGTATTATAAGTACATTTTTCCAAATTTCTATAAAAAACTAATGTTTTGTTACCTTGTTTTATCTAACCGGCATGTTTTTTCAATTATTGCATGTGTTCCCATTATTGGGTTGAAGGGTCGAAAAGCATTATGGATATGGGCAATGAAGTCTTTTCTGATGAGGATCTGAGGCAGATATGCAGCCATGGATTCACAGTAAGCGAGATTATGAGGCAGTTGAACTTTTTCAGCACCCCTCCCTCTTATTTGAATCTGCTTCGCCCCTGCACATTAAGGGATGGCATCAGGTTTATTGACCCGAAGAAGAGGCGGGAACTGATAGATATTTATGACAATAAAAGGCAAAAGTATCGATGCGTAAAGTTCGTTCCGGCTTCGGGGGCGGCTACAAGGATGTTCAGGGTATTATTGCGTTTCAGAAACCAGGGTAAGGATATTATTAAAGAGCTCATTGAAGAAAGGGCACAGTCAGGGGAAAAGGATGCACGAGAGCTGTTGGCCTTTATGGATGGGATAAGACGATTTGCGTTTTTTGAAGATCTGAAAGCAGTAATGTCAGAAAAGGACATATCCATCGAATCATTTTTGGATAACGGCAATTTTACTGAGATGATCCGATTTTTGCTGTCAGATGATGGTCTGTCTTATGGTGATTCTCCGAAAGGACTGATTAAATTTCATGAATATGTGGATGGCAGCAGGACTCCTTTTGAAGAGCATTTGGTTGAAGCTTCTTCCTTTATTTCTGGCAGGAATGGAGAGGCTCATTTTCACTTTACTGTTTCAAAGGAACATCTGAGGGAATTCGAGAAACTCTTTGATAAGGTTAAATCCATTTATGAAGAGAGATATCAGGTGAAATTTAAAGTTGGTTTTTCTATTCAAAAGGACTCAACAGATACTGTTGCGGTAGAATTGGATAACAGGCCTTTTCGCCAGAAAGACAGCCGATTGCTTTTCCGGCCTGGTGGTCACGGGGCTCTGCTCGGTAATCTTAATGATATTGGGGCTGACGTAATATTCATTAAAAATATTGATAATGTAGCTCCCGATAGACTCAAGGCAGAGATATGCAAATGGAAAAAAATTCTGGGAGGATACCTTGTTGAAATAAAAGAGCGGATATTTGAGTACATGGAGGTCCTGACGTCAGGCTGTACTGATGAGGCGTTTATTGACGAGATAAAGGCTTTTGTAAGGGATGAACTTTGTCTGAGAGATTCCGGTTTTTCAGAAAATACCTCGATTGATGAGGATAGAACTAACTTAATGGAACGACTCAACAGGCCCGTAAGGATATGCGGAATGGTAAAGAATGCTGGAGAACCAGGGGGAGGGCCTTTCTGGGTCAAAGGCGGGAATGGAGCCGTCTCTCTGCAGATTGTCGAAACAGGTCAGGTTGATCCCCATTCGGAAGACCAGCAGGCGATTCTGGCCTCTTCCACCCACTTCAATCCGGTTGACATAGCATGCAGTATAACCGACTGGAAAGGCAACAGGTTTGACCTGAAAAAATATGTTGACCATGAAGCAGTGCTTATTTCAAGAAAATCCAAAGACGGCAGGGAATTAAAGGCATTAGAGCATCCCGGACTCTGGAACGGGGCCATGTCTAAGTGGATTACAGTTTTTGTGGAGGTCCCCGAGACAACATTTAATCCCGTAAAGACCGTCAACGATTTGCTTAGAAAAGATCATCAGCCTGAATGAGGCAAATATTTTACCTCCATGAACGGGGCATGAAAAACATAATCAGTACGAATATCTCAAGACGCCCAAGCAGCATATTTGCGGTAAATATCCATTTCCCAAATTCCGGGATGCTGCTGTAGTTGCTTATAGAGCCGACTGCCCCAAATCCAGGTCCGACATTCCCAAGGGTGGCGGCTGTGCCCGAAAATGCAGTGAGTCCGTCTGTTCCGAGTGCGGTTAATACGAGTGTGGAAACGGCAGTTACAGCAAGATACATTATAATATAAACAAGGCACATTTCTACTGTTTCGTCACTGACTGCTGCTTTGTCAACTTTTACGGGTACAACCGCATTGGGGTACTGCAACCTTATAAGTTTCCTTTTTACAGATTTCCAGAAGATAACTATTCTGTCCACTTTTATACCACCTGAAGTAGAACCGGCGCAGGCGCATTGCAGTGTAAAAAATATCATCAATACCTTGGCAAACATCGGCCACACAGATGAATCGGCAGTGGCAAACCCTGTAGACGTTCCAACTGAAATAATCTGAAAGGCCGAATAGCGCAGGGAGTCGGTCCAGCTTTCAAATTGATTTCCGTGTAAACTGACAGCAGTTAAAGCTGTTCCAATAAGAAGGGCCAGAAGATAGTACATCACTATGGATGATTTGCGAATATCATTAAAATTTCCGGAAATGGTAACAAAGAGAAGACCGAAGTGAATACCAGATAGAATCATGAAGATCATTATAACTATTTCGGCAGAAAGGTTTTTGTAAAAGGCGATGCTTAGATTTTTCGGAGAAAAACCTCCTGTGGCAATTGTCGCAAAGGAATGCGTTATCGCATCAAATAAATTCATCCCGCAGAGTAGCAGTGACAGTGTTTCAAGAAAAGTGAGTCCAACATAAATTATTGCAAGTATCTGTATGGTTTTGTGAGTTCTGTAATGGAAGTTGTTCATGGCAAGCGAAGACATTTCACTTCTGTACAGGGTCATCCTTGCCGATCCAATGGAAGGCAAAACGGAAAGCACAAATATAATAATGCCGATACCGCCTATCCAGTGAGTTGAAGATCGCCAGAAAAGCAGTCCTTTCGGAAGAGCCTCAATGTCTGTAAGAATGGTAGAACCGGTTGTGGTGAATCCTGATACACTTTCAAACCATGCATTGGTAAATGAAAATTCTCCACCCCAGAGGATATAGGGAATACACCCCACAAGACATGACAGAAGCCAGCTTGACAAAACAATGATAAACCCCTCTTTATTGCTGATTGTTTTCGTAGGAGGCACAAAAATAAGCGGGAATGTGCCGAAAAGGGCGGAAATTACAGCACTGTAAAGGAGCGGAAAAAGTGATGAATCGGAGTTGAGTGCAGAAATGAGCGAGGAAACGAAGAGAAAAATTGCATTGAATAATAAGACAAGCCCGATATATCTGAGAATAATATGAGGTCTCATTAGGTTTTTTGGACAGCTCCTGATATTGCGCACAACTCTTTAACCGCGGAAGCCAGATGGCTTAATTCATCATTTGTTTCAACAGAGATATCCATATAGTTCCTTGTCGTTATAAAATCCTTTACTCCATTTGTTATTTTAATTATTGGAGCAACCATGTAATAATTAATAAAATAAGAAAAGATCAGGGTAAATATGACTGAAGATACGATAGCTACGATTCCCGGCATAATTACCCTATATGACCTTTTTTGCAATTTTGAGGCTGTCCTGTACATGGCTTGGTCGTTTAAAGTCATGAGTTTGTTTACTGAAAGTTTTGTGTCAAGAAATGCCTGATGAAGAGTCTGATAATACCACTTCAGGTCTTTATTATTATTAGCGTTTATTATGAATTCGGTCCAGAAATTCTTAAAACTGCCATATGATTCCTCGATGGTTTCAACGCAAGCCTGCTCGCCATCCAGGGTTATGTTGGTTTTAGCTGTATCAAGTCCTTTCAGAAATAATTCATCTCCTGAGGCTAAAATAGGCTTGCCCTGCTTATCATTTCCTGAAATGATAAGCAATACGGCGCTGTCTTGCCTTTCAATGGCCTCCATCATCATCCTGGCAGCATTAATACTCTTATAATTTTCATCAAGGAGACGCTGAACAGACGAACCCATTTGAGTCATTTCGTATATCGACCATGAACCGGCGGCAAACAGCATCAGAATTAAGATAAGAAATCCTGACAGTATTTTTGTTCTTAACCGCATTATACCCCCCAATGTCCTAAGTTAGAAGTTTCAAAACCTATGTCTTAAATGTTTTTCCTGCTTTTCTTTCAATACTTCTTATCTTTTCCTCAAGGGCATTGGTTATCCCTTTGCGATAGTCAAACTTCACCTGAAGACTGATGCGATCAGACTCTTTTTCAAGCGCCCTGAAGCATTCAGTCAGCAGATTCAGGAGTGCATCCCATTCTCCTTCAACCACAGTCCCCATAGGGTTTAATCGGTAGTTGAGGCCGCTCTTTTCGATAATGGCAAGGGTTCCTGCAACATAAGAGCTGAAGCTCGCTCCCTTGTCCAAAGGTATTAAGGAAAACTCCATCAGTGCCATAGTGTTTCCTCATCTAAAGGATTTAAGGTTCTATTTTTCCTGAGAAATCATATACAGTATTTTATACTCCACTTTTTCGGAAGAGGTCAATATCCATAATGACAGGCGGCAATATTGAAACGTTTTTAACCAGTCAAAATTTTATGCCTTGTCACCATCTGAATTATCAGGTATAAAAATGAATATTTTCCTTATGGTATTCTTTTTTTTCAGGGCTTTATAACTACAAAAAACTGTGTTTTTATAGCGGGCATGGATATAAGTGCAGCTTTGAAGTAATGGATCTTTTATTTACTTGATGCCCGGGAGATGTGTTCTTTTTCCTCTTTTATGGGTGAGTCCGCCTTTGTCAACCATAAATGGAGTTCTGTGAACAGTTATAAAAGGAGAGAGTATGAAGACTAAAAGCCGTTCAATTGGTCAGATGATCCAGGAACAGGTTCATAAGTGGGAAAGGGTTCAGCCTGAAGATAGTCAGGAAAAAGATGCACATATTCCGGTTATAACAATTGCAAGAGAACCGGGTACGAGGGGAAGCCTGGTGGCTGAAGGAATAGCCCAGCGTCTCGGGCTGGATGTATTTCATCGTAAGATTATTGAGCAAGTGGCCGAAAGTTCAGAGATAAGTGCGAGTCTGCTTGAAACGATGGATGAAAAAAGGCTTTCATTTCTGGATCACTGGATTTCAGCCATAGTAAATGAAAGGCATCTTTGGCCTGATGAATTTCTGGAGCATCTTATGAAGGTCATACTTGCCGTAGCGGAAAAAGGCCGGGTTGTAATAGTGGGCCGGGGTGCGAATTTCATACTCCCTCCTGAAGGCAGTTTCAGAGTAAGGATTGTAGCTCCTCTGGAGGTCAGAATCCAAAACGTGATGAGCAAATATGATGTCCCGCTTAAAGAGGCAAAACGCAGGATCCGAAGAACTGAACTAGACCGCAGGGCGTTTGTGAGGAAGCATTTTCATGCTGATATTGATGATCCGGTAAATTATGACCTTGTTATAAATACAGGGTCATTGAGCGTTGATGGCGCTGTGGGTGCCGTTGTAGGGGGGATAAGTGGAAATGGAGGGATTAATATAAGTTGATTCCGTTGAATTTATGTTCGGCAGGAAAATATGGGTTGATTATTATATCATTTTGGTAGGCCTGGAGGGATTCGAACCCACGACCAATTGATTAAGAGTCAACTGCTCTGCCAGCTGAGCTACAGGCCTACTAAAAACA
>JAFGMQ010000231.1 GCA_016927455.1 Deltaproteobacteria bacterium
GTTTGATGTCCGAAGTGAACACCTGACTCCAGAAGTTCTTTCATGCTGATAACTGCCATTCAATTCTCCTTTTTAGATCCTCACAGGATCTCCTTGCCACGGTTTATCCTAAGTTCGGAATCTTCTGCACCCTCAGGCATAAAGGGCACCGGGCTGTATTCCGAACGTGTAATTATTATGAATAAAAGGCTATTGATATCCTTCGCCGAACCTGATATCCATAAACAGCTTAAACAACTCCATATTGGTATTGCCTTTAAAAACCGCGGCTATCTTCATTTCTGCAAAAAAGAAGCCGCAGACCTTAACTGCATATTAACTATTTAAAGGCTCTAATAATAAACGGTTATCTCTAACATCGTTACTTCTGTTTTGCAAGAAAAAAAACTTTTGATTGAGCTTTTGTTGTCTTCAAATTTCAGGAAAAAAATACTAAAATTGATGAGCTCATAAAAAGCTAATATATGCCATGTGCGGCATCCTGTGAACAACGAACTTGAGTTCGTTTTAAGTCGTAAAGTAACATTTCCTTCATTACTATTATACCTTTAGAGAGAGGTCTGACAAGTGAGCACCAACAAACTATTGTTCAGGATCAGAGAAACCCTCGATGAAAGCGAACAGTCCAGGCTGTCTTCATGGGCATGCCTGAGCAGTTCAGCTGTAAGGGAAAAGGAAGAGCGGGAAATAGATTTCGGGCACAGGCAGAATTTCTCAATAGACACTGACAGAATCCTTCATTCACTTGCTTATTCAAGATACATAGATAAAACCCAGGTCTTTTATTTGATAAAAAACGACCACATTACGCACAGAGTTTTGCATGTACAGCTTGTATCTAAAATTTCACGAACCATAGGGCGTCTCCTCAGACTTAATGAAGACCTGCTTGAAGCAATAGCTCTTGGCCATGACCTGGGGCATGCACCATTTGGACACGACGGTGAAAAATTTCTCTCGGAATTGTGTCAGTCGCATAATTCCAGGAAATTTCTGCACAATATACAAAGTGTAAGATTCCTTCAGGAAATTGAAAGGAAGGGAAAGGGCTGGAACCTAAGCCTGCAGGTGCTGGACGGAATCCTGTGCCATGATGGAGAACTGCATTCGCAGGCATTGAGGCCTGACAGCATCAAGGACTTTGAAAAGATGAATGACGAGATCCGAAAAAAAGAGCAAGACCCGTCCATCGATATCCTTCCCATGACGCTCGAAGGCTGCGTGGTCAGGATGGCAGATACCATAAGCTATATCGGCAGGGACATTGAGGATGCCATCAGGCTCGGATTGATCAAAAGGAAAGACATCCCCGTGGACTGCACCCTTGTCCTGGGAGATACAAACGGGACTATTGTATATACCCTTGTTGAGGACATAATTGCCAACAGTCTTGACAAGCCCTATGTCAGCTTCAGCGCTGATGTAGGCGAATCCCTGAAAAAGCTGAAGGTTTTTAATGAGGAAAATATATATAAGAATCAAAAAGTTAAGGAGCAGACTCAAAAAATAAAGCTCATGTTTGAATTGCTCTATGAAAAATACCTTGAAGACCTTAAGACCGGCAACGAAAATTCGGATATCTTTACGGGGTTTTTAGACGGCATGTCCCCTGAATACAAGAAGAATACCCCTGATGCAGGGATTGTGCGTGATTTTATCTCCGGAATGACTGATGAATACTTCTTGAATCAAATAAACAAAAACCTTATTCCTCAAATAAAGCCAAGAGAATTCAGTGTCTGAAAAGAACATTTCAGATCCATTGCTTTCCGGTTTAATCACTATGGTGTAAACCCTGATATGGAAACCCAAATTTCCCCTTCTATTATTATGCGGATTAAAGAATTTGGAGAATCCGACCTTATAGTTAAGTTTTTTACCCGTGACCATGGCAAAGTTGCAGGCATAGCAAAAGGAGCACGGAAAAGCCGAAGGCGGTTCAGTAACAGCCTGGACCTCTTTTGCCTGTCAAATGTTGAATATGAGCTGAAAAGCAACCGGGATCTGCACTTGCTTCATTCATCGAAACTGATTAAGACCTTTCCCGGCCTCAGATCAAATTTCTCAACTCTTTCCCTTGCAAGCTACATGATTGAACTCACTGAAATCATTTTTCCGCAGAACGTAGTTGAACAACGGATGTTTGATTTATTAAAGGAATCATTTGATTTATTGAGCAATGGTGAAAGAATGGATTACATGCGTATCTTTTTTGAGGCAAAGGCAATGGCCCTTGGCGGATACGCAATCAACCTTGACAAATGCTGTAACTGCGGAAGGAAATATTCAGGTGCGGGAAGAGCTGTTTTCAAACCGAACAGGGGGGGCATTTCCTGTCTTAATTGCGAGAAGGAATCTAAATACTCTAAGGGACTTGAACCTGATACAGTAAATAAATTGAGGATGCTGCAGTCAGAAGAGGTTAACAGCCGGATTGAAAACTTTGCACTGAGCAAACAAATAATCGATGAATTAAAACCTGTACTCAAACTGCACATTGACTACCATATAGGCAGAAAATTAAAAAGCGCTGAATATCTGGA
>JAFGMQ010000232.1 GCA_016927455.1 Deltaproteobacteria bacterium
GGTCGAAATGACAATGGGGATAACTTTGCTAAAATGACGAAATGGCTCAGTTAAAATTGTCTTTTCAAATCACCCTGCTGCGTGATGAGAAATCTTTGATTATCCGATGTTAGCATTAAAACTAAACCCCACGCACTCTTTACAGAAGAACAACTATACAAAAACATTTAACAGTAATTATTTCATCAAAGGGAAGGTCAATAATATATCTCAGGCTAAGATCTGAACACACGCTTATAAAACCTCTCTGCTCTTGTGAAGTCCTTGGCAGGCCCTTTTCTAAAATAATCAATATATCAACCCGACAATAGCTCCGGTCATACAGGTAGCTATTGTCCCGGCAACAATGGATTTAATGCCCATCCCTACTATCTCGTCCCTTCGTTCCGGGGCCATGCCCCCCATGCCGCCTATAATGATGCCCAGTGAACCAAAATTCGCAAAGCCGCACATTGCATAAACCATTATCAGACGGCTCCTCTCGCACAGCGCACCTTCAGGAAGCCTTGAAAGGTCTATATATGCCAGCAGTTCATTAAGGACAGTCTTTGTTCCCATAAGCGCCCCTGAAATCCCGGCCTCATTCCATGGTATTCCCATAAGCCAGGCTGCAGGCGACATGACAAGCCCAAGCAGACGCTGGAGCGTAACCGGTTTCCCTGAAATTTCCGGCAGAAAACCAAGCAGGATATTACAGAGATACACAAGTCCCACAAGGACAACCAGCATGCAGATAATGTTGATAAGCAGTTTGGTCCCTTCAATAGTGCCCCGCGTAATTGCATCCATGGAACTGCTCCCTGCCGAAGGTATCTTCATTCTGTCAGAAGAAGGTGCCCCTGTCTCAGGTATGATCAGCTTGGATATGGTTATGGAGGCCGGTGCGCTTATTATTGATGCGGTCAGAAGATGACCCATTATGCCGGGCATGACACTGCTCAGGATGCTCGCGTAAAGGGCCATTACTGTCCCTGCAATTGTTGCCATGCCCGATACCATTATAGTGAACAGCTCGCTTCTTGAAACCTGCGCAAGATAGGGCCTGACAAAAAGGGGAGATTCTATCATGCCGACAAAGATATTGGCTGCAGTGCCCAGGCCTTCAACGCCGCCGATACCCATGGTGCGCTGAAACATAAGCGAAAAAAACCTCACAACTCTGGGGAGAATTCGCCAGTAGAACAGGAGTGATGATATGGCACTGACAACAAGGACAAGGGGCAGACCGCGAAAGGCGAGTATGTAACTCAAGCCAGGGCTTTTTTCGTCAAAGGGAAGTGGGGCGCCTCCAAGATAGCCGAATACGAAGCCTGTCCCTGCCCTTGTGGCATCTTCAAGGGCCAGAACCACCCTGTTCAGGAAAAAAAACAATTCCCTGCTTCCCGGAACTTTCAGGAAAAGAAGTGCAAAAACCAACTGAAGTAAGATGCCTGCCAGAACTGTCTTTAGATTGACTTTCCGACGGTCTTCGGAAATGATCCAAGCAAGGAGTACCAGGACACAAAGGCCAAGAATGCTCTGAAGTTTGACAAATGCCATGCCATTCTATAACTGCATCCAAACCAGGAGTCAAGAGAGGATATAAGGCTTTATGAACGAATATTATATCTCATTATTCGGCAGGATATCAGCTTTTAAGCCTGTTCCTCAGTTTTTCGCTTGCTTGCACATCAACCTTCATTGTTTCGCTGTCTACCACAACGCCATAGTTTTCCCTTGCACCTTCTATACTGACATATCCGTCTACCACATCATTTTCAACCTTTTCCAGTTCCCGCTCAAAGGGACTGCCATATCCCCCCCCGCCGGCAGCATCCATAATAACAACATCCCCAGGGCCAAACTGGGTCAGGCCGTAGGGATTTCCAGGTTCACCATTAATTAAAAAGTTCGCCCTGGCACCGCTCCTTCCTCCAAATAACCCTTCAGGAGGATACTGGAATCTTCCTGACTGAATCCCCAGATTAACAGGAGGTATGGGAGCATATTCATCATCAGGGACACGGAAAACAACCCTTCTTCCCAGGCCGCCCTTCATCATCCCGGCGCCCCCTGAATCAGTAAGGATCTCCCTTTTTTCTATAATCAGAGGAGTATCGCTCTCGAATATCTCAACAGGCGTATTTGCCCCGTTTGCAGGGAATATGTAATCATAATACCCGTCATTGGTTGAACTGGCGCCCATGCCGCCACCCCTGATAATCACAGAGTGCCAGGGTTTTCCATTCTTGCTTTTTCCATAAAAGACATTCATTGTGGCCGGAGTTCCCCCGCTGGCGGCTATCACCCTGTCAGGCAGTGCATCTGCCAGGGCCCTGTAGATGATCTCGGTAATAAAATGGCCAATCTGCATGCGTGCGGCCACGGCAGCAGGAAACCTGCAGTTTACAACACTGCCTTCGGGCGCCATCATGGATATGGGAGCTGTACAGCCGTCATTATTTGGTATGTCAGGATCAAACATGCTCTTCATTGCCATGAACACATAGGCATAGGTAAAATTAAATACCACATTACCGCCCCAGTCAACCTGGGGAGAAGATCCGTCAAGGTCAACAACAATATCACTTCCATTCACATCCACGGCCAATTTTATAACAATATCCTTCTTTCCCTTCATCTGTTCCACAATGCCTTCGGCTCTGTATATTCCGTCAGGCACCTTTGAGATCGCCTCTCTCATGCTTGCCTCTGTACGGCCTATTATCTCGTCAGCCAGGTCATCAAGCCCTTCAAGATGATATTCGTCGAGCATCTGGCAGATCTTTTCAGCACAAACATGGTTGGCGGCAATCTGGGAACGTATGTCTCCTATGACCTCATCAGATGTGCGTACATTCCATCTGATCATTTCAACGACCGCCTCATTAAGGATGCCTGCATCTTCGAGCTTTACAAGCGGTATGAAAAGGCCTTCCTCAAAGACATCGTGGTTGTCCGAAGCAACCCTGCCACCCACATCGGAATGGTGAAACACGCAGGCGGTGAATGCGGTTAAATGTTCCCTGTAAAATATGGGGGAAATGACACAGACATCGTTCAGATGTCCAGCCAGAGCCCATGGATCGTTTGTGATAAATACATCGCCCGGTCGGCAGTTGCTTGCCATGAGTTTGCTGACGAGCCTTTTTATACCCAGGGCCATTGCCCCGGACTGGCCCGGCGTTGCAAATGTACCCTGCGCCAGTTCTCTCCCTTTTCGATCAGTAAACATGCAGGTGTAATCGTGGGCATCTCTCAAGAGGCTTGAAAACGCTGTCCTTGCTACCGTAGTATCAGCCTCGTCCACAATGGAGATCAATCTGCGCCACAGTATTTCCAGGGTTATGGGATCGAACTTTTGCCCCATTTTTTCCTCCTACTAATTTTAGACGGGATATACATTATATACTGGACATGAGGATTAAAGAAAATAATGTATGTCCTGTTAATCCTGTCAAAGAATATTTAGACCTGAGCCTCTAAAATTCTATCCAAAGGAAACCGTATTCATCCACCTTAACAGATGCATCTTCTCCAACTATAACAGTAGATTCCCTTTCTTCAATAATAGCCGGCCCTTTGAACTCTGCGCCGGGGAACATCCTGTAACGATCATAAACAGTGAACGGAATAAATTCCTTTGCAATACCGGAATAGGCCGGACGTTCTCCTTTTATTGCCTGACCAAGCGAATTAAATCCCGTTTCAAGCCTGGGAAGCTGCAACAGTCTTTCAGGAAGGCTTGCCCTAACCTTGAAGTTAATAAATTCAATGGGAGAATCGGGATATGTCCTGCCATAAAGCTTTTTATAGACTTCATCAAAACGTGCTCTTATATCTTCTCTCTTAACGCCTGGAAAATCCCTTTCAGGAATGGGAACGTTTGTTTCGGAACCCTGTCCAATGAACCTTAAATCTACAGAACGTTCAAACTTGATTTCCATATCTGTATCTGATTTTTGAAGGGTTCTGGTCCCTTCCGCCTCCATCTCCCTGAAAATTGCCTCTATCTCTCTGAAATCAGCCGCTTCAAGCGACACCTTATGGCTCCTCACAAGATCAAAGGCCCTCGGCGCAGTAAAAAATCCCAGTGCAGAACCGACACCGGCATTTGGCGGAACAACAAGCTTAGGGGCTCCGAGTTTTTTTGCCAGCCCATAGGCATGTACCGGCCCTGCCCCCCCAAAGGCAGCAACTGTAACAACTTTGGGATTTCCGCCCTTTTCAGCTATGTGCGTCTTTGCCGCACCTGCCATGGTCTCGTTTATAAGATCGTGTATTCCCCATACCGCCTGGATGAAAGACACATCCAACGGTCTGGCAATCTTTTCCTCTATTCCCCGTCTTGCAGCCTCCTTGTCCAGCTTCATTTCTCCGCCGAGGAAATAGTTTTCATCAAGATAGCCGAGTACGAGATCGGCGTCCGTCACACCGGGCTCTGTGCCGCCCCTCCCATAACAGATGGGCCCTGGATCAGCGCCTGAGCTCTCAGGTCCGACCTGAAGAGTGCCCAGCCTGCTGACCTTTGCAATGCTTCCCCCTCCCGCACCGATCTCCATCAGGTCAACCACTGGTACCTGGATGGTAAGGCCGCTTCCTTTCATGAATCTCTGAACACGGCCTACCTCAAAGGTGGGAACAACTCCTGCAATTCCTCCCTGAATCAGACACGACTTTGCGGTTGTTCCTCCCATGTCAAAACAGAACATCTCAGGAGTTCCGAAGAGCTTTCCGTAGTACTGTCCTGAAATTACTGCGGCAGTCGGGCCGGACTCGATAATCCTTACAGGAAACTCAGCAGCGGTTTCAATTGATGTTATGCCGCCGCTTGAAAGCATTATAAAAAGCTTTCCCTTGGAGCCTATGGATTCCAGCCTCTTTGAAAGCCTGGTCAAGTATCTGCCGGTCAACGGCTTTACATAGGCGTTGGTGACCGTAGTGCTGGTCCTTTCATATTCTCTTATCTGGGGCAGGACCTCGTATGAAATTGAAACCGAAATATCCGGAGCCAGGCTGAGTAAAGTGTCTTTGATAATCAGTTCATGCGCCGGATTTTCAAAGGAGTTCAAAAGGCATACAGCTATCGACTCCACGCCCATATCAAGAAGCTGACTTACAGCCTTCTGAGCTTCAGCCCGGTCAAGTGGTCTTAACACCGTCCCATCGCTTCTTATCCTCTCATCCACCTCAAGGCGATACCTTCTTGGTATCAGAGGCAGTGGAAATTCGGCAAAAACATCATAAGGGGCATAGCGGATCTCTCTGCCGAGTTCCAGCACATCTCTGAATCCCTTTGTCGTTATAAGCCCGGTCCTGGCCCCTTTCCTTTCAATAATAGAGTTTATCACAAGGGTTGTGCCGTGAATTACCTCATCCAGCCTTTCCACAAAACCGGGGACCCTGACCTCCAGTTCCCTTATCCCCTGCTCAACAGCATCCGAGGGATCACTTGGAGTGGTCAGACACTTGTTAATAGTCAATTCCCCTGTCCTGTCATTAAGCAGAACAAAATCAGTAAAGGTGCCGCCAATATCACAGCCAAGACGATAGAACTTATCAGACATGTATTAACTCCTGACAGGCAGTGTGTTTTAGGTTTTCGTACAGAGAACCGCAAACATTCAACTTCAGATGTTATCTATTTACTGTTCTTTATTGCCTCCAGCACTTTTTCAGGTGTAATCGGCAGG
This sequence comes from Deltaproteobacteria bacterium, assembly GCA_016927455.1. Classification (GTDB taxonomy): domain Bacteria; phylum Desulfobacterota; class DSM-4660; order Desulfatiglandales; family Desulfatiglandaceae; genus JAFGMQ01. Next base: position 5,673 of record JAFGMQ010000232.1, read on the forward strand.
TCCTTAATCCTGACTCCGATTGCATCGTATATTGCATTTGCAATGGCAGGTGCGGTAGGCACAAGGCCTGGCTCACCAACGCCCTTTGCTCCGTAAGGGCCGGCCTCATCTCCCGGTTCGACAATAACGGGTTTGATGGGAATGACATCCATTGCTGTGAGCAGCTTGTAATCAAGAAAATTCGGGTTCATTACCTTTCCCTTTTCCAGCTTCATTTCTTCCGTAAGACCGTAACCCACTCCTGTATAAACGGCCCCATAGACCTGCCCCAACAGAAGTGTCGGATTCATGGCCTTTCCAACATCATGAGCAGCAACAAGCTGCAGAATCTTAACTTCCCCTGTGTCCCTGTCCACCTCAACCTCAACGCCTGTAGTGCCGAATGCGTATGTCATGGACAGATTTCCCTTCAGTTCTCTGTCAAGAGTCTCAGTTGGAGGATCATAAAACGCCTCGGCAGCAATTACCCTGCTTTCTCCTGTTCCTACGTGAAGACCTCTTCTTAAAACCTTGTTTATATCCATATTGAAATGAGGGTGGGATGGATCACTTTTGAGGAATATTTTCCTGTCTCTTATATCAAGGTTTGCCGGATCTGAAATCAAACTGTAGTCAAGCTCAGGCTCTACAAACTCCGGATCCTTTTTCATCATCTTCTTGAAATCTGACTTGATCATACGGGGCATATACTCTGCCGCCATTTCAAGGATCTGCTTCTTGGCCTTTTCACATGCCATGATGGCTGCATTGCCGGCCATAAAGGTATGCCTGCTCGCATGTGTACCTGCATCCCACAGGCATAATGCGGTATCGCCGAATATCACTGAAACGTCCTCAGGCCTGACACCAAGGGACTCTGCAACTATCTGTGAAATGACGGTTGGGGATCCCTGCCCCTGGTCAGTACCGCTCTCAAGGACATCCACAAACCCGTCCTCGTCAACCTTGACCATAATTCCATGTCCGTCTGACAGAGTAACCCTTGCGCCTCCGGCAACATGGATGAGTGACGCTATTCCGACGCCCCGACCGTTTCTTTTTCCCTTTTTGTCGTTCCAGCCGATTTTTTCCTTTACTGACGTTATACATTCTTCAAGGCCGCATGAGGTTATTTTCAGCCTCATGGGCGTGAGGTCACCCGACTGATTGCGGTTAATCATCCTGAATTCAGCCGGATCAATACCAGCCTTTTCCGCCAGCGTATCCATAGAGGTCTCAACCGCAAAACTCGCCTGCGGGTTCCCATATCCCCTCATGGCCTGGCAGTAGATATTATTCGTATAAACGCATGTTGCCTGATAGTATATGTTCGGCACACGATAGAGGGAAGAAACTGGCATCATCATTACCGAAGGCGTTGTTGCTCCCCACGACGTATATGCTCCGTTATCAAGAATTGCTTCTATTTTCCTGAATGTGAGCCTTCCTTCCCTGTCACATCCCTGTTCGACCGTAAATCTCGCCGGCTGTCTTGGAGGCAGCGCTCTGAATTCCTCTTCCCGGTCAAAAAGGATCTTTACAGGTCTTCTTGTTTTTAATGCAAGCTGAATGCATATGAATTCATAAATATCCGTATCCAGCTTTGTACCAAAACTGCCGCCTACTATCGGATTTATTATGCGTATCTTTTTTCCTTTAAGGCCAATCTGGGAAAAATACTCGGAAATCCTCCCCTTATCTCCAAAAATGACATTGGTCTGATTGTAAAGGGTAAGGTTGCTGTTCATGTCAAATTCGGCAATACATCCGCTCGGGCCCATGCAGCATTGATTCACCCAGGTAGTACTCACATGGTCAATAACAGTAAATGCCGATTCCCTTCGCCCCTGCTCAATATCCCCGGCCTGAAACCTCCACGGCAGAGGAAGTATATTGGTCCTCAAGGGCTTTCCCCTTGCATCGGTCTCATGCACAAGAGGAGCACCCTCCTTCATTGCCTCAACAGGATCAAACACAGCAGGCAGTTCTTCATATTCAACCTCGATCAGGTCAATCGCCTCCCGAGCTATATCAGGACTTATGGCAGCAACTGCGGCTACTTCGTCTCTGAACTGCCGTACAACATCTTTTTTTAATACGCTCTGATCTTTCAAAAAACCTACCCTTACATCAGGGACATCCCTGCCTGTCAAAACAGCCCTTACACCGGGGAGTTTTTCTGCCTTTGCAATATTGATAGATTTTATTCTTGCATGAGCATAATCACTGTAGAGTATCTTCCCGTAAAGCATACCGGGGCGCTTGAAATCATCAATATAAACGGCCCTGCCCGTCACTTTATCAATCTCTATTGTCCTTGGAATGCTTTTCCCTACATATAGATGATCGGACATGTTTTCCTCCTGTTCATCTTCTGTTTTTCATGGTTTTCTGGTTTATCTGCTACTTCTTGGCTGCCATTCCAATGGCCTCCACAATCTGAACATATCCGGTACACCGGCAGAGATTGCCAGCAATGCTTGTCCTTATCTCATCTTCTGTAGGATTGTGGTTTTTGTCCAGAAGGGCCTTGGCCGACATTATCATGCCGGAGGTGCAGAAACCGCACTGGACACCGTTATTATCAAGAAATGCCTTTTGAAGCGGATGCAGGTTTCCATCTTTATCTGCGATTCCTTCAATGGTAACAACAGATTTCCCCTCTATCTCAGGAATTGGAAATATGCATGAATTTACAGCATCACCATCAACGATAACAGTGCATGCTCCACATTCTCCCACTCCGCACCCTTCCTTGGCACCGGTAAACTCAAAATTCTCCCGCAGGGTCCTCAGAAGTGTCCAGGCTGCCGGAACCTCCGCAGTTACAGGATCTCCGTTCAAGGTAAATGAAACTGACACCTTTTTCATATTTATCTCCTCTGGCCGGTTTTAATACTGATACTGATTTTCAGGAGTTGCCTGATTCGATCGCCATATCATTCAAGTCTTCTTATCACGTTACAGTATGATTCGAAAATACTGATTAAATTCGATACTAATGTCATTTCGACCGCGGTTAAGACCCTTGGTTCAAATCACACCTCTGCGTTCAGCAGCCAGCTTTGCCATACGGGGAACAAAAACCTTTATCATATCCCCACGGTACCATGCCTTGCCCCTTATGCTGTCCCTTGGAGAAGCCTCTGAGGAGGCAATCCTTCCGGCCTCCAAAAGGACATCTTCCCTGAATGACTTGCCCTTCAGATATTCCTCTGCCCTGAGCGCCCTGATAGGAGTCGGAGCAACCACACTTAATCCAATTCTTGCATCCACAATCGTTCTGTCCTCTGCCAGATTAAGCGCTACTGCCACACCCAGTATCGGAAGATCCATGGCCTTTCTTCTTGAATGCTTCCAGTATGCACTGCCGTACCTGCTGTTATCCTCCGGGATATCAAATTCGACAAGAACCTCATCTTCCCTGCGGACAGTTGTTGAGGGGCCGGTGAAAAATTCTGCGACTGGTATCTTCCTCTTTCCTTCAGGACCTTCGAGAACCACAACCGCATCAAGAACCAGAAGCGGGCCTGCCGTATCAGCTGAGGGAGCGGCGTTGCATATATTCCCGCCTATTGTGGCCACATTCCGTATCTGGACGGAACCCACCCTGGATGCCCCGTCATGGAGCGCTGACAGCTCATTTTTTACCAGTTCAGACTGCTCAAGCATCCTGTGAGTCGTCATACCTCCGATATGGTACCCCTTATTTTTATTGATATACTGAAGGTCCATCAGGCCCCTCAATGATATTAGGACGCCTGGTGACAGTTTCCTGTTTCTTATATTGACCATCACATCGGTTCCACCCGCAATCAGTGTTGCCTCCGCACCGTACTCCTTCAGAAGGCTGAAAACATCCTTTATGCTTTCCGGTTTTATGTAATCATAATTGAGCATTTTTAGACCCCTTGATCGTTAATCACGATTATCAAATACCCTTTTGCTTTTTCTTTCCGACCTCGGCAAGGAACTGTAATCCACAAGTTCAATATCTCCACTGACCAGAATCTGTTTTTTGATTTCACCGGCTATCTTCTTTTTTAATTCACCGTCCTGAGCCTTGTCACCATCTATGGCCCTCTCAATCCTGATAGTCATGTAGTCTTTACCATCGTCCTTTCTGTCCAGGATTACCTGATATTCGCTTCCGATTCCTTTAATCCCTGACAGAACATGGTCAACCTGGCCCGGATAGATATTCACGGCCCTGAAGATGATCATGTCATCTGAACGACCAAGGAGTTGATCATGCCTGGGAAGGACAGATCCACAGGCACACTCTCCGGATATCAGTCTGGTGAGGTCCCTTGTCCTGTACCTGATCAAGGGCACAGCCTCCTTTTTTAATGTTGTAACAACCATTTCGCCTGTCTCTCCCTCAGGCACAGGCTTCAGTGTCTCAGGGTCAAGTATTTCCAGGATATAATAATCTGCCCAGTAATGAATTCCTGCATGATAAATGCAGTCAAGACCGGTTCCGGGACCATAAAGTTCTGTCATCCCCGGGATATCAAACATGTGCTCCAGGCCGAGCAGATCACCTATTCTTTTTCTCATGGCCTCGCTTGAACGCTCTGACCCAAAAATCATCTTTTTGAGGTTTATTTTATTCCTTATCCCCCTTTTATTAACCTCTTCAGCCATCAGCAGGCCCATGGAAGCCGTACAGCACATGGCGGTTGTCTGAAAATCAATCAGAAATTCGCACTGCATGTCCATATTACCAGGACCTGCAGGAATCGCCATGGCCCCAAATCTTTCACATCCCAGTTGAAAACCGACTCCGGCCGTCCATACGCCATAACCTACCGCTATCTGAACCCGGTCTTCAGAGGTTAATTCGGCCATTTCATAACACCGGGCAAAAAAATGGGCCCAGTCTTCAATATCCTTCTGGGTATAACAAAGCACCTTCCTCTTTCCGGTCGTTCCTGATGAGGCATGGATACGCACCACGTCTTCAAACGGAACGGACAGTAAAGGAAAAGGATAACCCTCCTGAAGGTCTCCGGATGTTGTAAAAGGAAGCTTCTGTATATCATCGAGTGAATGAATATCCTCAGGTCTGACACCCGCTTCATCCAGCTTTTTCCTGTAGACAGATGATCCCCTGCAGGCATGCTTAACGGTCCACTTTAATCCTTCAAGCTGAGCATCCAGCAATTCTCCGTGTGTTCTGAATTCAGGCATAAAAGTCTTTGCCATGCTTACTTTCCCCTCTTAAAATATAAAGTTAACTGTTTGTTCCCCGGAAACGCTGTCTGCATTTCATGGGCAGGAAAACAATCATAATCAAAATATTCCGAGTGCATTGATCACTTCACAAGACTCGGCAAAAAGGTCACCAGCTTTGGAAAAATCATCAGTATCAAGACACAGACAATATAGGCCGGCAGAAAATATGTGACACCCTTGAAAACCCTTCCTAACGGAACGTCCCTAGCCATTCCTGCAACTACATATGTAGTTGCGCCGACAGGTGGAGTAACAGCACCCAGGGTCGTTATTACCGTGATCGTGACAGAAAACCATATGGGATCATAGCCCAGTTCCAGGGCAACCGGATAAAAAATCGGGATTGTAATCAACAGGAGAGCAAGGGCATCCATAACTGCCCCGCCAATAATGAATATGATAAATATGATTGCCATAATACAGAAATTCGGTATGGGCAGTGAGGCAACCCAGTTTGCGATGTCAAAAGGGATTCTTGTGACAGCCAGAAATCGGCCAAAGATAGTTGCACCGGTCACCAGAACCATAACCATGCACGATATCCTGAGGGTATCTACAATTGAGTTTACAAAGCCCTTCCAGCTGAGACTTCGCTGGATAAGACTGATTACAAGTGCAAGAAAGGAACCGGCAGCGCCTGCCTGTGTCGGAGTAAAAAAACCGAAATAGAGTCCGAGCATGACAAGCACAAAAAGAATAACTATTTCAAAAGAGCCGGGAAGGGCATATATCTTTTCCTTAAATGTAGTTTTAGGACCGACAGGACCCCAGGCAGGGAAAATACGGCACAAAAAATATACACTAAGCATGAATAGTACAGCGAGGAGAACTCCTGCCACAACACCTCCGTAAAAAAGCTTCCCAATGGACTGTCCTGTATACAGGCCGATAACAATAAGGACAACGCTCGGTGGGATAACAACTCCCAGAGTTGAACCACAGGCTATAGATCCAGTGCTTAGCATTGGTTCATATTTATACTTTTTCATCTCAGGAAGGGCTACAGCCGTCATGGTTGCGGCCGTTGCGGCATTGGAACCGCAGATTGCAGAAAAAAGGGCGCAGGCCAAAACTGTTGACATTGCAATACCTCCTCTAATCTGCCCTACCCACTTATAGGCCGTTTTATACAGTTTTTCATTTACGCCGGAATAATATGCTATTTCACCCATAAGGATAAAAAGTGGTATTACAGTGAGGCCATATTTGGAAAAAGTAGCCCATATATCACCGCTTATCATTCCAATGGCAGCCTTGAAGGAAACTATATACCAGAACCCGCAGAAGCCTACTACTGCCATGGCAAACCCCACGGGCATACCCAACAAAAACAGGATAAGCAGCAGTATAATTATTCCGAGCACACCTATAACAGCTAAGTCCATCTATTCAGCTCCTTTTTCTTTTATGAGCAGTTTAAGAAGGTCAACCATCAAAACCAGGGCAAGAACAAGACATCCAAAAGAGACTAAATAGACGAAAGGATAATAAATTATCCTGAGGGTCTCGGTAATCTCACCGGTTCTGCAGAGAACTGATGCCCATGCTGCCATTTGCCATCCGGCAAAACCAAAAAAAATCATGCAGATAAAGTAATTTATTCCGTTCAGTATTGACCTGGCCTTTCCCGAAAATCGGTTAACAAGGACATCCACTGCAATATGACCCCTTTTTATCTGCGTATAACCCAGGGCAAAGACAGTAACTACAGCCCCGAAAAAACCCATGAGTTCAAAAACGCCCTTAATCGGCACCCAAACGAGCCTTAAGAATATGTTAGAACATGTAAGAGCTACCATCCCCACCAGAAAAACACCCGCTATCCAGAGAAGCAACTGGTTTAAAAAGCGATTTATCTTATCCAAGAGTTCCATATTCACCTTCCGTTATATTGATTAGGTTGGTCAGTCTGCTGAGTGGCTGATCAGTTTATACCTCTCAGCCACTCAATTTTTGGGCTATCTCGGATCAATGCTGCTCCAGGGAATCAAGACTTGTGCAATGCTTAAACAAAGCAGCACAAAATGAGATCGCCTTGAATTTTGAACTATTTGCTGGAATGATACTCTTTAAACGCCTTGATATCTTTCAGGATTGCGTCAGCCGGCAGACCTTTGTCCCTGGCTCCTACAAGCCATTTGTCTGTTATGGGCTCAAGGAGTTTGTCCCACCTTGCCATTTCTTCATTGCTTAAATTAATAATCTCGATGTTATAGTTTTTCTTGGACCATTCAATGGATCTATCGACGTGATCATCCATATATTTTCCTGTCCATTCCGACTGTTCTTTTGCCAGATTGTCCATAACATCCTGTACATCTTTTGGCAGAGAGTTCCATTTAGACATGTTCATTACAACTGCAAAAGGGTACACCGGACCATTGAACATGGTCACATATCTGCACAGTTCAGCATATTTGAAATCCATGAGGGTTTCCAGGGAAGATGCCGCGCCCTTGACAATGCCCTTTTGAAGGGCTTCCGGGGCCTCTGACTGGGGCATACCTACAGGAGTAGCACCAAGGGCCTTCAAAACCTCGGCAACACCACCGGATGCCCTGAGTTCCATCCCTCTCAGGTCTTCTAAATTCCTTACCGGTTTTGTTGTATAGATGTTGGCAGGAGCACAGGCAAACATTGCAAGGACCTTGACTTTTGAGAACTCTTCCGGCCTGTATTTCTCGTAGATATCCCAGAGAGTCAGGCTTGCGACGGCAGCATTCTTAAAACCCAGAGGCAATGCAAGGGCATTTGTAACGATGAACCGTCCGGGCTGATAGGCCATGCACAGGCAGCCTATATCTGCCTGGCCCTGAATCACACCGTCCATCATGTTCTTTGCATCAAGCAGGGTTCCACCGGGATAGGTGTCGACAGAAACTTTTCCGTTAGTGCGATTCTGGACTTCAGTCTTCCACCTCTCCATTTGAACGCAGGGAAATGTAGGTGCAGGGGGGAAGTTGGCATAGCTAAGTTTGATAGGTTGCGCCGAAGCATTTGCTGGGATAAAGGTAATGGCCAATAATGCTGCCAGGAAAATACCGGGTAGCAAAAATAGAACTTTTCGTCTCATTTTAAGACCTCCCTAAATTATGTACGACTTGTTAACCCCTTTAGACTATGAACCTTCTTCTTTCTTCTCACCTCCTTCCATGTAAAAACTCAAAAAACCTAATACTGAAACACTGTAATATATTTTACCCGATTATTTTCACTTTCGCATTCTAAAATATGCCTGGTTCTATATATTCACCAAAGACTTCTCTAAAAACATTGGCCATTTCACCTACTGTTGCATAGGACCTGCAACAATCCACCAGAAAAGGCATAACATTCTTTTTATCCTCGGCTGCCTTTCTTAAAGCACCAAGAGATTTGCTTACAGCACTGTTATCCCTTTCATTTCTCAGTTCCTTTAGTCTTTTAATCTGCAATTGAGCTGATTCCTCATTGTATTCATGGAGTTCAACCTCCATATCAACCCCTTCCGTATATTTATTTACTCCAACCTTTATGACCTTTCCTTCCTGGAGCATACGCTCAAATTCATAGGCCTGCCTTGCTACCTCTCTCTGGACATAACCTGAAGAAACAGCTTCCACCATTCCACCCATCTTCTCAACCTTTTCCATCTCTTCCAGAATCTTTTCTTCCATCTCCCTGGTGACTGTTTCTATGAAATATGAACCCGCAAGCGGATCAACAGTATCCCTCAGACCTATCTCATCCATAAGTATCTGGAAGGTTCTGAGGGACAAAAGTGCAGCCCTCTCAGTCGGTATTGTGTATGCCTCATCAAAGGAACAGAGTGCCGTAGTCTGAGCACCCGACAATGCAGCAGCAAGCGCATAATAAGCTCCGCGCATGATATTGTTCTCCGGCTGCTGTTTGGTCATCCCTGACCCTCCTCCCCCAAATATCCCCCTTAGAAAGAGAGATTTATCATCCCTTACGCTATATCTTTCTCTCAGGAGTTTTGCCCAAAGCTTTCTTGCCGCTCGGAACTTGGAAACTGTTTCCCACAGGTTACCGAATATGTTCAGGTTAAACGAAAACCTTCCCACAAAGTCTTCGGCTTTATAGCCGCGAGCCACAACATTATCAATATATGCAAAGGCAATCATGAAGGCATAAGAGATTTCCTGTACGGGCGTACAACCGGACTCCCTTATATGGTAGCCGCAGACCGAAACAGGATTGCACCTGGGAAGTTCTTTCATGGAATACTCTATTGTATCGCCTATAAGCCTTACAGCCGGCTCCACAGGATATATCCAGGCACCGCGGCCGACTATTTCCTTCAGTATATCATTTTGAGGGGTTGCTGATATTTCTGTCTTTTTATATCCGAACTTCTCTGCCACCGTCTGATACATGGCGAGCATAATTGATGCCACTGCGTTTATAGTAAGGCCGCTTCCTATCCGATTCAGCTTTATATCCCTGAAAGCGATCTCAAAATCTCTCAAAGAGTCAATGGCCATCCCTACCCGTCCGACTTCTCCTTCCGCCATCGGATCATCCGAGTCATAACCCATTTGAGTGGGCAGATCAAAAGCCACATTCAGTCCGGTCTGTCCATGAGAAATCATGAGCTTGAAGCGCTCATTTGTCTCTTCAGGTGTGCCAAATCCTGTATACTGACGTGTTGTCCAGGTCCTGCTCCTGTAACCAAGCGGGTGTATACTCCTTGTGAAGGGAAATTCACCGGGTTCACCAAGGTCCGTATTATAGTCAAAGCCAACCCTTTCAAGATCTTCAGGAGTATAAACCGGCTTGATCTTGATGCCGGACTGAAGTATAACCTCTTTAACAGCGTCTTTTTCATCCTTTATATATGTTGCTACTCCCATGGCCTTTCTCCTTTAATCAGGGTACTCCTTTATTCCTTTCAGCAGGATGCCGTAATTTATAGGGATAGAAATCACATCTTACTTGAATACTATCTCATTTACTTGCAGGCAGGTAATGCTATCTGACAGCATTATCTCTTATAAAACCAACAATTTCATTGAATTTGGTCCCGCCGGGGAATACTCCGTCAACCCCCATATCTTTTAAAACCTGAATGTCCTTGTTTGGGATAACTCCACCCACAACAATCAGTTTGTCATTGATATTCTCCTTTTTAAGAATATCCATAAGTTTTCTGCAAATAGGTATATGAGCGCCGGACATTATCGAAAAGCCGATAACGTCCACATCTTCCTGAATAGCCTGATTCACAATGCCAGGAACCGTCTGATGAAGCCCGGTATAAAGCACCTCCATCCCGGCCTCGCGCAAGGCATGGGCAACAACCTTTGCGCCGCGGTCGTGTCCATCCAGCCCGGGTTTGGCTAAAATGACCCTTATCTTTCTTTCTGTCATATCATTTATGCTCCTGTTTATTGTGCTTAAGAAGGATAGTAGTTCAGTAGAAAAAACACCTCAACTATTTAACCATCTGCTGATTATCAAACTGGCGCAGGACAACTTCCTGTCCCCTCAGAATATGCTCCCTGACAATCCTTTCCACCCCATCAGCATCCCTGATTTTTATCAATGCAAGCATTCGCCTGTGATCTTCATTGCTTTTCATTGCCATATCTTCAATCTTGAGGATAACCTCTCTGTAACGATAAATATAATCCTTGAGATCATTTATCATCTTGATCAATCTCGGGCTGTAGCTGAGCCCGTAAAGAAGATCATGAAACTCCGTGTTTATACGAGGAAGGTCCTCTATCTGCTCACGTTCCAGGCATTCCTGATACTCGCTTATCTTATTCTGCAGGGGCATTAATTCCTCTTTCCTGTGCTTGATCGCTGCGAGCCTTGCAGCGTAGCTTTCCAGGACGCTGCGTATACCGAATGTTTCCTCAATGTCCATCCTGCTGAGTCCGACAACAAAATATCCGCCTGTCGGGGACTGACGCAGGAGACCTTCACGCTCAAGCTTATGCATTGCCTCTCGCACGGGCGTTCGGCTTATGCTAAGCGATTCAGCCACCTGGCTCTCAATAATACGCGATCCGGACTCCAGAGCTCCTTTGACAACGGCCTGCTTCAATTTCTCATAGACAATTTGCCCAAGAGGCTTTCTTGCAGGCAAAGACTCCAGTACATTCAAGCCTGGTACCATTTATTTGAATTTCCTTTTCATAAATATGATCTTTATTAACTGCCTGAAAAAATAATCGTCAACTAAACGACCCTCGTCTATAAGACGAGGGGTTTAAAATATGTTGATTGAAATCAACAATTCTCAATCGACACACATTAACCGTCA
>JAFGMQ010000040.1 GCA_016927455.1 Deltaproteobacteria bacterium
AAACGGTTCCCTGCAATTGGGACAGATCCTGCGAACGAGCCTTTGAGCCAATACCCCGATGATGGTTGCCTGAACAAGAAAGGAAGGTACGCCCAGGTCCAGAAGCCTTGTGACTGCCGAAGGGGCGTCGTTGGTATGGAGGGTTGACAGAACCAGATGCCCGGTCAGCGCCGCCTGAACAGCATTCTCCGCCGTGTCGAAGTCCCTCATTTCACCGATCATTATTATATCCGGGTCCTGCCTGAGGATGTTTCTTATAATATTGGCAAAGGTTATTCCGATAGCCGTCTGAACCCCTATCTGGTTAAAGTCTTCATGTACCATCTCTATGGGGTCTTCAACTGTGGTGATGTTGATTCCCGGAGTTGACAGATACCGAAGCGTTGAGTAAAGGGTTGTGGATTTGCCGCTTCCTGTGGGGCCGCAGACCAGAACAATGCCGTGAGGCATGCTGACAATCTGTTTGTACCGGATGATATCAGCGGCTGCAAACCCGAGTTTTTCAAGATCCTGAAAGAGCACTTCCGGGTCCATAATCCTCATCACCACCTTTTCACCGAATGCCACAGGCACGGTTGAGACCCTTATTTCCGCCTCAACCCCTCCCTTGTCGGTCTTGATTCTGCCGTCCTGGGGCCTTCTCTTTTCAGCCATATCCAGGCGGGAGAGATTTTTTATGCGGCTGAGTATTGCTGGATGCACATTCTTGGGAAGGCGGTAAACGGTATGAAGAATACCGTCGATCCGCATTCGGACAAGGCTTATATCCCTTTTGGGTTCTATATGGATATCGCTTGCCCTCTGGTCAAAGGCATAGCTGAGGAGGTGGTTTACGGCATTTATTATGTGCTGGTCATTGGAAGGAAGCTCATCGGCCGATTTCAGCTTTATATACTGCTCAAGATTGCCCAGGTCAACAGAAGGGCCTGCAAACTGGTCTTCAGCAGCGGATATTGACCTTTTGAAACCGAAGAACTCGTTGATCAGCTTGATAATGTCGCTTTTGAGGCTTACAACCGGAACCGCCTTCATGTGGCTGACCCGTGATATGTCTTCAAGCACTTCCACGTTGAAGGGGTTGGCCATTGCAACGGTAAGGACCTTGTCTTTTTCAGCAATGGGAAGGGCAAGATGCTTCATGGCAAATGTATGGGGAATTGTGCCGGTAACAAGGTTAAGGTCGAGGTTCAGGGGGTTGATCTTGGTGAACGGGATTCCCCATTCCGCGGCAAGCGCCTGATAGATTGTCTCTTCGTCAAGCTCGGTTTCCGGCGCATCTGCCCTTTCAATATTCAGGGATACAATAACATCGACTATGTTTACCGGGCTTGCCATTCTAATCCTTGAGGACGAGGAAGCCTGACGCATTGCATGCAGTCTCTCGAGCTTATTCTGGAGGCCTATTCTCTTTCTCAGAATCTCCTTCTTCTGCTCGGTGGTGATAAGACCGCTCTTTAAAAGGATCTGGCATACGCTTTCAGGAGAAAAGGGATTTTCTTTGTATTTGTACATATAGAACCCGGCAGATGGAGATAGTCAATAAACCTTAAAAATCAAGTCTTTTTTAAAGCCCCGTATTTTTAATGAAACCCTTGCCGAATCAGGCAGGGGCAGACTCATATATTTTTATTATTTGTAACTATTCAGGCACAAAGAGACAAAGGCACATAGGCACAAAGTTGTAGGAATACGATCGGAATTGCAGGATACAACCTGTCCAAATACCGCTTTGTAAACATCTTAGAGTAACTTGAGCAACCTGTTCTCTTCAGATCTATTGACTTTGTGCCTTTGGTGCTCTGTGCCTACCTGAGTAGTTACTTTTATTTTATCATTGTATTCCAAGTAATCAAGGGCATTTTTGTTTTGTTATGTAATCATTTGTTATCTATACTACTATTTGATATTATGCACTATTCATATTGTTACCTGTCCAGGGGCGGTTTTTTCCGGCACTATGCCCGGGCGGGAAATAAGAGATAATGAAATAATTCGGGGCAATTCAGGGTAAGGCCCTCAGTTAAAGGAAAAGGCGGGATATAATCATGGACTCGGATAGCAGGATTAAAGAATTCTATATTAAACATATACCCGGTGCAAAGATGGAAGGCAATATTCTAAAAGCGCCGTGTCCGTTCTGTTCACACCATGGCATGGAAAGGATTGGTATTATTGCGGTCCATCTTAACCCGGAGAGTTTTTTCAAGGGTTATTTCCAGTGTTCCGGCAGGTGTATTCCGGGCGGTTTCCCATTGTATTTCGGCCGGCTTATGGGGCTGGACCCATGGGATGTTCCGGGTTATGACCCTGACAGGGAGCCCTATGCCCTTGATATTGCCTACCCGCCCCGGAACCTGAATACTGAAATCAAAAGATACATGTCCATGATGGATAAGGAAACCTTTGAATATTTCAGGAAATTCGGAATATCTGAACCGGTCCTTAAAGAGATGAAGACAGGTTACAACGGGAGATATATTGTATACCCCTATTTTCTGGAAGACGGAAACTGCTATGCCGCGAGATGCGTATTGCCGTCAAGGGAAGAGGACTTCTTCTGGCATGGAGAGGAGGCCTTTTTCGCAGAAGAGTACAGGCTGTTCAATGCACAGGAAATTGAAAGATGCGAGGACGGGGCGCTGTTTATCGCGGAGGGAGAAAAAAACCTGCTGACAATCAAGGCCCTTGGCTATCCGGGCGCTGCCGTTCCTTCCGCCGCTGACCTGGAAGCGCTGAATCCTGAGCGTATTGCCGGCATCAGACACGTTTTCCTGGTATTGAACAACTCCCCGGAATCTGAAATTTCGGCAAGGTCAACAGCCACAAGGCTCGGATACAAGGCCAGGATCATAAAATGGCCGGCACACCTGAGCAGGGGTTACAGCCTCAGTCATCTGGCAGCAGATAAGGGTGAAGGATTCAGGCCTGCGTTCTCTCTCATGATCAAGTCATCAAAGGCCTTTTCCCCCTTTTCAGCGCCTGAAAAAGAACACAGGAGATTTTTTGAGTCCCTGGGAAGTGAAAAGGCGGGAAAGGCTTCAGGGTTGAGTTCCGGTTTTGAGAAGCTGGACAATGCCATTACCTCAGTCAGCGGTATCAATATCATGGGCGGACCGCCCAAGGCGGGGAAGTCCTGTTTTTTCCTGCAGGTCTCATCCGAGATGGCAATGGGCAGGACCCCTGTAGTATATTATGATTTTGAAAACGGCAGGCAGAGGCTTTATATGAGGATACTATCCCGCCTGAGCAGGATGTCGGAGCAGGATATACTCATGAGAGAGCAGGGAAAGGAAGAATCGGAGAGGCTGGAAAAGGCCAGGTCGGATTTCAGGGAAATGCTGTATTATTTCAGGGTGGTTACTGACAGAAAACTGGAACCCGATATAATGAGGAGGCAGATTGACTTTCTTCAGCGGGAGACGAGAAGAGATCATGCCGTGGTGGTCATTGACAGCCTTCACAAACTGCCCTTTAAAAAGCTTTCGGAACGGAGAACCGGAATAGATGCATGGCTCCGTCAAATGGAGGCTATCCGGGATGAGCAGAACGTCTCGTTTCTTGTTGTCTCCGAACTTTCACGGGGCGAAGACGGGCACTACGGAGAAAGGCCTGATCTTGCATCGTTCAAGGAATCAGGCGATATTGAATACAGCGCCGATAATGCGATGATACTTCTGCCTGACTGGGACCCCATGGACCCGATATCGATAAGTGAGAGAAAGACCACACTCTGGCTCGTTGCAAGCAGGGAGAACAGCCCGGGCAGGATTGCCGATTACATGCTCGAGTATCCGTTCTGGTGCTTCAGGGAGATGTAGAGTGGTCTACCATTATTCAGGTATCCCACGGCGTACATTCAAGAGCTGTTTGACCTTTATTGTCAATGCAACGGCCTTGCCTTCTGCCGTTAATTGATAATCAATATATGCCCTGCAGGGTACAGGCAGATCGCCCGACTCTATCTGCCTGTCATCCCTGTCAAAGACTTCCGTCTTATCTGTTATCAAAAAGGTCTGTGAAGAGGATATTACAATGTCACCCTTTCTCTCTTTAATATTTACCAATGAATTCTTCACAGGCCCCTTACCTTTTACTGCTGCTATAGCTGACGGCCCGCCGATCAGGCATGAACACACAAAAAGCATGAATAACAGATAGCAGTTAATGAAATATTTTTTTGATATTTTTTGCTGCATCTTATTCCCCCTATTTTTCAATCCAGGATGTGAGGCCGCTTTTTATATTAAGGGCTGGCGTTACCTCAACCTCCACCACAGCCCCGGTACTCTGCTGTATAAAACCTTTGGCACCACGCTCCTTTCCCACATGTACGCCAACGCTCGATGCAAGGCCTTTTCCTGTTCCTGTCCTGGTTAAAATAACCTCTGCTGTACCACCACCGTCAAGGGGTATCGTCTCTGTTCCATCTTTAAATGCCGGCTTCGTAAATGCAGTTCCGGTCTCAAAGTAAAAGGCATAGATAGAGCTGTCGCCTCCGAAACTGCAAATATCGGCGTTTGGTGTAAAGGCAGGGGAAAGAACAGTACCTCCAAAAATAACGGGTTTGTTAATTACACGCTCAGAAGGGCCGGAATCCGGCACCACAAGAGACTTGAACCAGCCGTTATATGACGGTGACTGGGCCTCGTTTATCAGACTGCTGAAGTTGTCATACTCCTCAACGCGGGCCACATAAACTTTTTTGTTCAATGAAACTTGATAGGGATCGGCATCAAACAGGCTGTTTTCAGTAAGGGTAAGCGTTGATGCATAATTCAGATAATTTGCAGTCCGGTCTTTATTAAAAAACGGGTCTTTGATCCCGAAGAAATACTGCTGCTGAGAGGTCGATTTATCAGCTTCGCTTATATAGCGGCCTGTTCCGAAATACAACCATACATTGTCTTTAAAATCTATACTTATCGTAGGGGAGGCAGTTACCGGCGCAGGTGACGAAAAAAGCTTATGGGCTGTCCAGTAATCGGGATCATCAATATAATAACCCTTACCTGACATCCCGTAATTATCCAAAATGTCTGTGCCGTCCCAGGGAATGGTTACCTTGTAAATTGCCCCGGAGGTACCGTATGCCTGTCCGATATAAATGCCATCCACACTATAATTAAGATTCTTGTCAAAACTTACAGGTGCACTCATGAAGGCCCCATTTTCGCCTGTTTCAAAAAGCCAGTCATTTGCTCCGTCTTTATAAGGTTCCCCGGTCAGGACATCAACGACAAATATATGACCCTTGTTGCCGCTGGTCCCGTCATAGTCTGCCGGTCCTGATCCGAAGGCCGCAAACCATTTATCGTTAACCTTAAAAACAGTTGGGTAGGATGTTGTTAGATTAAGTCCGTTAAAAGTCTTTTCCCACAGGAGTTTTGGCTCCCTTGGTTTGGTAATATCAATCGCAAAGTAGCAGGATGAAAAGTCACGCTCTGTATCAGCGGTCGCCCCGTCATAGTCAAAGTCATCGTTGACGGATATAGTCTTGCCCCCTGTGTTCAGGCCGCCGATCAAAACTGTTCCCCACCCGCCGGGGTGATCATCATCTATAGGTGAACCATTGGCATCAAAAAACACCTGGACATCCGCAACCCTGGGTTTCAGATCAACATAATAGACGTGGGTGTATTCCCTGGATGGCAGCCACTTGAGGTGCGGGAGCAGGGCCTGGGGAATATATGCCCACAGCTCGTCTCCGATATTCAAATCCGGCAGCAGCTCTGTAGGGCTGACAGGGTCATGGTCTGTAGGTTTTATGAATTGCTTTGTGGCTTTATCATATTCCCACGAAGTAAAGGCATGGAGCATGCCGTCATTTGCGCCCACATAGATGACCGTTTCCCTGTTTTTGTAAGCGTTGTAATACTGCTGATACGATTCATCGGAATAGATGACGTCCAGGTTTTCAGACGGTTTAGAAACTGAGACAGGGGTTGAATAAACAACGTCTCCAAGCCTGTTGACTACTCCGCCGATGGTCCTTGATCTGATTTGAGTTGTGCCTGCAAAACCCGAATCGTTACCCCGGATGAATTGAATCAGGTTGTTTGCCCTGTCGTCATGGGTTGCGCCAAGATAAGACCATGCAGTGTTATCCTTTATCCCGAGATACGGCTTTATGGCTGACATTCCATCAACATGAAACCTGACCACCTCGCCCGCATCATCTAAAGGATCATCAATCAAACTTTCATCTATCACCTTGTCGCTGTCCTTGTCAATAAATGTAAAAATCCTGCGGTTATCAGTCGACATTTGCGACAGGGTATTGCCTGCCTCCCATATCGGGCTGATTTCATCCATCTGTACGGATTCATAGGCAGCTGTTTCCAGATCAGGATAAGGGATATCAGAACTAACAGGAAATCTCCTTATGCTTGTATTTCCGGTAGCATCCACATAATATTTGATTATATTATCAATAGTTATGTCCAGTGCTTTATTGAGGTTTGTATCCTCTCTCATGTTGCCCTGTGTGTCCACCCACAGAGACTGCAGATTGCCGATCCATTTTATCTGTTCAACCCCTTCGATAACCAGAGGCCGGAAATAGGCCTGCACAAGGTTACCTTCACCCTCTGAGGATGTTGCAAGAACAGACACGGCAGTACCCGAGGCCGCTCTTTTCAGGATATCGGTTATGGCCTTTAGAAGCATTGCCTCAAGCTTGCCTGGATCCTCGGCCTCAAAGTAGGCATCAGGAATGCCATCGCCGTTTTCATCCCACTCCACGTCAAGATCCGGTATGTCATTTCCGTTCCTGTCTTCAAAAGCGCCGTTTCTGGCAGCATCCTTCAGGAGCTGAGATCCGGAACCAAAGGCAAATACATTGTAGAGTGTAAGCACCTGCTTGCCGGGCAGATGTGGTTCATTAGGCCTGAGATCGGTCGTATGTGCCCAGAGGGCAATATCGTCAAGGTAGTCAGACCCGGGATTAGAGGGATTACTGGGATAAGGATAGTTTCCAGGGTCATTTCCGTCATTGTCATAATCTTGCAAGTATGCGGGGATACCGGAGATGTCATGAGTGCTTTCACCATCTGTAATGAGCAGGACAAAGCTCTTGTTGCAGTCAACAAAACACTCTTCATCGGTGTTGCCAAGCTCATTCCAGTAAAAGGGATCATTAAGGTCATTTATCCCATAATCGCCGCTATGATATCTCCCTTCTGTTACCTGCCTGAAATATCCCGTGGCCGTGTAAAAGGCCTCTGCAAGTGGCGTAGATGTGCTGGCCTTCTTATTTTCAATGTTTGTAATCATATTTGTAATAGATCCAGCATCGACACTGTCGGAAATCTGTCCTCCCTCATCATCGGTATTGAACCATGAAAGGCCCCATCGCGCCTTGTCTGCAACCCTTTGAAGTATGCCTGCTATGTTGCCGTCAAGAAAGACGTCCGGTTCACTAACAACATCCTTTTTTACTTTAATAATATATCGTTCAATATATCCATTATATGGATCATTGTCGCTGTCCACATAGATATACCCGCCCTTTATACCGTAACAGTAATTCCCCGTGTAGGGGGAAACAGCCCCTGCAGTGTCGTCAAACCACTTTTTGAAATGCCTGCCCGGCTGCGCAGAATGATCATCGCCAATAAGAGTTGTGTTCCCTCCGCCTGTTCTGGAGGTTGCAAGGCCTCCGGCAAGCACTTTTCTCGCTATATCAACCCTCCTCATGCAGAGCCAGTTCAGCCAGTTACCGTCCCATAGGCCGGCTGCATCCCTCTCAAAGACACCGCTGTTATAGGTGTATCGTGCATTGGGGTCAAAGTAGCCGTAATAGCTCTTGCACTGATCTCCCGGTTCGAACTCAATATGCAGCAATGGGGCCTTTGCGGGAGTATGATCCCAATCGCTTGCCATGCGTCCGGAATTGGGAGGATCATCAACATTTGTTATAATAATGGCAAGAGAGTTATTTTTTACCCAGCCCGCCCTGTTGACTATTTCCTGAATAACTGCCGAAAGATCAGGGGTCTGATGCATTTCAGCAGCATTATTCCATGGAGGGACAGTCCAGGCAGCAGATGCAGTAGTAGTGGGCCTTGAAGATATATTGTAGCTTGCAGTAGTAAATGTCTGAGCGTCATCAGATGCCTCGCCTTTGATAGTAAGAAAAATATCAGCCTGGACGTCTGAATAAACAGCCTTTGTTTCAAATGTTATATAGGCATTGGTAATAGTAGCCCCGGGAGGAATGGCTATATTCTGGAACCTCATCCCGATTATCTGGTTGGGATAAGCAGCGCTGCTGTCCCGGCCCAGGTCCAAGTCATCACTGTTATAATAGGAGTAGCCGTCGCCGTTTCTCTCTTCTGCATCATCTGAGGACTGGCATATTTTTGTTTCAATTAACCCATTGCAATAAGGGGATCCGGTAAAAGGATGATCGCCAACGGTTCCCCCGTCACCCGGCCATGTACCATAAGCGCAGAAATTCATGCTTCCGGAATTATCAAGCAGAATCAATATGTTGGGTTTTACCGACTCTACCATAAAAATGGGGTAACTGGTGTATGCGGACATGAGCGGTTCAGCTGCAAGGCAGGTACGAACACCTCCTGTTGAAAATAGAGCAAGGACTAACATGCTGAGAACTAATGTTTTTTTCATTATAAACCTCCTGCAATACCAATTACCTTCCTGTAAGCCACACCCACGTTGGACCTGGTATCACGCTGTGCAGTCCCAAAGGAATCAAGAAGAAAACGAATGCCAATGCCACCTGATGAGCCGGCGCCAACCCCCTCATATCCGCTCAGGAATTCAGCTCCGCCGCCTCCGATTTGTGACGCCCCTAATCTTTGAATATCAACGCTGATATTATTTTCGTTGAGTGCGAATTCGATGTCAGGATCGTCATCATGATTATCAAAGCCTGCAAGTTCCCTGTAAAAAGTTGGGTTCGACCCGTCGTTGTCGTCTGTGCCCAGATCCATATAAGTAAAGGCGTCGTACCTTTTTTCTTCCGCGTTTCCGCTAATATCCCCTGGGGTTTCTTTGTCGTCTATGGCGAGTGAAATCACCTTGGGCACGGCAAAAGCGCCGCTGTCTGCATTGTGCAGGGCTGTCTTGTATTCTCTGTCATTTGCTGCGATCTGCATATCTATTGTGGAATTGGTTATTGCGGTGATACCAATTAACGTTAATGCAAGCAGAAGCAGTAGTGTGACGACCGCGACTGATCCGTCCTCTTTTTTGTTTGAGTATTTCTCTATCATTAGCTATCCCTCATTTTTATTATTTCCCAGGCATATTTTAGGTGGACGGTTTAACAGAATCAAGGGTGATTTGTCTTTGCCTGCCGCCTTCGGTCCAGAAAATAATTGCCCTTATTGTTTTAAGGTCTCTTGTCGGCTGATCTACAGCCACGTTCCAGTAAACGGTATAATTGCCGATAATTCTGAAATGATCAGCAGTGGGTATTATATTTCCGGTTACGGAATCAACCTGAAATGTATCATTCAGCCCGAAATTAAAAAGGGGCACAGGAGGATCAGGAGGCGGATCTACTTCATCTCTGTCGTCAATCCCGTTGTTATCAAGGTCCTGACCAGTCCCGTCGCCGTCTGTATCATTAAGCCATAAATCGTTATAATCATATGCGGTAATCCTTTCCATCAACTGCTCAAGAGTTGTAGCAACCTCAGTTATCCTGGAGGATTGGGAATCGGTATTAATGGACTTAACCTGCATTGCTCCAACGCCGAGGATGCCTATTGCGAAAATTGCCACGGCAATCATTATTTCAACCAGGGAAAATCCCTGCTGTCCCGCCTGCTTTCTGTCCATATTAAAACTCCAGGTTTCTGCATCTTACTATTGTTTCCAAAAGCCTTCTCCGGTAGTTATCGCCGGGGGTTAACACCTTGTGACCAACCACGTATGTTTCGGGATTCCTGAACCTGTCGTCCGGCCTGTCAGTCCTTGCCAGCATCCAGATACGCACTGCCCGGATATCGGCCGGATCGACAGGACTGGCCAGAGCCACTCCCTCTATAAGATCATTATTGTCCGCATCATCGTTTTCGTCTATTACTCCGTCAAGGTTTGTGTCGAGGTTCCGATTAAGCAGATTGACATTAGTTGTTGTACAAACAGCCCAGATGATGCGCCTTCTTTGTTCAGGATCAGCAGGAAGCGGGACCATACCTGTAGCATCATAGGTGTCTATGTTTCCATCCCCGTCCGCATCAAAGGCAAAGGCAAAGCCAAGGGACTCTATGTTTTCCGCCAGTAACTGGCGTGCTCCGCCACCAACTTCTCTGGCCAGATCAGGTTTTTGGTCCGGCGCGCCAACCGGAGAGTCAAATATCGAATAGGTAATTGTTTCTTCAGGATTAAGTACGCCATTGTCGTTGAAATCGGCACTTAATTGAATGGCTCCATTACCTGTAAAACCATTATCATAATCAGGAAGAGGATTAACTTTGGCGTTTCCTCTTGGGCGGACATCAAGTATTCCGACCCCGCCGACATTCGGCCTGCCATATCCTGCCATTCTTACGTCTTTGATCACAATTTCCATGGCAGCCCTGAGGTTCTGCTGCATCTGGTTTACGTTTTCCTGTATGACAGAACTGCGCTGCTGGGCTTGAAATGCTGCGTATATGGCTGCTGTTACTATACCGGCTATGGCCATTGAAATAAGGAGTTCTATCAGGGTAAACCCCCTGTGTTCCAGTTTGACAAAATTTCTTTTATTCATGATCAGTTCTTCCACGTTACGCCATCGCTGCTTGCTTCAAGGCGAATGCCGCCGACAGGGGCAACTGAAGTCCTGTAAAACCTTGAATTATTGTTTCGCATTTCAGCATGGCTGGTTACCGCAGCAGAGGGAAAGCCCCTTGGGTTGAACCGGGTTGTATCAGAGGCGTAATTCGTGTTGTAGAGGGATACATCCTTTGGCATTGTAACAGTTGCAATTACAGGTTCGGTCCCATTCCTTATGTCATCTCCCGCAACGCCTCCTCCTGATCCGTCATCTGCAAAGATCAGATATGAGCCGACTCCACCTCCCGGTGAGAATGCTGCCGGTTGGAATTCCAGCACAACATTGGTGTTTCTCTTTACGGCCTCTATTTTTGCCCGTTGAAAATTGGAAACCAGATGCCTGGCAGCACTTTTCAGTCTGTAATCAGGGAGCCAGCTATTAACGACCGGGACTCCTATGCCCACCATGATGCCAATAATTGCGATAACCACAACAAGCTCTATGAGTGTAAATCCATGCTCGCTTTTTCTATCCATTAAAAGACCTCAACCATTATTTCTGACAAAGAGGGATCAATGTATCTTTAGATGACAGCAAGACTCATGCCGAAACAATTAGAAATGATATAAGTGGCTGAGATAAGAGCATGTTGCATAATTGTCCCATGTGTTAAGCATGACAGTAAGGGTCAAATCCCTGTAAATTTAATTAACAGATGTAAAAATATTTTACACTTTTTGTTTTGAAACAGGAGCCTGATGGCTTCAAATATCCTGTACCGATCCGCAAAATTTCTTTATTATTGACAAATTACCAGCCAATTCAATAAAATAAAGCCTAATTTTAAAACTTATAGTAAAATACACTATTCGGATGCTATTGTGCCTGCAATGTCAAATTTATTATATCTCAGTGGATTAAACAAAGAGAAGATATGTTCAGTATATTAGCCATAGATAAAGACGAAAAATGGAGAAGGTTTTTTTCAGGAGCACTTGGCAATTCATATAATATATATTTTTACCCGAATGGGAAAGATATATTTGAAGCGATTACATGGAGTCATTTTGACCTAATTATCCTCAATCTTCAAGCCCCTGAAAGAGACCCTTTTGATCTTCTAAGCTGGATTAAGATGACCCTGCCCAATACGCCGGTGATAATAACAAGTGAGACGGAAGAGGCGGAATTTATTGTCAAGGTTATCAAACAGGGGGCCTTTCACTTTTTAGTAAAGCCGTTTTCCGGGCCGAAGATAGAGCATGTCATAGAAAAGGCCCTGGAGAACCGGAGCCTTAAAAAC
>JAFGMQ010000233.1 GCA_016927455.1 Deltaproteobacteria bacterium
CACAACTTCAGGTCGCCACTCACGATTAATGGTATTACCTTCGGATATAAACCGGCCCAGAAAATTTGCTGAGCCTTTAAAGAATTAGTGTAATAATAGAGTGCATTCTCATTAATGTCAAGATATTATTTCAATAATATTTTAATAATAACGATTTATCTATTGATACCCCTTCAGCAGGCTGTCAGATTTCAACACTGCACTTAACTTATTAACGCCTGCCTGTCTACAGAACCTCAGGAGGGAAAATCCTGCTGAATTTGTCATTGCTCCACCCGTCTTCTCTCTTTATTGTGCTTATCCTCTCAGGCTCGGAATAGAGGCTTATAATCCCTCCCCCGACAAAAAAGGTGCGCCCCGTAATATGTCCAGCATCCTCGGTCGCGAGATAAAGGACAAAGTCAGCAACATCTTCCGGCCTCGAATTCTCCATCTCCTCAATATCACGGGTCTTGCCCTGTCTCACCCAGGCCTGCCTGCGCTCCTTATCAAAATGACGGGTCAGGGCCAGAGGCCTGATAGCATTGCACGTTACCCCGTATCTCGACATATCCCTGGCTACAGCCCTTGTGAAGCCTATGACCCCCTCCTTTGCAGCCGCATAGTTTGAACATCCTGCGGTTCTTCCAAGTCCTGCCCCTGATGACATGTTAATGATTCTTCCCCAGTTCTGCTCCCGCATTATCCGGGCTGCAGCACGGGTACAGTAGAACTGCCCGTACAGATTTACCTTTAGCACAAGGTCCCACTCAGGTTCAGTCAGGTTGAAGATCATCCTGTCCATAACTATTCCTGCATTGTTCACAAGAATGTCAACCCGGCCAAAGGCGTCCATGGCCGTTGCTATGATCCTGTTTCCCCCTTCCTCGGTCGCAACAGTGTCTCCGTTTGAAACTGCCTCTCCACCTGCCCTTCTGATCTCTTCTGCCGCTTCTTCCGCATACACGGAAGACGATCCGCTGCCGTCAGGGCCTGATCCGTAGTCATTGACCAGGACCTTTGCTCCCTTAAGAGCCATCTGCAGCGCAATTGAACGCCCGATGCCCCGGCCTGCCCCGGTTACAACAGCGACTTTTTCTTTAAATCCGTCATCCATATAAATATCCTTATAACATTCATTTCAAATGATAAAATCCTGACAGCAACAAGGGACATTTTCATATTTCTGATCCCATCCAGATAAAGCTTTCATCTAACCTGAATGTTCAGAAACTACTGCGTACATTCGTTGACCGTCTTATATCAGTCCTTCGGCCAATTACAACTTTTTTTCCCTTGTCAATTCCATGTTTTTTGATATTAATAACAAATTTTCCTTAAAACATCCATCCTGATTCTAAGAACACACTTCAAAGGAGATAATGACTCATGGCAGAGAAAAATCTTGTTTACCGCGGAAAGTCGAAAGATGTTTTCCAGATACCAGAAGGCCCTTATGCTGGAAAATACAGGCTCGTTTTCACAGACAGAGCAACCGGATACATAGAGAACGGCAAAGCCGTTTTTGACCCCGGATACGATATCGTAGTCGGCGACATTCCGGGAAAAGGCGCTATCAATTGCAGGTTCGCCACACATTTTTTTAAAGTGTTAAAAGAAAAGGGCATCCCTTCTCATTATATCGATACGATCAATGAGAACGAGATGATCGTGGAGCCCGCCATACCGCTTTCTATGCCTGCGGAGGTGCCGGAAATCAGCGGATCAGCACCGCTGTTGAATCTGGAGTTCACCTGGAGAAATAACGCAACCGGCAGCTTCTGGAGAAGATATCCCTTCGTGAAGCCCTGTAAAAACCTTCACAGGTTAGTCGAGGCATGGACAAAGGGGGACATCGACACCCTTATATCAATGGAGGCCCTGGAAGCAACAGGTGCGATGACGAAGGATGAAATAGCCCGAAGCATTGAGCTTGTAAAAAACATAGCTGAAATCGTTACCCGGGAAGTTGCATCAAAAAATCTCCACGTCATAGATGGCAAGTTCGAATTAGGCAGATTGAAGTTCGGGGACGGAAAGATAGTAATAATAGACGAAATCTCCCAGGATGTATTGCGCATATGCAGAGGATATTCCCCCGACAATAGCGGCGGATGCACAGTATATGACCGTTGTGCCATAACGAACTGTTCCGATGGCAGGCGGACAATTAAAAATAAGAACCAGGTCTCGGCTGCTGACGTCATAAATATCTTTACATTATAAATCCGATCTTAAAAAATGGGGTCCGCACTTGCTGCGGAGATTGTCTATTCCAGGTTGGAGTTCAAGGAGACAGAACCTGTCCGGGAATTATGCAGTATTAAATATTTGGGGCCAACCCACAAACCACATCTAAAACAGTGGAGGTTAACTACCCGACAAGGGCTTCAATCTGATCCCGAAATCCTCGAGGTTTTTCGGCCCGTTGATGTCCCCTGTCAGGCTAAGGATAATGGAGAAAATGTCTACAGTAAAAGCAGGAGATAATATCGGAAATTTCTCATTGAAAAGCCATAATGAAACCACCGTCGACACCGCTGCGCTGGAAGGAAAAAAGGTTCTTTTGTCCTTTCATCCTTTAGCATGGACAGATATCTGTGCCAGGCAGATGCTGTCACTTGAGGCAAACTTCGAGGCATTTGAAACATTGAATACTGTTCCGCTGGGATTGTCTGTTGATTCCGTTCCCTCCAAAAAGGCGTGGGCAAAAAGTCTTGGCATCGAAAAGGTGAATTTACTCGCAGATTTTTGGCCGCACGGTGAAATTGC
>JAFGMQ010000234.1 GCA_016927455.1 Deltaproteobacteria bacterium
CATTCCGGCGAAAGCCGGAATCCACAATGATTTCGACTGGATGCCGGATCAAGTCCGGCATGACGATTGATGTTTTTAATCGCCGGAGTAATATAAACTTCAATTTTCAGCCTGTCTCTATATCTTATTGATACTGAGACAAACGTGACCTAAAGCTGCAAGGCACACGTTAACAGGCGGATTTGATCTCCCTTATACCGCCAAGATTACATTGCATTTGTATCTGTTTCATCAATCATGCGATTCAATTCTTTCTTCAGATCATCGGGAAGACCTATTATATCCAGAGAAAGAAATCCCTTGACAATCAGGGATGTTGCCTCATGTTCTGAGAGCCCGCGAGACATAAGGTATTCAATCTCTTCCTGGGCTATTTTCCCGATAGCCGCCTCGTGGGACATGTCAAGGTTGGCAGCCCTGCCCTGAAGCTCAGGTATTGAATGGATAACTCCCTGATCAGAAAGAAGGAGCCCTTTGCATTCAAGATGCGCTTTTATCCCGGGTTTTTCTCCGACCAGATCTCCCCTGGCTATGATTTTGCCACCGGTGGAAACAGCACGTGAAATAATTTCGGCCTTGCATTCCTCCGCCTGAAGAATCACCCTGGAACCCACATCCATAAGAGAACCTGGTGTGGCTAAAAGAACAGTATTGATTGTAGCAACAGCCCCTTTTCCCCTCAGTATTGTAGTAGGATACATCTGAAGGTCTCTCGCCGGCACAAGACAGATATAATTTGATATATAGGTCCCCCCCTCTTCAACTATCACCGCAGATCTCGGCCTTACAGCCATCTCTTCAGCCCAGTTGTGAATCATGGTAAACGAAAGGGTGGCCCCTTTTTTCACATAAAACTCCGAAACCCCTACATGAAGCCCTGAACGCACTGAGGGAGCGGTAGCGCAACCTGTAATAATATTCAGGCTGGATCCTTCTTCGGCAATAACGATATTGTGAACATCCTGTGCCAGTTTATCCTCACTCAGGTATAAGCAAGCCTGCAGTGGATAATGAACTTCGGCCCCTGGAAGCGAACGGATAAAATATCCATGTTCCTGATGTTCTTCCGCCCGTCTCGTATAGTAGTCTTTATCAACAGGCACTGCTTTTCCCCAGTAATCCTTAAGCCAGGCATACTTCTCCCGCGCCTTTGAAGCGGAAATGATTTCCGCTCCTTCAAAATCAGTCTGGCAATGGATAACCGAATGATCTTTTTGAAAAAAACTGCCTGAACGTTCCTTTCCGGATGGATCAATACCGGACATCAGAAGTACCTTTTGATCTTCAGGTGAAAGCTGGGACAGATCAGTCAGTTCAGGATGACTGGCTGCAACTTCATGATATAAACTGATGTCCAAATCATCTGTCGGCACATTTTTTCTATTTGACATTCTCAGTCTCCTTTCTGAAGCACCGAAAACACTCTTCAAAACCGCATTCAGTTATGGTATGGAGCATCTCGCCCGGATTTGCCTGACATGCAAATACGCCCTCCATAAGTACATGGCCGATATCAACATCCAGATAATTAAGGATATGGCCTGTATGGGTAATAATCAGGCCAGACTTCCTGCGCTGCCTGTATAATTCCTTCATTGTTTTTGTCTCGTCAGGCTCCTGATGTCTACCTATCAGGATGTTAGTATATTCGCCTATAAGAGCTATATTCTCAAGATCAACACCTGACTCCGGTTCATCGAGAAAAACAAGCTCGGGTTCCTGAAGTATAAGCTGAAGAAGTTCTGCCCTTTTAATCTCTCCGCCTGAAAAGCCAACGTTTACATCCCTGTCAAGGAAATCTGCAAGGTGGAGCTTTGCGGCATACTCTTCTATCAATTCTTCTTTCCCCCTGGCGCTTGTTTCGATAAGGCTCCTCAGTTTGACTCCTTTAATGGCAGGCGGTCTCTGGAAAGACATCCCGATTCCCAAATTTGACCGTTCATCAACTGACATATCTGTAATGTTCTGGCCACGGAAAAGAATCTCTCCCTTCACCTTATACCCTGAAAAACCCATCAGCACATTTAAAAGGGTGGTCTTGCCTGATCCGTTGGGACCGAAAATAGCATGCACCTCTCCTCTTTTTATCTGGAGATTTACGCCTTTAAGTATCTCTTTATCACCCACCCATGCATGAAGATCTTTTATTTCTAATATTATGCTCCTCATATTACCTGCTCCCGGATTCTTATATTTTAATAAAACAAAGCATAAATCATCCAACCGCTTCCATATTCAACTCTTTATCAACTCTTTATCTTGACCTGCTATACTGCATCCAATATCATAAAAGTCCAGACTGCAACCTTGATCCTTTTATGACGCTTTAAAAACCGAAGGCTATAAAACAACCTCTAACTTAAATATATCATTACCACTTCAGCACAGCCAATGCAATTCAAAATTCACACACCCGAATTCGTTGAATTTATAATCAGAAGGCTGAACGATGCCGGCTGCCAGGTCTATATCGCAGGCGGCGCTGTAAGAGATGCATTCCTTCAGAGGCCTTTTTCAGACTGGGATATTGCTACTGATGCCAAGCCAGAGGAAATAAGGAATGAATTCCCTGACGTAAGACATTTTTCACTTAAGCACGGCACTGTGACACTTGTAAAATCAGGCCATAACTGCGAAATAACCACCTTTAGAGGAAAAAACCCGACAATCAATGATGATCTTGCGTGTCGCGACTTCACAATCAACGCAATGGCCTGGGATCTGGAAGCAGGATGTATAATTGATCCTTATGGCGGCCTTTATGATATAGCAAAAAAGACAATAAGGGCAGTTGAAAAACCCAGTGAACGTTTTAAGGAAGACCCCCTGCGCCTGTTAAGATCTGTCAGGTTTGCAGCGGAATTAGGGTTCAAGATCGAACGCAGCACTAAACAAACCATCATAAATATGGCGGAGAAAATTCATACGGTGGCGCCTGAGCGAATAAGAAATGAACTGGTCAAAATTCTGATGAGCCCCAAACCATCAGAGGGTTTCTATTTACTGGTCAGAACAGGCCTTTTAAAACACCTGGTTCCTGAACTGCTCGAAGGCTATCGCAGACAACAGAACAATCATCATCAATATACTATTTTCAGGCATATAATGAAAAGTCTTGATCTGGTGGAACGAGTTCCTTTCCTGAAGCTGACTGCCCTGCTTCATGACATAGGCAAACCCCGATCGAGAAAGAAAAATCAAGGCAGATGGACCTTTTACGGCCATGAGAAACTAAGTGCCGACATGGCAAGGGAAATTATGCTCCGCCTGAAATTCAGCAGGGACATTATTCAAAAGGTTTCCGATCTGATAACTCATCACATGATAAATTACCACTCCGGATGGAGCGACTCGGCTGTAAGACGCCTTATCAGGCGCACAGGGCGTGAAAATATAGTTCATCTTTTGACCTTGAGAAGGGCAGATATCATGGCTCATGGGCAATATGGCCAGGACAGTTATCTGATTGAAGAACTTGAGGCCAGGATAAAGGATCAGTTAATTAAGAAAACTGCCATAGAGCAGAAAGACCTTGCTATCGACGGAAATAAAGTTATGGAAGCACTCGGATTATCACCAGGACCCCAGGTCGGAAAGATTCTGGATAAACTCCTTAATGAAGTAATTGACAACCCGGAAATGAATAATGAAGCCCTTTTAATATCAATGGCCAGGAAAGTCATTTTCATATAATTATTCAGCAGATTGCAAAGATGTTTCCCAGATGTCCTGTTATTATCCGGCCGATAAGTCTTGACCGCCTGAATTCAATTTTCTATACTCCCACAAAAGATAATTCCGCACCTCTTTAAATCTGTTAAAGAATCAGCTTTCAGCCCTAAATTAAACCCGATTCTAAAAAGGTTGTTATTATAAAAATGAAAAAACATCTCAAACTGTCAGGCATGTTGATTGTTCCCTGTATAATTGGCCTCTTCTGTTCCTCATGTATAACTGATACCTCAAGTGTTATCCATGATGAAAAGATAAGCCCGACTGAGGCTTCAGTAAATTATGAAAGAACTGAAGCAAAGACAGAGGAAACGGTTTCATATCATAAAACCCATGCGGATTCAGAAATCACAGACAAAAGCAGACCAGGAGTCAGTTCAGCGGATTCAGAAGAAAAGGGTATGCCGCAGGCTGAGGAATCTTCAGCGGATTCCTCTCTGGATTCATATGAAAAAGCAGCAAAGGGGGAGGCTCAGGAAATTCTTGATTCCGCCCTTGCATTTTGCCAGACTTCGAATGACTTTTGGGAACAGGGTGACCTGGATAACTCCATTGACGCCCTGGATGAGGCCTATTCTCTTATATTAAAAATTAACCCTCAGGAGGCTGATCCGAATATCCTCCAGCAGAAAGAAGACATACGCTTTACAATATCCAAGCGAATCATTGAGGTGTACTCTTCGAGATTCACAGTTGTAAATGGAAATTACAAGGCAATACCACTGGTTATGAATGACCACGTCCAAAGGGCACTGAATCTCTTTAAAACCAGGGAAAGGGAATTTTTTCTTAGTTCATATCGCCGTTCCGGGAAGTATCGTCCGGCAATTGTGTCAGCATTAAAGGAAGCAGGGCTCCCGGAAGAACTCTCCTGGTTGCCGCTCATTGAAAGCGGATTCAAGACCAGGGCTCTTTCAAGGGCAAGAGCCCTGGGCATGTGGCAGTTTATTGCTTCAACCGGATATAAATTCGGACTTAAAAGAGATACCTGGATTGACGAAAGAATGGACCCTGAAAAATCCACAGACGCGGCAATTGCATATCTCAAGGAACTTCATCAGATCTTTGGCGACTGGACAACGGCTCTTGCCGCTTACAACTGCGGTGAAGGGGCAGTTCTTCGCCGCATAAGCAAACAAAAAATCAACTATCTGGACAATTTCTGGGATCTTTACCAGACGCTTCCTCTGGAGACGGCATTTTATGTCCCCAAATTCCTTGCAGTATTACATATATTAAACGATCCACAGCTTCATGGCTTCAATCTTCCTCCATTGGACCAGGAGATTGAAACCGAAAAGGTTACTATAGAAAAACAAATACATTTAAAAACAATGGCAAAATACCTTGATATTTCATTCGAGGTGCTGGATGAGCTTAACCCTGAGTTGAGACATAAGT
The DNA here is from genome assembly GCA_016927455.1 of Deltaproteobacteria bacterium. Classification (GTDB taxonomy): domain Bacteria; phylum Desulfobacterota; class DSM-4660; order Desulfatiglandales; family Desulfatiglandaceae; genus JAFGMQ01. Next base: position 5,134 of record JAFGMQ010000234.1, read on the forward strand.
CCACTCCCGCAAGTCCCTACGTTCTCAGGGTACCAAAGGATAAAGGACAGGTGCTGCTCTCCAGATTAAGCGAAATGCCTGCCTGGCATCCACCGGTCCCGGAATATGTAATTCATACAGTTAAGAATGGTGAAGCCCTGTCTATGATTGCACGAAGGTATAGAACAAGTGTAAATGCAATTTCATCCTTCAACAATCTAAAAAGTACTCATTATATTAAAGCCGGCTGGAAACTCAAGATACCTTCCAGCAGGGCATACGCCTCCTATCATAAGGCATCTGCCCCGATCAGCACTCTTGGCGGGCAAGAACATCTTATTCAATATACTGTTCAAAAGGGTGACTCGCTATGGCAGATAGCCAGACAGTTTAGAACTACAACCAAGGCAATCCAATCGAAAAATAACCTAAAGGATAGCCGGCTCAGGATAGGGCAAATTCTTGTTATACCAGGCAGCATAGCAGCCATTGAGGATATCAGGACAAAACCTTATACGGTCAGGAAGGGTGATTCTCCATACCTGATCGCAATGAAAAACAAAATGGATCTTGCGGAGTTCCTGAGACTTAACAACCTTACTCCGAGAAGCACTATCTTTCCCGGCCAGATACTTCAGGTTAAAGCCGGCTGAACTGTTCTAAGATATTCAATACACTGAGAATTCATTCAAAGATCATTTCCGCTGATTTCAAGCCTGTCCAAAAATCTTCGGGGTACGTTGTCAAAGCCTCCGTTTGACATAAACAGAAAGACATCTCCTTTCATGCTTTCTCTTGTCATCTCCTCAATCATCTGATCGGTACCTGAAAAATATAAGGCCCTGATACCCCTTTTAACAAGGTCTTCTACAAGGCATTTTGAAGAAAATCTTTCATTTTCCGGAATTTTATCCATCAAAGGCGGCTCCGGAATCATAACAAGATCTGCGCCGTCAAACGACAAGGCATATTGTTTCTGAAAAACCCTTCGTCTGCTTGAGTTAGACCTTGGTTCAAATATGGCTACCAGGCGGCGATCCTCATATCTTTCTCTTACAGCTGTTACTGTTTCCCTTACAGCAGTCGGGTGGTGAGCAAAATCATCCAGTACAAGGATACCGTACTTCTCCCCAACAATCTCCTGTCTCCTCTTGACGCCTTTGAATTCCATCAGCGCCTCTTTTAGAACCTCTCCGGGTATTTCCAGAAAATCCGAAAGCACAACTGCAGATAATATATTGGATATATTGTGTCGGCCATAAAGCTGTGTTGAGAGTTCTACATACTTCCTGCCTTCCTTTTTTATTGTCAAACGGGTAAGCCCTTTATTAATCCTGATATCATCCGCTCTCCAGGGAAGGTTTTCGGAAAAACCGTACAATGCCACCGGACAACCTGCCCTTTCCACCTCTTTTTTAACCAGCATTGAATCCCCGTTTGCAATCAGAAGCTCCTTGTCAGACATTAAATCGACAAGCCTTCTGAAGCTCTGAGTCACGTGATCAAGATCCCTGTAAATATCTGCATGATCAAATTCAATACTTGTCAACACTGCAATTTTGGGATTGTAATGAAGAAATTTTGGTCCTTTATCAAAAAAAGCAGTATCGTACTCATCCCCTTCAATAATGAAGAATGGCCCTTTCCCAATCTTGAAATTCACATTAAAATTCAGCGGAATTCCGCCTATCATAAAACCCGGATATCTGCCGGCCTTTTCCAGTATCCATGCTGCAAGTGAAGATGTCGTTGTCTTACCATGAGTTCCGGTTATTACAACAGGATATTTATCCTTTATTGCGAAATGTCTTATAGCCTGGGGGAAAGAAAGATATGGAATTTTGAGGTTTGAAAGCTCAACTGCCTGAGGATTATCCGTTGTAATTACATTTCCTACTATCACGAGGTCAGGATTAGGATAAAGGTGAGCCGGATCATACCCTTCAAATAATGGAATGCACAGAGATTCAAGCAGAGTACTTACGGGCGGGTAAATATTCCCGTCAGAGCCTGTCACACTGAATCCCTTCTCCCTCAGTATCCCTGCAAGAGACGACATGCCTGTTCCGCAAATCCCCATAAGGTGAATATGACGAATGTTTTCAGGAACCCCGTTAAGTTCCTGCAAAAGTCCTGTACTTTTTATTTTTTCCTTTTCCAAATATAAAACTCCCAAAAAAATACTTGCTATATACAATAACCTTTGTTAAAAAGAATGTTTTTAATAAACTACTTGGAGACACTTCAATGGCAAAAATATGCGAAGTCTGCGGGAAGAGACCTGTAGTGGGTTATAATATAAGCCATGCTCATAACAAATCAAAGAAACGCTGGGAACCTAACCTTCAGAAGGTTAGAAGCGTTCAAAAAAATGGACAGGTGAAGAGAATAACGGTCTGCACAAATTGTATTAAATCAGGATACGTTATTAAACCATAGCTCTTTACAAGGCCTTTAAGAACAGCATTTTTGACATGACTTGATTCTGGAAAACTATTACAGCCTTTCCACTGTCAGGACTTGTTTGATTTTTCTGATTCCCTTCATAATATCTTCAAGATGTTTATGATTTTCAACTTCGACGGTAAAGTGGCTGATGCCCTTTTGCTCCATCGTTGTCTTTATATCGGCCTGCATAATATTTCCATTATTCTTGGTTATTACAGCACTTATATCTGCCAGCATCCCTTTTTTATCCAAGCTGAGAACCCTTATTTTTGCAAGATATACATTCTCTTTTGACGACTCCCATGAGACCTCCACAAGCCTTTCAGGATCAGCCTTCTGGATGTGCCTGCAGTTCTGATAGTGTATGGTAACTCCGCGTCCACGAGTAATAAATCCTATAACAGGCTCACCAGGCAGGGGGCTGCAGCAATTTGCAAATCTGACCAGCATCTCCCCGACACCCTTTACCTTGATTCCGGCATGAGACTTTGTCCTCCGCAGTTTAACCAGCATCTTGCTTACAAGCCCGGGAGGCTTTTCAGGATTCACTCCCAGTTTTGTTTTAATACGCCCTACTACCTGCTTAAGCGATACTTCGCCAAAACCTATTTGCGCTATAAGATCTTCAGCGTTAATAAAGGAAAGCTCCTCGGCGATCGCAGAAAAATGATCACTCTTCATTATGCTGGTCAGGCTCAGACGCTCCTGCTCAAGAGCCTTTTCAAGCATGTTCCTTCCCAGGACAATGCTTTCTTCCCTTTCCTGGCTCTTGATCCATTGTTTTATTTTTGTCTTTGCTCTCGGCGTTTTTACGAAGTCCAGCCAGTCCTTGCTGGGATGCTGTTTCGAAGAAGTTACAATCTCAACTATATTGCCGTTTTTCAACTGCTGTCGGAGAGAAACCATCCTGCCGTTTATGCGGGCGCCTATGCATTTTTCCCCGATATCGGAATGTATGCTGTATGCAAAATCTACAGGCGTGGCCCCCCTTGGAAAAGACTTCACTTCTCCTCTTGGAGTAAAAACATAAACCTCATCAGGAAAGAGGTTCATTCGCACAGTATCAAGAAATTCGTCCGGATCCTTAAGGCTCTGCTGCCACTCAAGGAGCTGTCTGAGCCATGAAAACTGTTTTTCATCAGTCTTACTGGATACTAATCCCTCTTTATATTTCCAGTGAGCGGCAATACCGTGTTCAGCAACCCTGTCCATGTCATGGGTACGTATCTGGACTTCCATTCTCTGTCCCACGGGGCCTATCACCGTCGTATGCAGGGATTGATACATGTTTGCCTTTGGAACTGAAATATAATCCTTGAATCTTCCGGCAACAGGTTTCCACATTGAATGGATGAAACCCAGCGCCTCGTAACACTCCTTAATGGAGTTCACGATCAACCTGAATGCAAGGACATCATAGACCTGATTCAGGGTAAGGTCCTGATCTACCATTTTTCTATAGATACTGTAGAAACTTTTGGGTCTTCCTTTTACAACAGACTGTATCCCGAACTCTTCCAGTTTGGTTGAGATAAGGTCTTTAACCTCCTGAATAAAAGCCTTATTTTCACTCTGCCTTAATGACACTTCAGTCTTGATCTTCTGATAGACATCCGGTTCGAGATAATAAAGGGAAAGGTCTTCGAGATTGGATTTTAAATTGTGTATACCCATTCTTGCAGCAAGGGGCGCATAAATATCGAGCGTTTCTTTTGAGATCTCCCTTTGTTTTTCAGGACTCTGAAAACCCAGCGTCCTCATGTTGTGAAGACGGTCAACCAGTTTAACAAGTATGACCCGAATATCATTCGACATCGCAAGAATCATCTTCCGGACGTTTTCCGCCTCACGCTGTTTTCGGCTGGTGAAATGCATCTTGCTTATCTTTGTAACGCCGTCAACGATATTCGCTGTCTCTTCTCCAAACAGTTCCTTCAACTCTTCCGGTTCAGCAGTTGTATCTTCAAGGGTGTCGTGAAGAAGTCCTGCTGCAATGCAAACCACATCCATTCTCATTTGTGCCAGTATATGTGCCACTTCAAGGGGATGAGAAAGATAAGGTTCTCCGGATAGGCGAATCTGACCCTGATGGACCTTGGCTGAATAAACATATGCCTTCTGTATCAACTCGATGTTGGCCTTTGGGTGATAACTCAAAACCTCAGAGATTATATCATTTAAGCGAATCATATAGGCCTTTTACTTTGTCCACGATAATTTCAGCCGCATTTTCAAGGGGTATTTCCACGGTTTCAGATTCACCGCGAATCTTCAGCTCTGCCTTCCCGTTTTTTAACCCTCTCAACCCTACATTAACACGAACTGGTATCCCCAGAAGATCAGCATCATTAAACTTGACACCTGCACGCTCATCCCTGTCATCAAGAAGGACATCGATGCCATTTTCAATCAGATCTCTGTAAATCTTCTCAGCAGATTCAACCACTGTCTGCTCGTGCATCTGAAGAGGCAGAACAGTAACCTCAAAAGGCGCCAGAGGAATAGGAAAAATGATCCCGTCCTTGTCATGATTCTGTTCTATTGCAGCAGTAACTGTCCTGCCGACTCCGATGCCATAACACCCCATAATAATCGTGCTTTCCCGGCCCTGTTCATCAAGATAAAGCGCCTTGAGCGCCCTGCTGTATTTCTCGCCCAGCTTGAAAACATGCCCGACTTCTATTCCGCGGTTGAAAGCTATCTCCCCGCCACATCTGGGGCAGATATCCTGCGGAGTGATTACTCTCAAATCACCAAAAAGATCTGCCTTAAAATCTCTGTTCAGGTATACATTCCTTATATGAAAATCCTTCCTGTTTCCACCGACCACAAAATCCTTCATGACCTTTATTGACTGATCTGCAACCACCTTTACCTTCAAGCCTACAGGCCCGGCAAAGCCCACCGGGGCACCGGTAGTCTCTTCGATGAGGTCATGGCCTGCAAGCTCAACGGTTTGACAGCCAAGGACATTTTTTAGTTTGGTCTCATTAAGTTCATAATCTCCTCTCACAAGCGCTGCAACCACCTCATCATCAGCGACAAAAATAAGCGTTTTAATAAGCTGATCCGCAGAAATACCAAGAAAGGAGGTGACATCCTCAACAGTTTTCATGCTCGGCGTGTGTATTTCCTGAATCGGCTCCATTTGATAACTTTCAGAAGCAGGAGCTTCGTCAGCCACCCTGACCTCAGCCCTTTCCAGATTTGCGGCATAACTGCATTTCATGCAGTTCACTATCTGATCTTCTCCTGTATTAGCCAGTACCATAAACTCATGGGAGAAGCTTCCACCTATAGATCCGCTGTCAGCCTCAACAGCACGGAATGTGAGGCCGCATCTCTGAAAGATCCTTTTGTAGGCCTCATACATTATTTCATAGCTGCGGTTAGCCCCTTCTTCATCTGCATCAAAACTATAGGCATCCTTCATAATAAACTCGCGCCCGCGCATAATACCGAATCTTGGTCGAATTTCGTCTCTGAATTTCGTCTGAATCTGATAAAAATTTATCGGCATCTGTTTATATGAATGAATTTCCCTTCGCACAAGATCGGTAATGACTTCCTCATGGGTAGGACCCAAACACATGTCGTGATTATGACGATCCTTAAAGCGCAACAGCTCACGGCCATAGTATTCCCATCTCCCGCTTTCCTGCCACAGCTCGGCAGGCTGCACAGCAGGCATCAAAACCTCAATTGCGCCTGCCCTGTTCATCTCTTCTCTGATTATGTTCTCAACCTTTCTTATACATCTGAGCCCAACAGGAAGATAGGTATAAATACCGGATGTCAGTTTTCTTATCATGCCTGCCCTCAGCATCAATTGATGGCTGATTACCTCAGCATCAGCAGGAATTTCCTTGTGAGTGGGTATAAAATAACTTGAATATCTCATAGTGTTTTTCAATCTCCCTGTTAATCATTTAACCATTTTCTTAATTTCAGCTATCAGTGCATCCGCCAGATCGCTCTCCGGAATTTTTGCAATAACCTTTCCCTTCTTAAAAAGAATACCCTGTCCTCTTCCGCCCGCAATACCTATATCAGCCTCTTTTGCCTCCCCGGGACCATTCACCACGCACCCCATTACAGCGACCTTTAGCGAAGACTCAACCCCTGAAAGAGCCTGCTCAACTTTCTCAACCAGGCTGAAAAGATCTATCTCGGTCCGTCCGCAGGTGGGACAGGAAATAATCTCAGGCCCCCTGTGTCTTATATCCAGAGCCCTGAGGATCTCATATGCAACCTTTACTTCGTCCACAGGGTCCCTTGTCAAAGATACCCTGAATGTATCACCTATACCTTTTGACAGCAGATATCCGATACCGATAGAACTCTTTACAGTTCCCGATATGAGGGTTCCTGACTCTGTTACCCCGATATGGAGCGGATAATCCACCTTCTCGCTCAGAAGTTCATTTGCCTTAATGGTATTTATTACATTTGAGGACTTCAAAGAAATTTTTATTTCCTCGAATCCCAGTGCCTCAAACAGACTGATATATTTCTCGGCACTTTCCACCATGGCTTCAGGGGATGGATGCCCATACTTCATGAGAGTCTCTTTATGGATGGAACCTGAATTGACTCCGATTCTGATAGATGCCTTATGTTTTACAGCCGAATTGACAATTCTCTCAATCGCTCTTTGGCCTCCTATGTTTCCCGGGTTTATCCTCAAGGCATCCGCGCCGGCATCCAGGGCATCCAGCGCAAGGCGATGATCAAAGTGGATATCGGCAATCACAGGTATTCCGGCCTTTGATTTTATCATCCTCAGTGCAGCAGCGGCTTCTTTGTCCGGAACGGCAATACGGACAATCTCACAGCCCGCATGTGCAAGCCTTTCTATCTGGTTCAGGGTTGATGCCACATCCCTTGTATCCGTGTTTGTCATGGACTGGACTGCAACAGGAGCCCCTCCGCCTATTGCCACATTGCCGACCCGGATCCTCCGGGTCATTTTTCTTTCAGCTATCATACAAATAACCGTACTCTGATTAAACGGATATGCTTCACCGCCTCATTATAATTATAAAAACGGAAAAGAAATCACCAAGGTCCGCATCCCTTGATATTTCTGTGCCCGGGCAACAAGGGAAGGGGTTCAGGGTGGGACCGGTTGAGGAACTTGAAATCTATTTTAATACTCAGTACAGGAACATGGGCTTGCCGCTGACATGCCTGATCTTCGGCCTGTATTCCTGCACGTCATAGAGTTCCCTCACGTCAACTCTCTTCTGTCCTGTAGTTATTGTACTCAAAGGGATATCCGTGTACGTTCCGCCGCTTAAGGCAACAAGGCGGCCAAAAGATCCCTTCAGGAACAGGTCAATTGCCATGTTGGCGAAATTGACCGCCACCATAAGGTCCAGTGAATCAGGGGCTCCGCTTCTCATAAGATAAGAAAGTTTCTGGTTAAGAATATTTTCACCTGTCAGTTCTTTAAGAATTTCCCCTGTTTCCTCCCCTATGCCCCCCAGCCTCTTATGACCATATGCATCGCACTCCCCGGACATAAGCATCTCTCCGCCAATCATCCTGGCGCCTTCCGAAATTGTAATCATTGCGTAGTTTTTGGGGTTTGCCGCCTTGTCCTTCATTATAAGTTCCGCAAGCCTTTTCGGATCAAAAGGGACTTCAGAAATAATTGCCCGGTCTACTCCGGCCAGATAAGCGGAAATCAATGATGTTTCACCGCAATATCGTCCAAAAAGTTCAATAACCGCAATTCGTTCGTGAGAACCTGTACAGGTTCTGAGGGCATGTATAAAGCCTACACCCCTTGTTACCGCAGTTGAAAAACCGATACAGAAATCGGTGCCGAAGACATCATTGTCCATGGTCTTGGGTATGGCAATCACAGGCACCCCTTCCCTGTGAAGTCTTTCGGCAAAGCTGAGGGTATCATCCCCACCAATAGGGATAACTGCGTCAATTTTCAGTATCTCAAGGTTTTTAATAACCTGAAATGTAAAGTCCCTGACCTCATCTTCTCTGGTAAATTCATTTTTAAGAAAGTCAGGGGCCTGTTTCATCTTGACAGAGCTCGGGTTTGTTCTGGAAGTATGGAGATATGTCCCGCCTGATCTGTCAATAGTCCTTACTTCGCCCGGACTAAGTTCCTGGATAAATTTTTCTTCAGAAACGGGATCATCAGGTTGGTACTCCAGCAGACCTGCCCACCCGCGCCTGATCCCGAGTGTTCTGATTCCTTCGCTTTCTGCCCTGTAAACCAGGGTCTTGATGCAGGGATTAAGTCCGGGCACATCGCCTCCGCCGGTCAGAATAGCAATAGCTGGTTTTCTCTTTTCTTTTTTCATCGGCAGACCTCCTGTGCTGAGACTTGCATCTTTCTTCGTCTGGTGCTGTTAGCCGGCACCCTGCATCCCAAGCCTTTGTTATAAGTACTTATATATATCAAATTAGAGAATCACTCCAGTCCTGTCAAGATCATTTGCCTGTATCTATTGAAATGGAAGTCCTTTATTTCAGTTCAGCCAGGACTTCTTTACTGTGCTCCCTGACTTTTACTTTAGAAAAAACTTTAACTATTTTCCCCATTTCATCAATGATAAACGTGGAACGAATCACTCCCATGAAGCTCTTTCCGTACATCTTTTTTTCACCCCATGCACCGTAAAGTTCCGCAACCCTGTGATCCGGATCACTTAACAATCTGAAAGGCAATTCATGCTTCAGCTTGAATCCGTCATGGGATTTTACGCTGTCAGGGCTGATTCCCAATACAACAATTTAAAACCATTACAGCAATCGGCCTGCCGTTCCAAATATTGCCCTTCAGTAACAGGCTGAACAGCCGGATCACAAATCCGGTTTCTCCAACAGATCTCTCAATTCGGCCGGATCATTGACCGGCTGTCTGCAGACAAAGTTCCGGCATACATAGGCGGTTGCCCTGTTCTCCTGTTTGTACCGGTTTTTCAGCAAGGGTACTTCGCTCCCGGCCGGTCCCGCCGCCACCACCTGATGCGGCCGGAAACCTCTTTTAACCTCTGCCAAAAGCGCCTGGGTATCAGCTTCCCCTGGTTCTCCAACAATAGCGATTTCATGAGGCCGGGCAAGCAGGTAATCCAGAGCAATGAGCCACTGGCCAAAGCCCAGCGGGTACTGCCCCATCATCGGCTGCAGAGGAATCAGGCCGGCCTCTGCCAGTTCGGCATAACGGGTCTCCATGCTTAAACCGGATAATTTCCCCAGCACGGCAGCTGCCATACCGTTACCCGAGGGCATGGCGTTGTCCTCTAAATCCCGGGAGCGGATTACAAGTGTTTCATGATCGTCGCAGGTATCGTAAAAACCGTTTGGCGCCTTGAAATGCCTGATCATTATCTCGGTTAATTTACAGGCTTCCCCGTACCAGGCCGGATCACAGGTGGTCTGATAAAGCTCCAGAAGCCCGTCAATAAAATGTGTATAATCTTCGAGATAGGCTTTTAGCCTGGCTTTACCTGCTCCCCTGCCCTGCTCGTCCTGAGCTTTCCAGGTTCTCAGCAAACGCCCGTCAGGGCCTCGCATTTTCTCCATCATGAACCGGGCATTATTCTCAGCCGTATTAAGATAATCATTTCGTCCCAGAAGCCGGGCTGCCTCGGCAAAAGCAGCCAGCATCAGTCCATTCCATGAAGTAATTATCTTTTCATCCCTGCCAGGACGAACCCTCTTTTCCCTGACATCAAGCATCCTTGCCCTGGTTTCCGCCAGCTTTGGCCGGAGTTTCAAATCACCCCTGTACTCGAGGATATTGCTTCCCTCAAAATTCCCTTTATCGCTGACGCCATAAGCAGCCGCAAAACCAACAGCCTCCGCGCCAAGCAATAATTTAATCTCATCCGGGGTCCAGACATAGAACCTGCCTTCCCTTCCTTCACTGTCAGCATCCTGGGTGGAGTAAAAACCTCCTGCCGGATCAGTCATCTCCCGCATCACATAATCCAGAATTTCCTCAGTGATGGTGCGGAAAAAGAGCGTACCGGTAACCTGCCAGGCGTGCATATAAACACGAGCCAGTTGAGCGTTGTCGTAGAGCATTTTTTCAAAATGAGGCACCTGCCATCTCTGGTCCACAGAATAACGATGAAAACCGCCGCCGAGCTGATCGTACATACCGCCGCGCGCCATGGCTTCAATCGTCTGGGTTACCATGATCAAGGCATCGGGGTTGCCGCTACTCCTGTGATATCGCAGCAGGAAATCCAGTATCATGGGCTGGGGAAACTTCGGGGCAGAACCCCATCCCCCGTTTGTTTTGTCAAATTGCTGTTGAATATTCTTATATGCTGCAGTCAGGGTTTCCTCTTTCAGGCCCACAGCAGCCATATTCAAGCCGGCCATAACCTGTCCCGAGATACCTTCCAGCAGGCTTTTCCCGGTTCTGACAACTTCTTCACGCCGGTTTTCCCAGGCATCAGCTACAGCCCGTAATACATCCCTAAACGAAGGCATATTGTAGCGAGGCACTGGCGGAAAATATGTTCCCCCGTAGAATGGAACCCCATCCGGGGTAAGAAAGACCGACATGGGCCAGCCTCCGCTTCCTGTCATTGCCTGCACTGCTTTCATGTAGATATTGTCCAGATCGGGCCGCTCCTCTCTGTCCACCTTGATATTGACAAAGTACCGGTTCATGATGGCGGCCGTTCTCTCATCCTCAAA
>JAFGMQ010000235.1 GCA_016927455.1 Deltaproteobacteria bacterium
GGATCATCCGATAGAGTGCAGGTACGCCTATCATAGTCTTTGCCCTGAATCTTCGAATGGAGTCAAATGTTGCATCAAGATTGACTTTTGGCTGGAGCATAAGGGTTCCTCCAACCAGGATAGCGCTGAGACTGCACGTCTGTCCAAGAATATGAAAAAGCGGTGCATTTCCGAGGATAATATTTTCTTCAACCGGAAACAGGGGTTCGCTCACCCTGATCTGTTCACCGGCCGAAACCAGAAATAGTTCATGGGTAATGGGAACACCTTTTGAAAATTTTGTCGTTCCGCCGGTATACAGTATTTCTGCTGTATCCTTACTGTATCCTGTTATAGCCGGTAGTTCTCGGGCCTTGTCAACTTGCCGGGAGAGAAGTTTTCTTAAAGAATATGTATTCTTGTCAAATGCTGTTTTTCCCCTGGGTATTACATCAAAGAGATATCCGAAAAATCTCTTCCAACAGGGAAGAAGCTCCGCCATCTTCGTAACAACAACCTTCTTAATCCCGGTGTCAGGCAGGACCCTCTTAACATAGCCGAAATTTGTGTCAGCGCATACAATAGCCTCTGCGCCGCTGTCATTCGCAATATAACTGAGATCGTGTGGTGTATATATTGGAGTTATTGGTACGCAAACCCCTCCCATTCTAAGGATTCCCAGCCATGCGACTACCCATTGAATGCTGTTTGGAGTATAGATTATTACCTTCTGCCCTGCTTTTAATCCCATATCAATCAGGGCTGCTGCAAAGCCCTCTGCCATATTTTTGAGCCTGCGGTATGAATATCGAGTGCCCAGATAAATCACGGCGGTGTTTGTTCCGCGTTTTTTGGCGACTTCTTCAAAGGCGGAAAATATATTTTTTTTCATTATTTCCTTCATTTAATCAGACCCCGAAATAGGCGGATTTTATCTCCGGATTGTCCATCAGTTCGGCTCCTGTACCAGTCAGTGTCAGCATGCCGTTCTCAATGACATATCCCCTGTCAATAACAGGCAGAACCGGCCTTGCAAACTGCTCGCTTAACACCACGGTTATACCTGATTCTTTCCTCAAACTGATAATGGCATCAACCAGGATCTTTTGCATCATAGGGCTCAAACCTAAAAGGGGCTCATCCAGGAGCAGAAGTGTCGGCCTTACGATAAGGGCCATGCCGATTGCCAGCATCTGCTGTTCTCCACCGCTTAGAAAGCCTGCTTTCCTGGATTTTAAACCGGCGAGGGCAGGAAATAGTTCAAAGGCATATTCTATCCCCTCAAGGACCTCGGACTTTTTTTTAAGATAGCCGGCAATTCTGAGGTTTTCCATTACGTTGCTTTCAGGGAAGACAGGATGCCTTTCCCTTGAAAGGACAATCCCTTTCTCAACCCTCATGCTGGGCTTGGTTTCAGTTATATCTTCTCCCTTGAAAAGTATCTTTCCATAAACTGTTATCCGCTCTCCACCCCGCCTCTTCTCTTTAACCCGCATGTCGATAATAAGGCCTGAAAGGGTATTCATAAGGGTGGTTTTTCCTGCGCTGTTCGAGCCTATTACTCCTACAATTTCGCCTTCCTTAACGTCCATGCTGAAATCATTAAGCGCAAGTGCGTTTTCAAAAAAGACCATCAAATTTGAGACCTTCAGCATTCCATGCCCCTCGCTATACTTCGCTGCCAAGATATGCCTTTTTTACTTCTTCGCTTTCCATCACTTCCCTGGAAGATCCTTCAGCTATTTTCATTCCGTAGTTAAGTACCATAACCCTGGTTGCTATCCTGAAAAGTTCCTTCAGTCTGTGTTCAATCATGATAATGGTCTTTCCTTCCTTGCGAAGTTTCTCAATAATGGGAACAATACTTGCTACTTCGGCAAGACTGAGGCCCGAAAACAACTCATCCAGGATTAAAAGTTCGGGCTGCAATGCAATCGCCTTGGCAAGTTCAAGTCTTTTAAGGTACCCCTGGGGAAGCACGCTGGCTGATTTATACGCTACGTGGGAATCCCTCTCAAAACCGACTTCCTCCAGAAGGTCCAGAGCGATTGCATCCCGGTCTCCATATTTTCCGCCTGCCATGTGCTTTACCCGTGAGGAATACAGAGGAATGATCATATTTTTAAAGGCCGGCAGGTGGTAGAATGGCCTTACCATCTGAAACGTCCTGGAGATACCCAAACGGACAATCCTGTATGGTGCCCATCCGGAGATATCCTGATTGTTATACAAAACATGTCCTGATGAAGGTTTTACAAAGCCTGTAATAAGATTGACAAGGGTTGTTTTCCCTGATCCGTTGGGCCCTATTATGCCGAGTAAATCCCCCTGCCTGATTTCAAGATTCAGCCGGTTGAGAGCCAGAACCCCGCCAAAGACTTTTGTAAGATTGCTGACTTGAAGCAAAGGAGAAGTGCTCATTTTTCGACCTCAACCCATCGTTCAAATTGAAGGTACTTGCGTCTTATGTAGTGAAATATTCCCTCAGGCAGTGCAACGACAAAGATGACCAGAAAAAGCCCGTAAAACACTATTCGAAGTCCGCCCACGCCCCTTAATGCCTCTGAAAGCGGCACTAATATGAAGGCACCCAGCGTTGCCCCTGCCAGGGTTCCCGGTCCGCCAACTACTGCAGCGGCAATCGGAAGTATTGAATAATCGAGGGCAAAAACCGGCATACCTACGAACATATATACATGGGTCATGAGCGCACCTGCAAAAGCACCTATTGAACTGGAAATAAACAAAGCCTGTATCTTAAACCAGTAGATATTGATCCCTGCATTCATTACAGAGCGGTCATTGTCATTAATGCCTTTTAAGACAAGACCGTAATCTGAGTCCATCATTCGTCTAAATCCGAAAAGGGCTGCAAGAAGGACTGCAAGAACAAGATACAGTTCCAGCCACCTTGAGGGAAGCGGCGTCAGGCCGCTAATGCCTTCCGTCCCGCCGAATATCTTGGTTGCCTCGATTACTCTGACCAGCATCAAAGGTATGATCAGGGTAACCATGGCGAAATAGATGCCTCTGAGCCTCAAAACCGGCAAAAGGAGAATTGTGCAGATAAGGCCGCCTGAAACAGTCGCAATCGGTATTGTAAAAAAGGGAGACAAGCCAAAATAGTGATTTAGTATCCCTGCTGAATAGGCACCCATTCCGAAAAAAAGCGCTTGACCAAGAGAAACCATGCTGCTCTGAACCAGGATATCCCAGCTTATTGCCAGCAGAGCAAAAACCGCTACAGATAGAAGAACCTTTTGCCAGTAGATTCCCAAAATAATGGGGAGTACCAAAAAACCGATTATGGGCAATAATCTTGGAGCGGAAAGATAGAGCATCTCTCTTAAAGAGCAAAGAGCGAAGATATCCTCTGA
>JAFGMQ010000041.1 GCA_016927455.1 Deltaproteobacteria bacterium
GCGGGTAAAACGGGTTTACGTTCAGGCAGACGCTCCCTTTCGCATGCTGCCTGATGACCTTGACAGGATTTATGTGAGGAATACTGCCGGCATGATGGTTCCTTTTTCCTCATTCGCATCTACCAGCTGGGAAACTGGTTCTCCCAGGCTGGAGCGCTTCAACGGATTTCCCTCCCTGAACATCTGGGGTGAGGCGGCTCCCGGACGCAGCTCCGGCGAGTCAATGAAGGCCATGGAGGAGATAACTGAGAAACTTCCTCAGGGAATAGGATATGACTGGACAGGGCTCTCTTATCAGGAGAGGCAGGGCACGGCACAGGCACCTTATTTGTATGCCTTTGCCGTCTTCGTCATGTTTCTCTATCTCGCGGCCCTTTATGAGAGCTGGCCCATACCGATAGCGATCCTGCTGGTATTGCCTCTGGGCGCAGTAGGCGGCGTTCTTGCATCGACTATTCGGGGGCTGCCAAACGACATATATTTTCAGATCGGATTATTGATAACCCTCGGCCTGACTACAAAAAATGCCATCCTTATCGTTCAGTTTGCGAAGGACAGATTCGAGCAGGGTGCAGGCCTGATCGAGTCTTCGATTGAGGCTGTGAGACTTCGGCTTCGTCCGATCCTCATGACCTCGCTTACAACGGGTCTCTCTGTACTGCCCCTGTTTTTTGCAGCAGGTGCGGGTTCAGGGGCCATGAATGCCATCGGCACTCCACTGCTCGGGGGCATGATAACAGGAACCATGCTGGTTGTTTTCTTTACACCTCTTTTCTATGTTCTGGTAAGAAAGACCTTCGATAAATTCAAAAAAACAAAAACAATTCAGCCTGCTGACATGAATCCTTCAGGGGGGCAATGATATGACCAGGCATTCGATATATTTACTGATTGGAATTGTGCTGTTCGTCAGCAGCTGTTCTCTGTCCCCGAAATACGAACAGCCTCAGGCACCAATTCCTGCACAATGGCCGCAAGGGGAAGCATACGGCGATATGCATGATACAACGGGAAAACTGTCAGTCTCAGACCTGAAACGAGGCAGTTTCTTTGGCGATGAAAGGCTTCTTCAGATTATTGAAATGGCCTTGGATAACAACCGTGATCTGAGGCTTGCCGCTTTGAGTGTTGAAAGGGCACGCGCTCTCTACGGGGTTCAGCGGGCAGAGCTTTTCCCTCCGGTTGATGCAACAGGAAGCGGAACCAAAAAAAGAAGTTCCGGCGATTTTACAGCCCCGGGAGAACCCAGGACCACTACACAGTACAGTGTGGATCTGGGTATCACATCCTGGGAGATTGATTTTTTCGGCCGCATACGCAACCTTGGAGACCAGGCACTGCAGGAATACCTGGCCACGGAACAGGCCCGTAGAAGTGCAGAGATTGCCCTGGTATCAGGTGTTTCAAGGGCATATATGCTTCTTGCTGCGGACCGTGAAAATCTCAGACTCAGCCGCTCTACGCTTGATAATCAGCAGGGAGTCCACAATTTGATCAGGAGGCAGTACGAAGCCGGCCTTGCGAATGAACTCGATTTGCACCGTGCCCGGACACAGGTGGATGCCGCACGGGGAGATGTTGCCCGCTTTGTCCAACTGGTAGCACAGGACCGGAATGCATTGAATCTTCTGGCCGGATCTCCGGTTCCGGAAGAACTCCTGCCTGACGACCTGGAGGGCATCGTCAGACCAAAAGACATATCTCCTGGGCTTTCCTCCGAGGTTCTGCTGAACCGGCCGGACATTATCGGGGCGGAACACCAGCTTAAAGCTGCATATGCCTTCATAGGAGCTGCACGTGCAGCCTTCTTTCCCCGAATTTCACTTACAACTGCAGTCGGGACATCAAGCGATGAGCTGTCAGGCCTCTTTGAATCCGGCACCGGCACCTGGAGTTTTGCCCCGCGGATTACCATGCCGATATTCGATGCGCGCACCTGGGCCGCCCTTCGGGTAAGCAAGACAGTCAGGGAAATTGCATTGACTCAGTATGAAAAAGTTATCCAGACGGCCTTCAGAGAGGTTTCAGATTTACTGGCCACGCAGGGAACGGTTGAAGAGCAGGTAGAGGCTCAGGAATCCCTGGTTAATTCCCTTGCCGAAACCTGCCGTCTTTCAATAAAGCGTTACAACAGCGGGATTGACAGCTATCTGGGCGTTCTGGATGCACAACGCTCCCTCTACGCGGCACAGCACGGCCTCATCACACTCCGACTTTCCAGAATTATTAACCAGATAAACCTATACTCAGTATTGGGCGGCGGCATTGACAAATAACGACAGTTTTGCAAAGCTCTCCTCAAATCGATATTTTTTTACATACAACCGCAATACTGCCGCCCTCAAATCTGCCTGCTATACTTCGCGCAAAAATTCTGAAAAAAAAGTGCCTCTTCAGTTCTGACCTTACATATTCAGACAGGTAGGATTTTGCAGTCAGTATTTTAAGGCCCAGGCCCTCCATCATTCTGAACAATGAATCCTTTGAAAAATGGTGTAAATGGAATGGAGGATCCCAGTTTGGCCATTGATGGTGCTGCATGACTCCATCTATCCCGAAGTAAACAGGAACTTCAGCAATCAGGATTCCACCCGGTCTTAAAAGTTGAAGCAGTTCCTTCAAAGTTTCTCTGGGATCCCTCAAGTGTTCCAGGCTGTGCCAAAGTGTTATTGCATCAAAAACAGAGCCAATTTCATCTATGTCTCCGCAAAAAAGCCTTATGCCTAATTCATTTTCGATATAGTCTCTGTTTGAATCGGTAACATCATACCCGCTGCAATCGTATCTCTTTTTACAGGCATAGAGAAAATAACCCTTTCCGCAACCAACATCCAGGATCTTTCCGTCAGCCAGAAACCTTCTGAGCAGCCTGAACCTATGGTGATTATTTCTGATCTGTTTCCTGAACTCTTTAGTGCCCTTGTCGGCCTTCACATAGTGTGACTCAAAATACTGATCGTCATAAATCTTTTTAAGCACCCGCCTTTCGGGAACAGGGGTCGTAATGCAGTGTCCGCATACAATACAGCGTTTAATCAGATAGCCGTTGATGTCAATATAAGGACCAATCCTGTCCGAACTGCAGATATAACATTTCAAGGATTCTGCCTCGCTCTCTCAGGAATTATCCTGACTTCTTGCCTGTCATTTCGCTTATTTCCACTTTTATTATTAGAATTTTATTCAAGCTATCCCTATTAAATTCAAACTCATGATCAGAATATTGACTCATAATAATTTTAACAGCATCCATTTTATCATCAGTCTCGTCGATAACAGATGCACGACCGAATCCTATAACGCTTTGATATTTCATCCCCCACCCGCATGGTATGTCGGCTCTTATAAGATCCACATCCTTTTCAAACTCAAAGCATACATTCGGGTTCTTCCTTATTATCTCCATTTTTTTACCTTCGACGGCACTGTGGAAGTATAAGGCATTGTCCCTGTAACCGAAGCATAATGGCACAATATAGGGCTGATCTCCGTCTGAAAGGGCCAAACGGCAGACTTTAGATGAACTGATAATTGACTCAACAGCCTTTAAGTCATTAATCTCCCTTTCTTTTCTTCTCACTTTAATACCCTCTGATAAAAAACTGCCTGTTTCGGCGTCCGGCTATCCTTAAATATATCCAGTTGTCCGGGACTTGAACGTTTACCTGGGATTTTCTCCCCTGATTGGTACAATGCAGATAAAGCTAAGGATATCTGAGCAGGTGTTAGTGATGCTGTGTTTCTCGTTATCATTTACATAAACATACTTACCCGCTCTCAGGTTAATGTTTTTCCCGTCAGCATCCTTTATAAAACCTTCACCCGACTCCACCTTGATAAGATGGGGGAAATCATGGGTATGATATGGGCTGCTGGCTCCGGGATCAATACTGAAGCATCGTAATACAATCTCGTTTGATCCTTCAGAAGGCCCTATTACGACCTGCTTTCTGACGCCCTCGAATCCTTTGACTTCTTCAAACGGAATATCTTCAATGTTTATAACTTTCATACTCTACCCTCCTGAGCTTTTGATATTGCGCATTTTTCAGCCTCTCAGCATATTGTCGCTTTTCTCAAAATTCAAATAATCTGATGATCTCGTAAAAAAAATATATACCTTGTACAGTATAAGCCTGTCAGTATCATGTTGTCATTTAATATCAAAAAAAATCCGATTTGCAAACAATGCTTTCCGGTTGATAATCATCCCTCAACATGACAGCAAATTTCCCCTTGACATCCCATAAAAAACTTGCGAAAGATATCATTATCTAACTGAGGTAATTAACATGGAATTTTCTTCTATCAGGGCAATAAAAGCATGTAAAGCTATTATCGCCGCTGCGGCATCAGCAGCCGGGCGGCCTGCGGTCCTGATAGAAAATACCATGATCTGATTTTTGAAAGATTAGGATTTACAGGGGCTGCGGGCAAAACCAGCAGCCCTTTTAATTTTCAGGGCTGTGATAAATTCGCAGCCTTTTTTGTTTTTTATCAGCAAACAGTTAAAGGAGAACAACAGGGATGAGGACTAATATTGTGCACATGGGGGCCGGTGAACTTACCTATGAAATCCGAAATATAATCGGCATTGTAGAAAAACTCCGCGGAATGGGGCTTGAGGTCAATCTGGAAAACATCGGAGATCCTGTTGCAAAAGGTGAGAGGGTACCTGAATGGCTGAAGAGAATTGTCTCGGAACTGGCTCTGGATGACAGCACCTACGGTTACTGTCCGACCCAGGGCATGGAAGAGACAAGGGCCTTTCTTTCAGCACGCAATAACAGCAACGGAGGTGTACGCCTTAAAAGCGAAGATATTATTTTTTTTAACGGCCTTGGGGATGCCATTGCCAAGGTCTATGGATTGCTTAGAACCACGGCGAGGGTCATCACACCTTCACCCACATACACGACCCATTCCTCCTCCGAGGCAGCTCATGCCGGCCTGTCTCCGCTTACTTATAATCTTGATCCCTGCAACAACTGGAAACCTGATGTTGAGGAAATTCATAAAAAGGTCAAGTACAACCCGGCCGTTGCAGGCATCCTCATAATCAACCCTGATAACCCGACAGGAATGGTTTATCCTGAGGAATATCTAAGGGAAATAGTCTCCATAGCCCGGCAGTACGGTCTCTTCATAATTGCAGATGAAATCTACGAGAATCTTGTCTACAACGGCCGGAGTACGAAATCACTATCGGACGTCATAGGTGACGTTCCGGCAATATCCATGAAGGGAATATCAAAGGAGTTTCCCTGGCCAGGCTCGCGCTGCGGGTGGATTGAGATCTACAACATGGACAGGGATCCTCATTTTGCATCCTATATAAAAAGCATACTTAATGCAAAAATGCTGGAAGTATGTTCCACCACACTGCCGCAAAGGGCCATCCCCAGGATACTGAGCCATCCTGAATATCCGGGGCATCTGAATGAAAGACGCCTGCGCTATGAACGTTTCTCCGGCATAGCCTTCGACATGCTTCAGGGAATACAGGGGGTTATCGCTAATCCCGCTAACGGGAGTTTCTATATGAGTGTCGTTTTTGAAGATGGACTTCTCAATAATGAACAGTCGCTGCCCATAAGGAATCAGGAGATGAGGGAACTCATAGAATCACTTGTGTCCAGGCCGGGCGTCTCTCCTGATAAACGTTTTGTTTATTACCTCCTGGCGGCGAAGGGTATTTGCGTAGTTCCTCTTTCCTCCTTTAATACAGAGCTTCAGGGATTTCGTGTTACGCTCCTGCAGCCCGAAGAAAATAAATTCCGCGAGATGATCAAAACGCTGGCACAGGGAATAAACCAGTATTTAGGGCATTCAGGTATTTAAAAAACAGGTACCTCTGAACAGGAAAAAGGGGATTGGCAATTCGTCATTCCCGTGGACAGGTGTTCAGTATATCATCAATGATTATGTCTGTTCAAAGCTGAACCCATTCTCTCTGAACAGACTGAGGCAAACATCTACCACATCATTATGGTAGAGGATCCCCCTGTTTTTCTCTATCTCCTCAAGGGCTGCCTCAAGGCCTCGCGACGGCCTGTAGGGCCTGTGTGATGCCATAGCCTCGACGACATCCGCAACGGCCATTATCTGAGCCTCCAGCAGAATTTCTTCGCCCTTGAGTCCCTGCGGGTATCCCGAACCGTCAAGCCTTTCATGGTGCTGAAGGACAATCTCAGCGGTGGGAGCTGGCAGGTCCACCACCTTCAGTATATCATAACCTGTCCGGGGATGGGCCTTCATAAGCTCCATCTCAATCTCACTCAATCTGCCCGGCTTGACCAGTATTTCCGCTGGCACCGACATCTTGCCTATGTCATGGATGTTACCTGCAATCCTGATGCTGTCAATTACATCACCCTGCAGACCCAACTCCTGGGCAATGGAACGGGCAAGGCCTGATACCCTCCTCTGATGCCCCGCGGTATAAGGATCCCGCATTTCAAGCATCATAGATATGACCTCAATGGTGCCGATCAGGCTCTTCCTGAGCTTGTCAGCAGAAACCTCCAGATTCCTTTCTGCCTCTTTACGTTCCGTAATATCCTCGGTGGTGCCTTCGTATCCCAGAATATTCCCTTCAGAATCCTTTACCACACGAGCATTGATCGATACCCATATGATACCCCCGTCCCTGTGCCTGACTTCTGTCTCGAACTGGATTGCTCTTCCTTCTTTGAGGAGGGTTCTTATATACCTTTTTCCTTCCTCAGATCTCAGGATTAACTGCTCATTAA
>JAFGMQ010000236.1 GCA_016927455.1 Deltaproteobacteria bacterium
ACCTGTTCAAACGCTGGGGCAGTTGAAGCCCAGATCTTTTCACTTTTTCGGGCCTGTTTATAGGCAAATAATAATACCAATAGTTTAGAATTTTATTGCCCTTGCAAATTATTATGTATTTTTTCTTGACATGGTAATTTGGCCAATGGTAAATATCTAATTTAAAATCTAACGACTGTTCGTTCGGCAGGGCTGAATGAAAAGACACAGTTTTCACCAGAGAAAAAAGATTGTCTATGATACCGCTGCCCATCTTTTTGCAAAGAGAGGCTACAGCGGAACATCAATACGTGAACTTGCCCAGGCACTAAAGCTGCAGAAGAGCTCCCTATACCACTACTTTAAAAGCAAGGAAGACCTGCTGTTTAAGATTATGGATGACTCCATGACAGTTGCGCTTCAAAAGATAGACAGTCTATATGCGTATGATGCCCCTCCTTTAGAAAAACTACGTGATTTCATGCATTTCTATGCAAGTTTTTATGCCGGTGATCGCGACCGGCTGATATTGCTCGTAAATGAACTTGATCAATTAAGCCCTGTTTATCGAGACAGACTTATTGAGAAAGAAAGACATTATGTTGAGGTGTTAAAAGGGATTCTTACAGAACTTCAACAGCAGGGATTTATGAAATCAATTCCAACGGCTGTAGCGTCTTTTGCCTTTTTTGGAATGGTTCACTTTACATACAAGTGGTACAGGCAGGATGGTCAAGTTACTCCTGATCAGCTCGGAGATTTCTTTTGGGATATTTTTACAACAGGTATTTTTGAACAGAAATAGCACCGCCTTTTGATCCAGGTTTAAAAAGTGCATTATAAACAGTGTTGCACATTAATACTGATTCTCTCATAAAAATTCATAACCCGGAAGGCTTTTCAAACAGGCCATTATCAATAAACTTTTTAACAAAACAATTTCACAAATATTTGCGGAAATTTGAACTCTGAGGAGGGAGACATGGAAAAGAAACTTTGGATCTTGGTAATTCTGTTATCTTTGGCTTTTATTTTGTCCGCGAACGGGCAGTATGGGTTTGCTGAGGAACCCATAATCATTGCCGTACCAACCTCCACAGGATTTGTAGAGGGTAAGGAGGGCCTCAGGGTAGTAGAAATGGCAGTGGAAGAAATCAACGCCAGGGGTGGTGTAAAGGTAGGGAATTCAATGCGCCCCTTTAAGGTTGAATCTATCGACATTCGAGATGCCGCCCCGGGGGTGCCGGTACCAGAGGCACTTCTGGGAATTGAAAAGATTATCCTTGAAAAAAAACCCGCTGCCATTGTTATTGGTCCTTTCCGTTCCGAGGCTTTGCTGGCTGCCATGGATATCGTTTCAAAGTACAAGGTGCCAATGATTGGAACGATTGCCATGACCCCGGCATCTGAGGCAAAGATTAAAGAGGCACCGGACAAATACAGATACATATTCAGGACATGCCTTAATGCCAAATATCTGGTGAAATATCTGATCGGTACAATGGCTTTTATTAATAAGGAGTTCGGATTCAATAAAGTTTACATTATGAATCAGGATGTTGCCTGGGCCCGTGCTACTGCGGATTTGATGAAAAAGCAGTATTTCGACAAGGAGGGTTGGACAGTATTGGACCATGAAGCTTATCCTACCGGCACTTCTGATTTTTCTTCCGCATTGATGAAGGCGAGGGCCAAAGGCGCTCAGGTAATCCTACCGATATTCGATATGCCCCAGAGCGGGATCCTGGTCAAACAGTGGAATTCAATGAAAGTACCAGCCCTGCTGGCAGGCTTTATTTCTCCATTAGCCGGCCCGGGCGCCTGGAAGACCTTTGAGGGTAAGATAGGAGGAGCGGTGAACTGCAATTTTGAACTGGGAAGTGCTATAGCCTCTGAAAAAGTGCCCATGTCAAAGGCATTTAACGACGCATACATCAAGAGATGGGGAAAGCCCCTGGAGGCTGGTCATGCTCCTGGACCGACCTACGATTCCATTTATATTCTTGCTGAGGCAATTGAAAGAGCAGGGAGCCTTGACCCGGATGCAATAGCTGCAGAGATCAAAAACACCGACAGGATGGGCGTTATTGGGCGGATCAAGTTTGATGATGGTCACCAGGTCATTTATGATCTCAATCCGTCGGAAACTGCAGTTGCCGCAGTGTTTCAGTGGACCGACAAAGGAGATCGCGTCATTGTCTTTCCGGAGGCTATTGCAGAAGGCAGTATCCAGCTTCCAAAGGGCCTGAAATCGCAAAAATAAAAAAATCTTGTAAAGGTTAATACAATGGTAGCCGGCACAATAATATACGCCTTGATTAACAGTTTTATACTTGCACTGATGTCCATCGGATTTAATCTGACCTTTGGCATAAGCGGTGTAGCAAATTTTGCTTACGGGGCCTTTTATGTGCTGGCCGCCTATGTAAGCTGGATGCTCCTTAATCTATTGGGGTTTCCATATATTGTTTCTGTAGTTATTTCAATATGCTTTACAATTTTTTTGGGCGCTCTTATGTACAGATTCGTGCTTTTGCGGGTCCGCGGCCAACCAGTATCCGAGGTAATTGCAACATTCGGGATCGGCCTGTCCATATTGGAATTATTCAGGTATCTTGGTTTTATCGGTTTTGAATATACCATGCCGGTTTTCGTCGACAAAAGCTTCTTTATCCTTGGCACCTATGTGGACATGCAAAGGATCCTGATTGTTATCATCGGGCTGTGCCTGATTATCTTCCTCTGGCTTTTCACACATCACACCTCACTTGGTCTGGCCTTCAGGGGCATAGCCCAGGACGAAAGAACAGCACTTACATTCGGGATGGATTCAGACCGGATTGCTACCCTGAGCGTTTCATTCGGTGCAGGCCTGGCAGCTGTTGCGGCTACGGTTATTATTCCCCTTGGTACAATTTCTGTGGGTGAGGGTTACGATGTATTGATAAAGGCCCTGGCTGTATGCATTATAGGAGGACTTGGAAGCACCGGAGGAGTTATCCTGGCCAGTTTTGTAATCGGTTTTGCTGAACGCTTTACCGATTCCTATATTGGCTCACACTGGACGATGATAGTAAGCCTGGCAGCTATACTGATAGTGCTGGTTATTAAGCCTTCCGGCCTTTTCGGGAAACAGAAGGAGCTTGAAGAAAGGATATAGTCAATTGAAAAAGCGAAAAGAAAGAATAGACCGAGGTATTAAGGTAAG
>JAFGMQ010000237.1 GCA_016927455.1 Deltaproteobacteria bacterium
AGGGTAAGCACTGCTTTATTATTATTAAAAGCTTCCTCGAAGATGGTTCTGCTGAATTGGATTTCTGAAGCAAGGTATCTTTTATCTCTGCTTCGGGCTATGGATATCTTAAAATCATTTAATTCATCATCCCATACCAGAATTGATACTCTGTCGGCGTTCATAACCTCGAAAATACTATCCAGTATTCTACCTAAGAGTTCATCAGTCTTAAGGGTTGTGTTTATAATATTGCCAATTTTATAAAGGGCTATTAATTTCTGATGTGCTAATAGTAATTCAGACCTGTCCGAACAATCCGATTCTCGAGTAAAAAGAGGATTGTCATCTGCATTAAAGACCGTGGTGATAGAAGTCTTAATATCAGGGGCTTTTTCAACAAATGTATCTGAAAGAAATTCTAAATTATAATCTCCGATCTGGATTTTATCTCGATTTTTTAAGATAGCCCGTTTTACGGCTTTATCATTGACGAAAGTTTTATTTCGGCTTCCCAGATCTTCAATGACAGCGATCCCGTTACTGACACTTAACTCAGCATGTTGCCTGGATATAAAGGTATCATTTAGAGGTATATCGTTCTCCGGGTTTCTTCCAATTAGAAATATGCCCTCTCCCAACAGGTATTCATTTTCTGAATCTTTGCTGTTTATATTGGAAATAATCAGTTTCATCGTCGTTAGAAATAGTAGATGATAACATAGTGTTTTTTATGGCGAAAGTATAAAAGAAGGGAGACTGCATGTCAAATTGAATATAAAGAGCAAGGGTCATCCTTCTCCTCTGCCCACCCGGCAGGCAATCAATTCTGCAAAAGAAGTAAAGTTTCCTTTCTGCTGTCAGTTGATATTTTCCTCTGATCTTGAGCGCAGCTTTCGATTTTTACCTTGCCGGTCATTCTCATCTTTATCTGTTCTGGATTTGATAAAAATATCCTGTAAACAAGATATTAAAAAAAATGATTAACACTCAACAGCAGGCTTGACCCCTTGATGAAATTTATTGTGGAGATATCCTGTTTTCAAATTGCTATTTGTATACCTTATCCCAGCCTTCGTATATCCTGTTCCAGCCTTCGTATTTCTTATCCCAGCCTTCGTATATTTTATCCCAGTTTTCTTCGGCAACTTTCTTGTCACTAGGAGTTTTTGTTGAACCAGCGCCGGAGCCTAAAGGCACTCCGGGACTGTCCTGTAGGCCTTTCACTCCCGCTGAACCTGGCAATGCAATTCCTGATGTTTTCGGCCCGCGATCATTCAGCACCCAGCGCGCATCGTTCAGCAGGTTGTTGATACGGCTCACGATTGCATCCTTATAAGCCTTAATATTAATAAATACTCCGGGTGTGACACATCCCTCCTGGATTACCCCATCCTTCCCGAACATCGAGTTCACGGATACGTCGTAGTCGGCCACGACCATCTGGGTGTTCTCAACCAGCCATTCAAGTTTCTCGGCATCCCCTTTGGTCTGCTGCTTCTTGTTCATGATATGCTTGATATCATTCTCGCACGTTTTAATGAAATGTTCCCACGCCGCTAACTGGCTTTTGTAGGCAGGGTCCTCGGATTCCGGGGTTGATGCAGGGCAATACTGAGTCATATGAACCATTTCATGAACCATGGTGAATGACATCGCTGTCTGGAGCATATCGATCCGGTTCTGATGTTTCTTTATGCCCTTTTCGTCTCCTTTCTTTCTGGCCTTGTCAAGACCTTTCTTCGCAACCGTCCATTGATTGAATGTGTCCATGTTAATGATTAGGTTGTTATCCCTCGGATCAAGGTAACCAAAAAACTTGGATCCTGCCTTCGCGGTAACACCGCCCTTCAATTTTCCGAAGCTTACGTTTCCATTCCGGATGTGTTGGTTCAGATCCCGAGCGGTCTGTTCGCATCCAAGATCGCACAGCCGGTCCATCGTGCTTTGCAGAAAGTCCTTCTGCTCCTGGGTTAAGTTATCGCCGCCGATCATTTTAACTCTCACGTTACCCCAGGGTGAATAATTGGGCTTCGCCCCCTCGGACTTTTCCGCCGAGAATAAAACTGCCAGAACCAATACCGAAAGAAATGCCACCATAACCGTCCTCTTCATCTCAACCTCCTTATCTGTATTAGCTCATGCCTGACACTTTAATCGACCGCCTTCCGCCCGCTCAGATGCCGGGAGCAGCCTTCAATTCTCTTCCAGCACCCGCTCACACAAATCCCCTAATATCCGGACAATGAAATTGTCGAAAAACCTGTTTCGTATTATGGCTTTTTTTTACATCAACACAGAATTCTGGTGCTGTCAATTATTTTGTGTAACATGTTAGAAACAGTTAATATGTCCGGAGTTTCAGCACATAATCTGTCCGGTTAGAATTGGCCACCAGGAAGGATGACCAATGAGATGCAATATCCGGGCGCATGGTACCACGTACAGATAGGCCCAACCTAAACTACCGCGCCACCTCTTGACTCTACATTCTATCCTTTGGCTGCTTTATGAGGATGGTGATATTCTGAATAGCGGCAATAAGGAAATCCTGTATCTCCATGCGCCATGACCTTCGCCAATTGGCACGCTTGAACCCATATCTCGTTGACCCAACAAACGACCGCTCTGATAAATCCTGAGATGCTTTATGTTTCGCTTTGCACTCTTACCCTTTGCTTTTTCAAGCATGGCCTCTAATTCGGTTTGTCTTGCATGCCTTTTGAGGCTTCTGCCTTCTTTTGCCCTGGTACATTGCTTTCCAAGGGTGAATTCACAAAGTTCACATTGAGGAGAAAGGAAATAAAACCCTGAATGTGAACCGGAGCATCTTCTGGTTTGAATTATCAGGTTTTTTTCTATTGACTCTTCATCTCATTTATCTAAAAATCATTTCTTTTATTGATAACCCGTGGATATGAAGATTCTCATTTTCAGATTCTTCTGAAATACCTGAAAAACTCAACTTGCTCATAAAAATGCCTTTCTGGTAAATAATAACAGGGAGGCTGCGAAAATTCATGTTTTTACCTGGGGGAACAGATGATTAAAAGACCTGTATTATCTAAAACACTTGTAATCCTGTCTGTCTCGGCATTCCTGACAGTTATTGCTGTAAATTATTTACCGGCTTCCGATGAGCAGGAGATGCCTGATGTTATTGTTTTTGATCAGGAGATTTGCGGGAAAAACCTGCGCGGCCCTGTAGAGTTTACTCATCTCAGTCATGCTGAAGACTATGAATTATCATGCAGCAGGTGCCACCATGACTATATTGACGGCGAGAACATATGGGAGGAGGGGAACTGGGTCAATAAATGCATTGAATGCCATGATCCATGTGACAGTGACGACAATGTGAAAAAACTCAAGGTGGCCATGCACAGGAACTGTATTGAATGTCACAGGAAGTTAAAAAAAGAATGGGGATCCACAGATGCCCCGTACAAGGCCTGTAAAGACTGTCACGAACGGTAAACCATTCCTGGTTTTATGCTGCCTGAAATCATATTGTGCCGGGCCGGATGTTCTGAAGTGATATCTAAATGCTGCTGTCAGGAGGAGCTTTGAAATACCGATCGGTTGGACTTCTTACCCTGGCCCACATGGCAACGGATATCAATCAGGGAGCGATCCCTGTTCTCCTTCCTTTTTTTATCGCTGCGCACGGTCTAACCTATGCTGCTGCCGCAGCAGTAGTATTCACAACAACACTTGTCTCGACGATTACACAGCCTGCGTTCGGTTATGTTGCCGACAAACTTTCAAGGCCCTGGCTTATTCCTGTCGGAGTCCTTCTTGCGGGACTGGGACTCTCCTGCATTGGTCTGTCGCCGACTTATAACACAGGGCTTATCGCCGCTGCATTGAGCGGCATTGGGGTCGCCGCATTTCATCCCGAAGGGGCCCGCCATTCAAACCGGTTCGCTGGCGATAAAAAGGCTACTGCCATGAGTATTTTTGCTGTCGGGGGCCTTCTCGGGTTTGCCTCGGGGCCGCTGATTGCCAGCTTTGCCCTCCTCAGGTGGGGTTTAAAGGGGACCGCCTTCCTGGCCCTTCCCGCAGTTGCAGCAACCTTACTGTTGGTCTTTTTTCTTCCCGGACTCTGGGAACAGCGCGATACAGATGTTAAGAAAGGGACACAGCAGGAGGTAAAAGGCACCGACGCCTGGGGCGCTTTCTCATGTCTTTCACTGCTGGTTCTTATCCGTTCAGTTATATTCTACGGGATAAATACTTTTCTTCCACTCTTCTGGATTAATGTACTCAACCAGTCCAAGGCTGCGGGGGCGTCTGCGCTCACAGTTTTTTTCACTGCAGGTATAATAGGGAACATTCTGGGTGGAAGGATAGCGGACAGGGCAGGCTTGCGAACAGCGGTGGTAATTGAATTCGCTATACTCTCGGCCGTTTTCCCCATATTCGCATATACATCTGACCCGTCATGGGCCTTCTTTATTCTTATTCCCATTGGGCTTCTTAATTCAGCTGCAACGGGCCCTCTGATAGTACTGGGCCAGAGCTTTCTGCCAAACAGGGTGGGTTTTGCCTCGGGTATAACGCTAGGTCTGGCTTTTTCCTTTGGAGGGATTATTACTCCTGTTCTCGGCTGGATAGGAGATCACCACGGTCTGCATGCTACTTTTATGGTGCTGGCTTTTCTGCCGATAGCGTGCACAATTCTGGCTGCATTACTTCCCGGGCATGAACGCCCGGCTCCTTCACATTAATCCGTTAAGCATTCAGATTTATGCAGATCCTTAGAATTTCAGGGAAGGGCAGGGGGAAAAAAAGAATTTAACCCCTCACCTGCTAATTGAATCCTTTGCAAAAGGAATCCGTATTCACACCTATTGCTTCATGGTTGTAACCGCCTTCCAGGATCGCATATCTTCGTCCTTTGCAGATCTTTTCGGAATATTCCTTCATGAGCCTTCCAAGGTCAGTGTAATCCTCAGGATACAGAAGAGAACCCCAATCGGATATTCCCTGGTCAAATCCTGCTGATGCCGCAAATATATCGACATCCGGAAGGTCTTTCATGTATTCTTCGACTTCCCTCAGATAGCCTTTTCTGCCTGGCGCTGCTGGGTTAAGAATGAGGACTTTAAATCCGTCTCTGCGGTTCTGTAGAATGTTGATATTTCCGTCTCCGGTATGGAGATCAAAATCAAGGATAAATGCCCTTTTTATTTTCCCTTCCGAAAAGAGCTTAAGCAGGCTTACGGCCATATTGTTGAAGTAACAGAACCCCCAGCACGAATCTGCCGATGCATGGTGCCCGGGGGGCCGAATAACCGCAAAAGAAGGGTTGCCATCGTATGCGATTTCAGCTGCCTTTATTGCCCCTCCTGCTGCAAGTGCCGCCAGCTCATAAAGGAAGGGGTTTCTCATGATACTCTCGTAATGACTTCTGCCGTGTGCCCTGAGGATGTCAATTTCGCCTGCCGGGTCCGGCGTGATTATTTCATAAAGTTCGGGCTGACTTTTTATCAATGACATGATCCCGTTTAAACGGCCCTCGGAAGCAGCGGGGTCCATGGCATAACCGGAGTTGTAATAGCGCTCGTGGAATATGATTTTCGTTCTCATGTTTCCTTTCAAAAAAATATCTGTTTGCCTCTGTATTATAAATCCCGTTTGAATTATCAGTCAAACAGACAGTTTAAGTTACTGCGCCTTAAAGGGTCAATGTGTCTCGAACCCCGGCAGGGAGATGAACCTCTCAAACCGGCGAGCCGCCAGGACAACAATTGAGACAAGGGCAAGGTAGACCAGTGCTGCCGTCATATATGCCTTAAAGAAATGGAAGTTGCTTGAAGCGATTTCCTGGATCTGGGCAAATAAATCATGATACTGAATCAGAAAAGCCACTGATGTATCCTTAAGGTTCTGGATTACCTGGTTGGTTAAAGAGGGAACCGAAAGACGCATCACCTGCGGCAGAATTATCAGACGGAATGTTTCAGAATGTTTAAAGCCCTGCGCACGGGCAGCTTCCAGCTCCTCTTTATCGAGCCCGTTATAGGCAGTCGCGAGGTAACGGGCGTTATAGGCGGATACATTCAGTGTAAAGCCGATGACAGCCACGGTAAGTGCCGACAGACGAATGCCCAGCTGCGGCAGCCCGTAATACATCAGAAAAAGGTGTACCAGAAGGGGAGTCCCTATAAAGAAAGAGATATAGGCCTCTGTCCACTTGTGCAAAATGCTGCTTTTGACAAGGGTGAGATAAAAGACGCAGACCCCGCCGGCCAGTCCGGTCAACGAAACAATGACCATAAGGATGAGGGTTCTTTCAAGTCCGGCCAGGAGCTGTGGCCAGTAAACTATCAGGTCGTTTATGAAAGGATCCATAAGGTTACCTGTGGTCTGCGACGCTCATGAAAAACTGTTTAATGCGCGGATCAGCGGATTCATAAAAGAGGCGCTCAGCAATGTCTTCCGCCACAATTACTCCATCGTCCATAAAAACTATGCTGTCGGAAATGTACTTTGCCAGAAAGGCATCGTGGGTGACGCAGAACATGGTGATATTGTCCAGAAAGAGCCTGTTGATGACTGTGACGACTTCCCGCGACATCTGAGGGTCAAGGGCCGATGTCGGTTCATCCAGAAAAAGCACGTCAGGGTCCATGGCCAGTGCGCGGACAATGGCCGCCCGCTGTTTCTGTCCCCCTGACAGCTGGGCCGGATATTTATTCCTGTGCTCAAACATGCCCACACGGTTAAGTTCGTATGATGCCTTTTCAGAGGCTTCCCTTGACTTTATTTTCTTTATCTTGCGCAGCCCCAGTGTCACGTTTTCTTCCACTGTCAGGTGGCGGTAGAGGGCAAAATGCTGAAACACAAATCCTATCTCCCCGCGGACTTTGCGGACATCCACGCCCGGAAGAGTGATGTCCTCTCCCTTGAAGATAACCTGCCCTGATGTTGGCTGTACAAGCAGATTCAGGCAGCGAAGGAGTGTGGACTTGCCGCATCCTGACGTACCCATAAGCACTTTGGCCTGGCCTTTATAGAGGTCGATGCTGACGCCCTTGAGGACGTCCCTGCCATCGAACTTCTTTACAAGATTTCTTACCTGAATCAGCGCCATTAATGTTCCTTATCACTCGGGTGCCAGGCCGGGAATGCGATATTTCTTTTCGAGGGTCATGAAAAGCATCACAAATAATCTGTAGATTATGAAATAGATTATGCCGAGGGCCAGATATATTTCCAGCCCGCGCAAAGTCATAACGGCGAGACTCATGGCCTCCTTCATGATTTCGGGTATCCCCACCGTGTAGGCAAATGGGGTGTATTTCAATACCGTCGTAAACTCATTGATCATGCCCGGAATGGACATGCGGAACATCTGGGGAAAAATGATGTAGAGAAAAACCTGCATACGGTTCATTCCGGAGGCCTCGGCCGCCAGAATTTCGTCCTGGCCAACACCGGCCATGGCGCCGCGGAAGATTTCTGCCAGATAGGCGCCTGATATCAGCCCCAGAGTCAGGACGATTGATACAAAAGGAGATATGCGGATGCCGAGGCCAGGGAGTCCGAAAAATACGAGAAAAAGAAGGACCAGAACCGGAATGCTTCGGAATACATAGGTATAAGCCCCCAGGAAAAAAGAGACTGCCTTCCATCTCAGTGTACCCAGAACAGACAGGAAGAGTCCCGCGGCCAAACCGGCGCTGACGCTGGCAATCGTTACCAGGATGGTATACCCGGCGCCCCTGGCAAGGATGATCATAATGTCGGGGAAAGTCATCGGTCTGGTTTTCGCCCTTCTATTTCATCCACTTGTCAACAATGGCCTGGAGTTTCTCCGGCCCTATCTGTGTGAGATAACGGTCAAAATCCTCGCGAAGCTGCGATCCCTTTGGAAAAGCGAACCCGAACATATCGAACCCGGTAAAGACATAACTGTCCTGAATGTTCATTTTCTTCCTGTAAACCGAGGCAACAGAACCGTCCAGAAATGCCAGATCGAGGTTGCCGTTTCTCAGGTCGGCCAGTACTTCATTATAGGTAGGATACATCTTGACGTCGCTCAGCTTATAAATTCCCTGCGGCTCCAGCTTTTCCTTGATGAAATCACTGTAGGCCATACCGCGCGGATATCCGATGGAATATTTCTTCAAATCGCCCAGGTCGTTGATCAGGATATTTCTGTCCTTCAGGCTGACCAGGTTCCAGGTATTGTCCATGTAAGGTTTGGAAAAGTCCATGACCTCTTTGCGTTTATCGGTGATTGAGATCGCCGAAAAGGCCACGTCAGCCTGTTTGCCGATCACGGCCCCGAGCATACCCTGCCAGTCATAAGACGTAATTTTATACTGGAGTCCCCTGGCCCTGCAAAAACCATCAAATATGTCCAGGTCCATGCCCAGATACTGGCCTTTCTCCTCAAACATGTTAGGCGGCGACGTCGGGCAGACGGCCACTTTGATCACGGAGGGCCCGTCGTTTTTTCCGCAGCCCGTAACCGCCAGCGACACAAGATACAGCAGACAGAACAAGATGGCTATTTTCTTCATACAACATCCCTGCCTTTCCGTTATTAAATGAATTACCTTTAACGCAGAGCGATTATAGGAGTATCAGCAGTATGAGTCAATTGATTTGTGAGGCATGAACCGGGGCCTTTAATCAATGATGAATGGATATGTTTTTGAGCATTCTCCTTTATGCAGGGTAAAGCGTTTCGACCTTATAAGCTTATCCGTTTTGGTG
Source organism: Deltaproteobacteria bacterium (assembly GCA_016927455.1). Taxonomy (GTDB): domain Bacteria; phylum Desulfobacterota; class DSM-4660; order Desulfatiglandales; family Desulfatiglandaceae; genus JAFGMQ01. Next base: position 8,710 of record JAFGMQ010000237.1, read on the forward strand.
TGGAATCCTCATCCGGATAACTTTGGAATCTGAATCCGGATTGGTTCGTATTATACGCTTTTCAATCATTATAATGTGCGATATACTGATTAACTTGCTTACATGGTGTTTTTATGCATGATCCTTAAGTCCGGAATGGAAGGAGGGGGTTATAAATGCACAGTCGCTATATTCCAAAATGGTTTTTCTGTCCGTCACTTCTTTTAATTTTAATTTTGATTCTCGGCTTTTCAGCTGGATGCAGACTGGGGTCATCCGGATTCCAGACAACATCTTCTGAAAGCTTTGTTGTATTTACTGATATTCATTTTACACCATTTTATGACCCCGAACTGTTGGACGACCTTGTCCGGGCCGAAGCTGAAGATTGGGCAGCCATATTCTCTTCTTCGAGCGCTGCGGACCTTCCTTCATGGGGACAGGAAACCAATTATCCCCTGCTTGTAAAAACCCTTGACTCTGCAGGCCTTGCCGTGGAAGGGGATCAATTTATTCTATTTCTGGGCGATATCCTTGCCCATGAGTTCAGGAAGCAGTTTTTTACTTTCTTCGGCAGGGAGGATGAGGAAGCTCTAAAATCCTTTATTCTGAAGACTGTTAGTTTTTTTATTATGCAGGTCCGGGAGCGTTTTGAAACAGCTCCGGTTATTTTTGTGCTGGGAAATAACGATTCCTATGCCGGAGACTATAGTATTGTGGCAGGAGGCAGTTTTCTTGATGATACGGCCGAGCTTTTCTATGATATACTGCTTGAAGGGAGCACAGACCCTTCAGGATTTCTTGCTACCTATGAGGAGGGCGGCTATTATGCGGTAGAACCGGACGGTTCAGAGATCCTTTTTGTTTGCCTGAACAGCATATTTTTTTCCATAAACAGGCCCGTCGGATTGCAGGACGGTGATGATCCTGGCCTGAAAGAGCTTGAGTGGCTTGAGCAGACACTGGCAAAGGCTGTGGCTGATGGAAAGAGAGTATGGCTGTTGAGCCATATACCGCCGGGCCCTGATATATACTGGACAGTAAGCCAATATATGGACAGAAAGGGACATATCTCTGATGTTGGGATGATGTGGAAAAAGGGGTATCAGGATCGCTTTATTAAGATTATTGAAAAGTATCAGGAAATTATAAATATTACATTCTGCGGCCATACCCACATGGAAGAATACCGGATGGCACAGGCGAATGGAAATGAATCACACCTGATAACGATTGTCAATCCGGCAGTAACTCCCCTTTTTGGAAACAACCCGGCATACAGGGTGTTTAGAATGGATGCAGATGACTGGGAACTGCTGGATTACCGCACCGAGGCTGTTGATCTCAAAAACCATGCGCCGGATTATGAAACCTTATATATATTCTCTCAGGCCTATGGTTTTATGACATCGCTAACACGGGCCTTGCCTGCACTTTATTCTGAGCTTTTTTCAGACAGTTTTAAAGAGGATGACTTCCGCAGATTTTACTATGCCGGACACAACGAAGCCAGTAATATAAACAATCTGAACTGGCCGGCATATCGTTGCGCTGTGGGCAATATTGACCCGGCAGGCTATATGAGTTGCGTTAACTCTCTGGACTGATTTTTGTAATTTTTAAACAGGAGGGGCTCTCATGAAAAAAAGAAAAATAAGGGACAATATCTACCTGCTTGGATCAGTTGACTGGTCCAGGCGCCTGTTTGATTCACTCATCCCCCTGCCGGACGGCACATCATACAATGCCTATCTGATTCATGGCAGTGAAAAAACAGTTCTGCTGGATTCGGTTGATCCGCCAATGGCCGATGAATTAAT
>JAFGMQ010000238.1 GCA_016927455.1 Deltaproteobacteria bacterium
CCCCATGGTAGGCGGAACAGGATTTGAACCTGCGACCCTCGGCTTGTAAGGCCGACGCTCTCCCACTGAGCTACCCGCCTGAAGCCGATAATATCTAATAGTTTTATTCATGCTTGTCAAGTAAATTTAAAGTTTCAGTGTGCGACTAATGACGATTCGTCTGAATTTTCTTTGTTTGAAATATCACTAATTTCAAAGGGCTTGCATTCCCCATCAGGTGCAAAAAGATTTTCATCATCTTTAAGTACCAATGCCTCACGAAGGACATCGTCCATATGCTCTACAAGAATAAGCTCAACCTTTTTGAGAATTTTCTTTGGAATTTCTTCAATATCCTTTTTATTATCAAAAGGAATCAATACCCTGGAAATACCTCCTCTATGGGCGGCCAGAATCTTTTCCTTGAGACCGCCGATCGGGAGAATTCTTCCTCTGAGGGTTATTTCCCCTGTCATGGCGACATTACGTTTAACAGGTTTTCTTGTAAGAGCTGATACTATCGAAGTGGCAAGGGTTATGCCTGCTGAAGGCCCGTCTTTGGGAATAGCACCTTCAGGCACATGTATGTGGATATCTATCTTCTCATAAAAATTGTCAGGAAGTTTCAAGTATCTTGCCCTGGATCTGACATAGCTCAAAGCCGCCTGTGCTGATTCCTGCATCACTTCTCCAAGCTTCCCTGTAAGAGACAGTTTCCCCTTGCCTGGCATAATAGTGGCCTCGGTCTGAAGGAGTTCGCCTCCCACATCTGTCCAGGCAAGGCCTGTGGTTAAGCCGATTGTATCTTTTTCTTCAGTGCGGCCATAGCGGTATTTGGAGACGCCGAGGTATTTGTGAATGGATTGAGATTTAATAACCACCTTGGTTTTTTGCCCGCCTGCCCTTACGACCTCTTTGGCAACCTTGCGGCAGATAGAGGATATCTCGCGCTCCAGATTCCTGACCCCGGCTTCTCTGGTGTAATTTCTTATTATTGCCAGAATGGCCTTATCAGTAAAAGAGATATTTTCAATATTAAGTCCGTTTTCCTCGACTTGTTTTTTAATAAGGAACTGTTTTGCGATATTCAGTTTTTCAAGCTCTGTATAGCCGGGAAGCCTTATCACTTCCATCCGGTCCTGAAGGGGCAGGGGGATGTTGGGCAGAGTATTTGCCGTTGTAATGAAAAGCACATCTGACAGGTCATAGTCGAGATCAAGATAATGATCGTTGAACGCAAAATTCTGTTCCTTGTCAAGGACCTCGAGAAGAGCTGCTGAAGGATCCCCGCGAAAATCCATACTCATTTTATCCACTTCGTCCAGACAGAAAACCGGATTATTTGATTTTGCCTTTCTCAGAAACTGAATGATCTTGCCGGGAAGGGCACCTATATATGTCCTTCTGTGTCCCCTTATTTCAGCTTCGTCTCTTACTCCGCCAAGCGAGAGACGGACAAAATTTCTGCCGGTAGCTCTTGCAACGGATTTTGACACTGATGTTTTCCCAACGCCGGGAGGGCCTACCAGGCAGAGGATAGGCCCTCTGATTTTCTTGGTAAGGTGTTGAACAGCAAGGTATTCGAGTATTCTTTCCTTTGGTTTTTCAAGGCCGTAATGGTCTTCGTTTAAAATGGCCTCAGCCTCATTAAGGTCCAGCTTCTCTTTTGTTTTTTCCTGCCAGGGGAGTGACAGAATCCAGTCAATATAATTGCGGACAACCGTTGCCTCGGCAGACATGGGGGACATGAGTTTAAGCTTTTTGAATTCCTGTCTTACCTTGGCGTTGGCCTCCTTTGGCAGTCTTTTTCTCTTTATTGATTTTTCCAGTTCATCCAGTTCGGTCTTAAAATCATCCTTGGACCCCATTTCTTTCTGGATTGCGCGCATCTGCTCATTGAGATAGTAGTCCTTCTGAGTCTTTTCCATCTGTTTTTTGACTCTTGACCTGAGCCGCTGCTCAAGCTGAAGGATATTGATTTCGTTGCTCAGTTTTTCATAAAGTCTTTTCAATCGTTTATTGAGGTCTTCAATTTCAAGAATCTCCTGCTTATCCCTGACTCTAAGGGTAAGGTGGCCCGCTATGGTATCGGCGAGACGAGCAGGTTCTTCAATAGCTACAACCGTGGAAGCAACTTCCTGGCCTATCTTATTGTTAAGTTTTGCATATTCTTCAAACTTGAAATTAATTGTTCTGACTAATGCAAGGGTTTCATTATCAGTTTCATGGTCTTCGGGAAGTTTCTCAACCTCGACCATAAAGAAATCCTGCTTGTCCAGAAAGATATCAATCCTTCCTCTTTCCTTTCCTTCTATTAATGCCTTGACAGTACCGTCGGGCAGTTTCAATAACTGAAGAACGTTACTGAGCGTGCCGTAAAGATACATGTCCTGGGGGGTTGGATCATCTACTCTCGCATCTTTCTGTGCTGACAGAAAAATTTCCTTGCGGTGTGCCATGGCATACTCAAGTGCTTTGATGGATCTTTCCCTTCCTACGAAAAGAGGCACAACCATGTTGGGAAATACAACAACATCTCTTAGAGGCAGAAGAGGGTAATAATATTTTTCCTCTTTAATAGAATCATCTGAGTCTTTTTTGCTTAAATTAAACATAATATTATCCATATTTTACTTGGTTATCATAAATTAAGAGAGGTGATTCACCCTTGCTCAGAACTTCTTCTCCCACCACGACTTCATGAACTCCCGGTATAGAAGGTATCTCATACATGATATCCAGCATGAGAGATTCAAGAATAGCCCTCAGGCCTCGAGCGCCTGATTTTCGCTTTATTGCATGTTTGGCAACGGATTCAAGAAGTTCGTCGGTAAAATTAAGGGCAACTCCTTCCAGTTCAAACAGTTTTTTGTATTGTTTCACAAGGGAGTTCTTTGGTTCGGTCAATATCCTTACGAGGGCGTCCAGGCTTAATTCGCCTAAAGTGGCAATAACCGGTATTCTACCTATAAATTCAGGAATAAGCCCGAATTTAATAAGATCTTCAGGCTGAACAAGAGATATGACTTTATTATAATCAGCCTCCTTTTCTCCTTCAATATCAGCCTCAAAACCGATCAGTTTGCTCCCTATCCGGTTTCTGATAATCTTTTCAAGGCCGTTGAAGGTTCCACCGCATATAAACAGGATCTTGGTTGTGTCAACTTTAATAAAGTCCTGCTGGGGGTGTTTCCTTCCTCCCTTTGGGGGAATACTGGCCATAGTGCCTTCGATAATTTTCAGCAGGGCCTGCTGTACCCCCTCTCCGGATACATCGCGTGTAATGGAAGGACTGTCCGACTTCCGGGCAATTTTATCAATTTCATCAATATATACAATGCCTTTGCATGCAGCTTCCACATCATAATTTGCCATCTGGACGAGGCTGAGAATAATATTTTCAACATCTTCGCCCACATATCCGGCCTCTGTGAGTGTGGTTGCATCAGCAATGGTGAAGGGGACTTTGAGTATTTTTGCCAGAGTCTGTGCCAGGAGAGTCTTTCCGGAACCTGTAGGGCCGATGAGAAGGATGTTACTCTTTTCAATTTCAACGCCCTCCATATCGGCTTTTGTATTGATGCGTTTGTAGTGATTATGAACGGCAACAGAGAGGGTTTTTTTTGATTTGTCCTGCTCAATCACATACTGATCAAGGATTTCCTTTATCCCGGAAGGCTTCAGCAGTTTTGAAGCTGAGTCCTGATCTCTTTCCTGAATATGTTCTTCTGCTATTATTTCATTACATAACTGAATGCATTCATCACATATATATACAGATGGACCGGCAATCAGCTTTTTGACCTCATCCTGACTTTTTCCGCAGAAGGAACATAGAAGGTCACTATTGGAATCATTCTTTTTGTTCATTTCAATGCCCTATTTATTGTTTTCAGATTCTTCCTGCATTTCCCTCGATGTGATAATCCTGTCTACAATACCATACTCTTTGGCTTCTTCGCTGGACATGAAATAATCCCGTTCAGTGTCTTTCTCAATAGTCTTTATATCCTGGCCTGTATGCCTGGAAAGTATTGTATTCAGATCATCTCTCATCCTGAGGATTTCCCTTGTATGGATTTCGATGTCTGTTGCCTGCCCCTGCATGCCTCCGAGAGGCTGATGTATAAGAATCCTTGAGTGGGGCAGGGCGTACCTCTTGCCCTTGGCCCCGGCAGACAGAAGTATGGCAGCCATGCTGGCGGTCTGTCCCATGCAGATAGTTGTCACGTCTGCCTTTATATACTGCATTGTATCATAGATTGCCAGACCTGCGGTAACAGATCCGCCCGGAGAATTGATATAAAGGTTGATATCCTTGTCAGGGTCTTCAGACTCCAGAAACAACATCTGCGCTATAATCGTATTGGCCATCTGGTCATGGACAGGCTCGCCCATAAAAATAATACGGTCCTTTAAAAGCCTTGAATATATATCATAAGCACGTTCGCCACGGCTTGACTGCTCTATAACCATTGGTATCAGCATGTGCTATTTGTCCTCCTTGTCGGTTCTGCTGTCTTCAGCAGGAATTTCATTTTTAGCCTCTACAATTTTAGCATTCTCAATAAGGTAGTTCAATGTTTTTTCCTCAAGGAGCCTTTCACTGATTGAATCCTCAAGATTCCTCGAACTGTAGAATTTACGGACTGTTTCATATGGCTGTCCCATTGCCGAGGCCATGTCTCTGAATCCATTTTCAAGATCGGTTTCAGTTACCTCTATTCCATTGTCACCGGCTATTTTATCAAGGATGAGCATTTCTTTAACGCGCTTTTCAGAGGATGCCATGAAATCCTCCCTCAGTTTTTCATCGGACAGGCCCGCTTTCTCTATGTCTGAACCGCTCCTTACTAAATTCTGTTTTACGTTTTCCACTGCGTAATTCAGCTCTGATTCGACAAGAACAGCCGGAAGATCAAAATCAACACTTCCAGATATTTTTTCCAGAAGCTTCATTTTGACGTCAGACTTGATTCTCCTGTCTTCCTGAGCTTCAATTGTCTCCCTTACCTTTTCTTTCAGTTCATCCAGATTCTTGAAATCAGCGTCGAGGCTCTTTGCAAATTCATCATTCAGTTCAGGGAGTTCTCTTTTCTTTATTTCCACAATCCTGACTTTGAAATCCACACTCCTGCCAGCCAGTTTTGAGTGATAATATTCTTCATCAAAATCCACCCGGAATTCCTTCTCTTCTCCCTTTTTGAGGCCAAGGAGTGAGTCCTCGAATTTCTGGTAAAAACTGTTGTTCCCGACTTTCAGAAGAAAGTTGGAAGCCTTTACACCCTCAATGGGTTTTGAATCCTCAAACCCCTCGTAGTCAAGAACAACGAAATCGTCATTCTGAACAGGCCTGTCCTCTTCAATAGTTATAAGCCTTCCATTGGCCTCTCTTATCTGCTCAAGCCTGGTCTGGATGTCCTGTTCGCTTACGGAATATATCTCTTTTTCCAATTCGAGACCCAGATAATCCTTCAATTCGAATTCAGGCCGCACATCCATTGTTGCGGAGTATTTGAAACTCTGTCCCTGTTTCAGGGTTTCCTTTTCA
>JAFGMQ010000005.1 GCA_016927455.1 Deltaproteobacteria bacterium
ACCAAGCTCACGCTTCTGTGTAGGGCTTATGGCAATGATAACATCTGTATATTTAGCAAGCAGACGTTCCACCCATATAAATAAAAGTGATTTTTGCCTGCTGAAATATCCTTCAAATATGTGGCCATGGAATGTGTGAACCATCCTTACCTTTTTTCTGCATAGAATATTATACAGTATTACTGCCATCCTGGCACCGAATCCAGCCTTCGCAGTATGCGTATGAACTATATCGGGATTTTCCCTGTGAAGTATTTTGAATATATGTATTATAGCCTTTATATCCAGGTTCAGGCTTATTTCCCTCTGAAGTTCTGTAATAATGATAGGTTTTGAATCCGAAGAGTCAAAAAGATAACTCATGTCCCCTTCCTGAGGTGAGATATTGCCTGTAACAAGTATCGAATGAAATCTGCTTGCATCCAGCCCTTTTGTCAACAGATTTACATGTATTGATGGACCGCCAATGTTAAGCCTCGCTATCATGCGCAGGACATTTATTCTCCGTTGCTTTCCATAAGCAGGAGAGGCTTCTTTTCTAATTGCCGGATAGGCAGTTCTGAGGCTCAACCCTCGAATCCAGCTGGAAGCTATAGCAAAAGGGATCCTTATGGAAAGGCCGGCTATAACCAGTGGCTTTAAAACCCATAGGCATGGCATCCTGTATTTTTCAAAGAGCCGGTAACTGCTCTTGTGAAACTCAAGAATTGAACGGACTATGAGTTTTTCACTGCTGACACCTACATAATGGATAACAGAAGCCTCCGGCAGATAGATAACCTTCCAGTTCTTTTCCCACATTCGCTTACACCAGTCAGCATCTTCCCAGTACATAAAGAATCTTTCATCCATAAGGCCCACATCTTTTAATGCATCTCTGCGAACAAGCATGCATGCACCGGAAACCCAGTCAACTTCCATTGGGGTTGTTCCGTCTGATCTGGTTGTAAGTATATTTGCAAGCGTAAAACGATTGTTTGGGAAATTTTTGGAAAGGAATGAACTCCTGCCGAACAAGCCTGTCAGAGGAGTAGGAAAAGATCTTGCTGATCCCTGTACAGTCCCGTCATGATCAAGGATTTTTGGACCTATGACAGCTGCATCGGGGTTGTCTTCCATAAATTCAATAAGGCATTCAAAAAAACCATCCTGAACTACAGTATCAGGGTTCAAGAGTAATGCATAAAGACCGTCGCTTTGTTTCAGGCCCTTGTTTATGGCTTTTGCAAAACCCATATTCCAATTGTTCTTTATGAGTCTGACCTCTGGAAACATCATGTTGATGCGTTCCACATTATCAGTGGAAGCATTGTCATATACGTGAAGATTTACAGGCAGCTCCGGAAGCGTATTATATATGGATTCAATGCATTTCAGTAAACAATCAGTGCTATTGAAATTAATTATAATTATATCCAGCATAATTACCTCATTTTCTGCTGATTAGAGCTATCATTATTTCTTCATACGGCGTGTCAATCTGGGCAAAATCAATTCATTATCGAGCAACTTCCAGACGTAAGAATCACTTACCACTCTTCTTTTCTGAATTTCATGCCGTTTCTCAAGCATTTTTTTAAATCCCATGATAGAATCTACCTTGGCCCTTATGAATACTTTACCCTGACCGATGGTCAAAAAATAAAAAAATGCTGCCATATCGTAAATAACATGCAGCAAAATACTTTTCAGAAGCAGCCGGTCAGGCATATTTTTTATATAAACCCATTCCAGATTTCGATGACCATAATAAATTGAGACAGAAGAGTCATGTATAATGCTGGAACTGGTCTTATGGTACACGATAGCATTAGGCTCATAGATGCATTTAAAGCCTGATAATTGAGCCCTGAAACTCAGATCTGTGTCTTCATTAATCAGAAAAAAATCTTCATCAAAAAAACCCACCTCTCTAAACATGCTGGAACGATAAAGGGCAGCACCCGCACATGCTCCAAAAACCCACTCACGGCTGTTATAGGTATTGACCGGCATCCCTCTTCCCCTCAACGATCCTGCACCTGCCTTCGTATATGAATCACCTGCGCGGTCAATGATTTCAGGATTGTCAGAAAAGCACATCTTCGAAGCGGCAAACCCGGCTTCCCTGTTTTCCTGCAATGCCCTGACCAGACTGCCAAGCCATAAACAGTGAGGAACGGCATCATTATTGAGGAGGGCTACATATTCAGTCTCCAGTTCATTAAGGACTAAATTGTTTGCAGATGAAAACCCCGTATTCGCTGCAAGTTGAATGACCTCGACTTCCGGATAACTAATTTTCACAAAATCGGCTGACCCATCGCTTGAACCGTTATCCACGAGTGTAACTGAAAAATCCTGAAATGATTGATTCCTCAGCGCATCAAGGCATTCTGCAAGGAACCTCTTCCCATTCCAGTTCACAATTACTATGGTAACTAAGTTCAAATGCTTTTACTCGACAACATAGATGGTCATGCATTAACGATTGCATTTTGTCTTCTGACAAATTACGTGGCAATATACATAAAAACCCTTACACTTTGACAAGAGACTTATTTCCCAGGTGAGGCTTGCCGGGATGCATAATTATCAAGATACCATTTATATGTCCGCCTTATTCCCTCCTCGACAGGTGTTACTGCCTGCCATCCAAGGCCTGTAAGCTTGCTCACATCCAGACGTTTTACAGGAGTGCCGTCAGGTTTGCCGGTATCGAGTTTAATAGTGCCTTCAAAACCGACAACCCGTGCAATCAGCCTTGCCAAATCAATGATTGCAAGGTCTTTACCTACTCCGATATTTACTATCTCCGAGTCCTCATAATTATTCATTAAAAATACACATGCATCAGCAAGGTCATCGACATACAGAAATTCCCTCTTTGGCGTTCCAGTGCCCCAAATCTCGACCTCTTTTCTGCCTTCCATCTTCGCCTCACAAAATTTTCTTATGAGCGCAGGGAGAACATGGGATGTCTCAAGATCAAAATTGTCATTCTGCCCATAAAGATTTGTGGGCATCACACTTATAAAGCAGGTGCCATATTGCCTGTTGTAGGCCTGGCACATTTTGATTCCGGCTATCTTTGCAACAGCATATGGCTCATTTGTCTGCTCCAGATAACCTGAAAGAAGATATTGCTCCCTCATCGGCTGAGCACATTCTCTTGGATAAATACATGAACTTCCCAGAAAAAGAAGTTTCTTTACCTTGTAAAGATAAGCCGAATGAATGATATTAGTCTGGATCGCCAGGTTATTATAAATGAACTCAGCGGGGAAGGTGGAGTTTGCAAGCACTCCCCCGACTTTTGCCGCTGCAAGAAAAACATACTCCGGCCTCTGCTGATCAAAAAAGCCTTCTACATTTTCCTGCCTCATGAGATTCAGGTCTTTTTCGGATCTAAAAAGAAGGTTTTCATATCCCAGTTCACGGAGCTTTCTATGTATTGCCGAACCTACCAGACCCAGATGGCCTGCAATATATATCCTGGATTTCTTCTCCATATTGTTCTCCTCAGACAATTATCTGAATTTGACTGTTTCCTGTGGCACGGGCTCTA
>JAFGMQ010000006.1 GCA_016927455.1 Deltaproteobacteria bacterium
CCTGAAAGAATAAGCTATGGTAATTTTGAGGAGGGTGATGTTTATTATCGGTTGAATGATGGCGACAAAAGGGACAGGATCGTATGTTCGGCAGGATTATCAACAGCATCTGCCATTTTCAGGCTTGAACCCGGACATGAAACCACTCTAAAAAGTTCTGTTCCTCTTGACAGGGAACTGAAAAAAAATTTTTCAAAAATAGAACCTGCAAGCCGCGGCTGGCAGGAGGTATTAACTCCAATAGCCCGGTTAAAAACTCCTGACACACTGATAAACAGACTATATGATGCCGCAGCAGGGACTCTCATTCTGTTATCGGCAAAGGATGTTTATCCTGGTCCCTATAACTATCGCAGGTTCTGGTTTCGCGATGCCTGCCTGATGATAAATGCCATGCTGTCACTCGGGCTGGTTGAACGTTCCCGTCGCCTGATCGATTCATTTCCTGATCGTCAGAGCATCACGGGCTTTTTTCAATCCCAGGAAGGGGAATGGGATTCAAACGGGCAGGTTTTGTGGCTCATGTGGCGTTATCTTGAACTTACCGGTGAAAGCCCTCCTGAAACCTGGCTTTCTGCAGCTTTAAAGGCCGCGGGCTGGCTGGAACGAAAGATAATAAAAAACGCAAAGGGAACCAGACACCAGGGCCTTCTTCCTCCTGGGTTCAGCGCCGAACATTTTGGCCCAAACGATTATTACTACTGGGATGATATGTGGGCTCTTGCAGGCATAAAGGCAGTAACAAAAATGTTCGAATCAGCCGGTATGAGAGATGCTCATGAAAAAACATCGTTACTGGCTGAAAAAATTGAAAACTCCCTGTGGATAAGCCTTGTTCAGGCAACGCGGAACACACCGGGTAAAGCCTTTCCTGCTGCACCCTATCGACGCATGGATGCAGGGGCCATAGGCAGTATGGTTGCCGATTATCCTCTTTGTCTGCTTCCTGCAAATAATGCCCGTATTATGGCCACCTGTGAGTGGCTGATGGCAAACTGTTTTTATGAAGACGGATTTTTCCAGGACATGGTTCATTCGGGAGTCAACTGCTATCTTACTTTGACCCTGGCCCAGACATTATTGCGAGCAGGTGATAGCAGATACCGTAAATTGATCCGTTACATTGCGGGTCTGGCTTCTTCTACAGGACACTGGCCAGAGGCTGTTCATCCCTTTTCAGGGGGAGGCTGTATGGGAGATGGACAGCACGGATGGGCAGCGGCTGAATGGGTAATGATGATGCGGAACCTTTTTATGAGAGAAGAAAAAAACCGCCTGATTATAGGTTCTGGTATTTTCCCGGAGTGGCTGGAAGAAAAGGGTGAATTTTATTTCGGCCCTGCTCCTGTGCCCTGGGGTGATCTGAAGGTTATCATTGAAAACAAAGATGGAGGTATTTTTGTCACACTCTCAGGAGTGTTGAAGAAGAAGCCTGATATAATCGAAGTCGCAATCCCCGGCACTGAAAAAAGAATAATTGAAGAAACAGATAGAAGATACAGGATTAAAAAATAAACAGGAATATATGATCTCATACAAAAAATCACCATGGGCATTGGATATCAATGAACTTCTGAAAATACTTGAAGTTTCACCTGAAAAGGGACTCTCTCACAGAGAGGCCGGAAGCAGGCTCGAAAAATATGGTAAAAACAGACTCAGGTCAAAAAGTAAAAAGAGCGCAATATCTATTTTTATCGACCAGTGGAAAAGTCTCATTATTCTGTTGCTTGCAGCTGCCGCAGTTGTATCCCTGGTTTTTGGACAGCACCTTGAATCAGTAGCCATTATAGTAGCCATAATCCTTAATGTGCTTATCGGCTTTTTTACCGAACTCAGAGCTACGCGCTCCATGGAGGCCCTTCACAGGATAAGCAGCATAAATACCAATGTAATTAGGGATGGTGAGAGTAGAGAAGAACCTTCTGAGAATATAGTACCGGGCGATATCCTGGAAATAGAAGCCGGTAATGTTATTCCGGCAGATCTTCGCATTATTGAGTCATCAAGACTAAATGTAGACGAATCCGCACTGACAGGTGAATCTGTCCCTGTTTCAAAAAACGCTGATACTGTTCCTGAAGATAACGATATTTCCGAACGCGGTAATATGCTTTTTAAAGGAACTTCAGTAACAAAAGGGTCTGCAAAGGCTGTAGCTGCATACACAGGTATGGATACAGAGCTGGGCCGGATTGCGCATCTGACAGAGGAAGCGGAAGAGGATATCAGTCCTCTTGAAAAACGTCTGGAAAGGCTTGGACACCGTTTAATCTGGATTACTCTGGGTATCGGGGTGCTCATTACTGTTCTTGGAATAATGAATAACAGGGATATTTTTGTAATTACAAAAACAGCAATTGCCCTGGCTGTTGCAGCTATACCTGAAGGTCTTCCAATTGTTGCCACCATAGCTCTTGCGAGAGGTATGTGGCGTATGGCAAAGAAAAATGCCGTGATCAACCGATTATCAGCAGTTGAAACACTGGGGGCCACTACCGTGATATGTACTGATAAAACCGGAACACTCACTGAAAACAAAATGATTGTAGGCATGATTGCACTACCTCAGTCCGGTGGAGAGGGAGTCGAGGAAGTTGATTTGACACCCGGTAACAGCAAAGAAAAAATAACTTCTTCCGAGGAAATCAACTTTAAAAAACTCCTGGAAACCACGGTTTTGTCCAGCAAGGCTGAATTGAAAAATATTTCGGAAGAAGGTTGGCCTGAAGGATCAGGAGAACCAATGGAGATAGCACTTCTCGCTCTTGGAAGAAAAAATGGCGTGGAGAGAGAGCCGCTTCTTGAAAAACTGCCAGAACAGAGAGAAGAGACCTTTGACAGCAGAAAAAAGATGATGGCTACTTTTCACAAGGAGAAGGGTTCATACAGGGTCGCCGTAAAGGGAGCCCCCGAGGCGGTCCTGAATGTATGTTCCAGGATTGGAACAGGAGAAGAAAATGACCGGGACCTTACTGAAAATGACATTGAAAAATGGACAGCTCAAAATGAAAGAATGGCATCCGGCGGATTAAGAATACTTGCTGTTGCAACAAAGAGCACAGATGATCTCGACTCTAATCCATACGAGGAACTTACATTTCTGGGGTTTACGGGTTTTATGGACCCTCCCAGGAAAAATGTTGCAGAAGTAATATCTGCCTGCAGAAACGCAGGCATAAGGGTGGTTATGATTACCGGAGATCATTCGGCAACTGCAAAAAGTATAGGTCTGTCAGTAAAGCTCATTGATACTGAAGATGCAGAAGTGGCGCCAGGTAAAAGGCTTCTTGATCCTGCTGATCTTTCAGATGATGAAAAACAGAAACTTATAAAAACTTCTATCTTTGCCAGGGTCTCTCCTGAACAGAAATACAATCTTGTTAAACTGCATAAGGAACAGAGAGAAGTCGTCGCCATGACAGGAGATGGTATTAACGATGCTCCTGCGTTAAAGAAGGCAGATATCGGCATTGCAATGGGACGCAGAAGCACACAGGTTGCCAAAGAGGCGGCGGATATGGTCCTCAAGGACGATTCATTCAGAACCATTGTAACCGCAGTATCACAGGGAAGGGCCATTTTTGACAATATCAGAAAATTCATCATTTTTCTGCTCTCGGGGAATGCAGGAGAAATAATGATTGTAGCGTTTCCAATACTTATTAACTCATCCCTGCCCCTGCTCCCTTTGCAGATACTATATCTTAACCTGATCGGTGATGTATTACTTGCTCTTGCCCTTGGTGTTGGAAGAGATGACCCTTCAAAAATGTTGCGCCCGCCCAGGCATAAAAATGAGGCTATATTGACCCGCAGTCACTGGCTTGAAATAATCGGATATGCTCTGATTATTGCCATACCCGTCCTTTCGGGATTTTATCTGGCGCTTGGCAGGATGGACATGTCCCTGGACAGGGCGGTAACAGTGTCATTTTTATCACTCGCCTTTTCAAGAATCTGGCATGTCTTCAATATGAGGGACTCCAACTCTGGTCTTTTTAAAAATGACATAACCCGTAATCCATTTGTATGGGGCGCACTGGCCCTTTGTATA
>JAFGMQ010000239.1 GCA_016927455.1 Deltaproteobacteria bacterium
AAAAAACTGTATTTCAGAGCAAAACCGACCCGCAAGTGCAGCCAGGCCACAAAATGTAAAAAATATAGAACCAGCTTTTTCAAACGTCAAGCGAAAAGATATGAATAACTTTACAATATCTCATCAGTATGAAAATAATTGAAAGAATTATAGCAAATATTCAGGATTAACATTTTGCAGTGAATGAAATATATTGCCTTTTATTTTTTTGTTTGATCTATAAAAATTTTGTAACATTGCCCTGATTTCTTCCCTTTTGGAATAACCTGCGGTAGGACAACCAGAATCAATCCTTTCCCAGCCCATGAATCTGGCATAACGATCTATACGGTTTTCGTCGACTAAAAAAAGAGGCCTGATTAAGGTCAGCTTTCCGCCGAAAAGATTCTGAACCGGAAGCATTGTGCTTATGGAGGCGCCGTAGAAAATGTTCAGGAAAAAGGTTTCAATCAGGTCATCCTTGTGGTGTCCTAATGCTATGCGTTGGCAGCCCAGTTCTTCGGCCAGTTGAAAAAGCTTTTTTCTTCTTAAGCGGGCGCAAAGAAAACATGGATTCTCCAGGTTTTCTTTGCTGTGTGCTCTTGGACCGATATCAGTTCCTATGATTCTGTATTCAAAACCATGAGCCATAAAGAATGATTCCATTTGACCTGCAGATTCGCCCCCAAAACCAAGGTCCATATGAACAGCCGTAATTCTGTAATCAATAGGTATGCGTCTAATACGCTCTCTCAAAAGCCAGAGAAGGGCAAGGCTATCCTTTCCGCCGGAGACAGCAACCATTACATGATCGCCGTCCCTTATCATTTCGCGGCTGTGTATTGCTTTACCCACCAACCGCTTTAATTCTTTAGCAATATAACTCAAAGCCTTAAGACATCCTTTCAGTAATAATCCCGTTCCCCGAAAATTGCAGTCCCTATTCTGATTAAATTTGCCCCCTCTTCGATAGCTACTTTAAATGAGTTTGACATACCCATGGATAAATATTTCATCTTTACATTCTTTATGCCCAGGCTTTCTGCCTGTTCAAAAAGCTGCCTTGTCTTCTGAAAATAGGGACGGGCATCTTCAGGGTCTCCGGCAAAAGGCCCCATGGTCATAAGCCCCTGAACGCTGATATTTTCATATTCAGATATCTTTTCAAGCAAAGAAAAAAGCTCCGCAGGCATAACACCGGCCTTTTGCGGCTCCTCACCGCTGTTAACCTCAAGCAGGACAGGCATGATTTTTCCTGTTCCCTGGCAGGCATTGCTGATAGCCTTTGCGAGCTTTTCAGAATCAACTGTTTCAATCATATCAAACAGTTCTACAGCTTTTTTTGCCTTATTTGACTGCAAATGACCAATTAAATGATGCTTTGCCCGTGTACCTATTGTCTGGAAGGTCTTTTCCGCCTCCTGCACATAATTCTGCCCAATTATCTTCAGTCCGCCGTCAATGGCCTCCAGAATCTCTTCAGTTGTCCGTGTCTTGACTGCCCCAACCAGTTGAACGCCATCAGGCAGTTGCTCGAGTATTCTTTTCAGATTTTCCCTGATCATTTTCACTCTCCTCTTACCTTATACTCATTCAAATTTGCTTTGAGCCATTTCAAGACACTGCCGAATTCACTCTTCAGTCTTAACATGGCTTTTCCGCGATGGCTAACTCTGTTTTTTTCCGCTACAGACATCTGGGCAAATGTTCTTTTTTTTGGAGGGTAGTGAAAAACGGGGTCATAACCAAATCCATTTTCCCCGGTTAATTCATGAGTAATAAGGCCTTGACATCTGCCCTCGTAAGTCAGTGAAAAGCCTTTTGGAACAGCAATTGCAATAACACACTTGAAGGAAGCCCTTCTGTCCTGAACGTCCTTCATGGCATCCAGTAATTTAAGATTATTAGCCAGGTCTGTTGCATGTACCCCTGCATAGCGCGCTGAAAAAACCCCCGGAAGACCACCCAGGGCTTCCACAGAGAGGCCGGAATCATCAGCTATGGCCGGCATGCCGAGTATCCTTGATGTGTAAGAGGCCTTTTTTAAGGCATTTTCTTCGAAGGTTTTCCCGTCTTCCTCAACTGCAGGTATGGGAGGGAAGTCGTTCAAACCCCTGATATCAATCTCGAAATTTTCAAGTATTTTTTTTAATTCGGAGATTTTGCCTTTATTTCGTGTGGCAAGGACGATTGGGCTTTTAATAATAATTTTTTCAGAGATCAAATCTTTATTCTCTTAATCTGTCTTAAATCAGATTCCATTTTGCGCGCCTGTTCATTAAAACCAGGCTTTCCTATTAATGCAAACATTGCCTTTTTATAAGCTTCAACTCCGGGTTGGACAAACGGATTGTGGCCCATCAAATATCCGCTAATTGCCACTGATTTTTCCATCATGTAATAGATCTGCCCCAGATTAAAGGCATTCCTTCCTGGTATTTCTATTGTCATATTGGGGACGCCTCCCTGGTAATGGGCATAAGCCGGGCCTTCAATAACCCTTTTATTGACAAATCCCATATCCAGGCCACGATCATCAAGGAAATTCAGTCCATCCAGATCATCTTTTATTCCTGGAACTTTGATTTGGTTATCATGTTCATTGAGCATCAGGAATGTCTCAATAATATTTCTTTCCCCCTCCTGAATCATCTGTCCGTTTGCGTGCAGTTTTTCCGAATAAAAGGAAGGCGAAACCCACATGCCTTGCCCTTCATGTCCCTCGCTTTCAGGAAAAAGCTGCTCCATCCACCTTGCAACCGAATAAAGAGATGAAGCATTTGTGGCTACTACTTCAATCTTTTTGCCGGCACGCCATGCTGCATATCTTAGCGCCGCATGTATAAGCGAAGGATTTTTCCAGAAATCATCGACAAGGGTTATCTCTCTCATATTACGGAACCCGGCAAGAAATTCCTCGATATCTATCCTGGCCATGGCCAGTCCGACCAGACCGACATCAGTCAGCACAGAAAACCTCCCTCCGATGTCGTCAGGGATTTCAAATGATCTGTAGCCCATTTCATCAGATATTTTTCTTAATGCCCCCTTTTCTTTGTCAGTTGTAGCAAAGATCATCTGCCTGGCATTGGCACCGAAACTTTCTTCAATCAACTTGCGCATTATCCTGAATGCAACAGCGGTTTCAGTTGTTGTCCCCGACTTTGATATGACATTAATTGCCACCCTTTTTCCCTCAAGCATATCCAGTGTATCTCTGAAATAGTCCGGATCCATGTTCTGCCCCAGGAAATAGATTTCAGGTGCACCACCCCTCTGTTCCCTGCTTAACTGATTGAAGTATTCATGTGTCAAGGCACGAAATGTGGCCTCTATGCCCAGGTAGGACCCTCCGATACCCAGAGAAACAAAAGCATCGATTCTGCCGCACAATTCATCTGTAACTGCCTTAAGGTCTCTAATATGCTCTTCAGTAATCTTAAGAGGCAGATCCAGCCATCCCGTCATAGGCAGACCGCCATCGTGGATATTTCCCTCATTATTTCTGAGCATCTGGTGGGCTTTATTAACATGGGGAATCAATAATTCCACATCTTTTATGGTTATTGAACCGTTTCCCGGAGAATCAAACATATAAGTCAGGTCAAGAGATATTTTATTCTCCTCCCTGAATGCCTCTGAACCGAATGAGTTTTGTTTATGGAAGCCTCTCTTAATCTGTTTTTCTATTGTATGATTCTCATCTATGTCCACAAGTCTGAACCCTTCCATATTATATTACCCCCTTATCTTTTTTGTTCAAAGACGGCTCGGCATTAAAACATATTACTCCTAGGATTTAATCACAAAGGAATGCAGATTCAAAGCTATAAAATGGTTTTTTTCTTTGAGTTTGTGTTAAAAGTGGATAAAATTATTTATGTGTTCTGAACAAAGATTCATCCGAGAAAAATTGAATCTGTAATTTGTTTAAAAACCAGATCCTGCCAGAACAAAAATCCAGTGTGGAGGTTTAAGGAATGAGCTCCCGGTGTGAAATTTGTAAATTTCGTTTCTATGCGGACAGAAATCCGAAATCATTTATCAGCAGGCTTTGGCGTTGGCATACAACATGGTGCCCCGGCTGGAAGGCATACCGGAAGGAGTCATCAATCAAACAGGCAGATCGATGTCTCCATCCACCAGTCCAAAATACCGATCCTTGCCAGAAATGATATCCGTTGCAGGGGTGAGAGGAACTCCTTCCTCAGTATATGGGGTAATAGTTATTTCACAGTCGGTATCAGCCGGGTTACAGGATACAATACCTGTGTTTCCCACCCCAAAGGCCCTCCGGAGGCGATATGAGGGTAATACATGTGTGTAGTTGCATCATTTAACAGTATGCCGCTCATCACGTTTCATGTATCACTGGTGAAAAGCTCCAGACCTGCAATTCCATTCGCATCCCTTATCACGGCAGACTTTATATCATCCTGAGGCTGCTCTCCAAAAAGGCTTCTGATTGTAAATGACTTGTGTTCTTTGGCAGCCAGATTTACAGAACTGGTTTCTCCATTGTCAAACTCAATCGTTAAATCCATGGGAGATGAGGTGTCTCCTTAACTTGCAGTTTCACATAAATTGTCTCGAGTTAGCTTTAATTTCAAGCCAGTTTCAAATTTAAAATCAAGTTGGGAACATAGCTGAAAAGACCCGGATTGTAAATGTATGCATTAGAAATATGTTATTCACTAATCCAGGCCCCAATTTTCTCTTTCTGATTTTTTCCTTGCCCAAAAAAGCCCGGAATATTAGATAGTGTTAGATGGTAAGTCTGATGATATCAGCCCCAGGATTAGAAGTGATCTTAAATCTGATTCAAGGAGAATGTGATGGAAGAGGCAATGCTGAGCCCCGAGATTTTATTAAAGCTCGCAAAGACCAGAATGCCCTTTGGAAAATACAGGGGTCGCCTCCTCATTGATCTCCCGGAGCCTTATGTAGTATGGTTTTCAAAAAAGGGATTTCCCGAAGGGGAACTCGGCAGGATGCTGAGCATTGTCTATGAGGTAAAGGCAAACGGGCTCGAGTATCTTTTCAAGCCGTTGCGATGATCCGGAGTGGCTTACCATTCATAAATGGATGACAGGAGATTATGACACTGCAGTCTCAAATAAAAATATCGGAAACAATTTCTATCCCTCCTGAAGAGCTTAAGTTTACGGCCTCGCGGAGCAGCGGGCCGGGAGGGCAGAACGTTAACAAGGTCAACACCAGGATAACCCTGTGGTTTGATGTGATCAAGTCTCCGAGTCTTTCAGGCCATCAGAAAGAACTGATCCTGAGCCGCCTTCTGACCCGGACAAACAAGGAAGGTATTTTAAGGGTTGTTTCACAGAAACACCGCACCCAGGCCGCCAACAGGAATGCCGCTATCGAGCGTTTCGCATTGATTTTACAGGAAGCATTGCAGGAGGAATTACCCAGAAGAGAGACCAAAATACCTAAATCTGCAAGAGAGGGCCGGCTTGATGAGAAAAAACACAGGAGCCGGATTAAGGAAAGACGGTCAAAGAAAATTTCTTTGACGGATTGGAAATAAAACTAAAAGTATTGAACGGCCTACCCTTTCACTTTTTCTGATGAAAGGGGTAGACCGGATTAGATTTAATGAAGAAGATATCAAAAAGCTACTGCATTTCAGGGCAGGTAGATGCCTGTGCCTATGAAATAATCTGTTCCCGGAATTGGTTCTACATACCCCATTTTCCTGAGCTCACCCTT
>JAFGMQ010000240.1 GCA_016927455.1 Deltaproteobacteria bacterium
ATTTTCACAGGTGAACCCGCACACAGGACATACATAATAATCCATATCTTCCTGGCTATCGATATTATCCATGGCCTTTTTGTAAAGCGATGCATGTATTTCCTCAACTGCATTTGCATATTCAAAGCTGCGCTGGGCAGCTTTATTACCTTCTTCCTTTGCAGCTTCAATCATGGGAGGATACATGGTCTTGAATTCATGAATTTCGCCTGACATAGCCTCTTTAAGATTCTCTTCAGTCTTCTTTACCGCATTTAGAGCCCTGAGATGTGCATGGGCATGCACTGTCTCTGCCGCTGCCCTGAAAAGCCGGACAATCTTAGGTTTGCCTTCTTTCTCGGCCTGTTCTGCAAATGCCAGATACTTCCGGTTGGCCTGTGATTCTCCTGAAAAGGCCTCCCAAAGATTTTTTTCCGTTTTTGTCATTGCATGCCTCCTGAAAAATTGTTAATTCGGATTGATAATATGCCCCTGCCTGCCAAGTGGACATATCAACTCAGTTGTTTTGTGAAAAGGAAAAATATATTACAATATTTCCTTCATTTAATAAACACCTAATCCGCACCCGATCCGGATTGACAGATCTTTTATTTGCTCATCTGCTCCATTTTTTCATGGCATGTCAGCATGTTGAGCTGCTGATGACGGCACTGTGTCTTAAGAAGGCAGATAATTGTTTGACCTGGCCCGGTTTTGTTCATATAGTTTCATCAAGAAATATGCAGGAGCCTGCTATTCACTGGTTGTTCCGGAAAAAGCGGGGTGGCTTTTTCTGGTAACCGCCCGGAATCAGAGCAGTTATGAGCAATGATTTTAACCGGTTAGATTTCGAAGCAGATTTTTTATACTGGGGAGGAAAATGGAAGGCAGCAAAAAAAGTAACATGTTGAATTTCAGGCTGATCATATTTTCAATACTTTCAATTGGCTATTTGTTAGTTTATTTCCACAGGCTCTCATTATCAGTGGTAGCTGATGACCTTGTCAGGGAATTTGAAACATCGGCCAGCATGATGGGGCTTCTGGGGTCGGTATATTTCTATATCTATGCCTTTATGCAGTTTCCCGCCGGGTTAATGTCTGATTCTCTTGGTCCGCGCAAGAGTGTAACCTCATTTTTGCTGATAGCATCGGCTGGCAGTATCATTTTCGGTTTTGCGCCTAATATTACTGTAGCATTTGCAGGGAGAATACTTGTCGGCTTAGGCGTATCAATGGTCTTTATTCCCACGATGAAAATACTGGCACAGTGGTTCAGGGCCCGCGAATTTGCCCTGATGGCCGGCCTCCTGAATGCAATGGGCGGGATGGGGGTGCTCTCAGCGACATGGGTATTCGCACTGATGACTGCATGGCTTGGCTGGAGAGGTTCTTTTCAGGTTATAGGGATAGGCACGCTGGTTCTTGTGGCATTAATATGGTTTATTGTAAGAGACAGGCCTGAAGACAAAGGGTGGCCTTCAATTGCCGAAATTGAAAACCGAGGACAAACGCCTCCTGATGCTCAGGAAAAGATATCTTTATTAGAAGGGGCAAAAATAGTCGTATCTGAAAGGCATTTCTGGCCGATTGCAGTGTGGTTCTTTTTTGACTGCGGCATATTTTTCGGATTCGGCGGGCTTTGGGGCGGACCCTTTCTCATGCATGTATACGATATGAGCAAAGCGCAGGCCGGGGCTGTTTTAAGCATGATTGCATGGGGCATGGTAATAGGCAGTCCGCTTCTGGGCCTTGTTTCAGACAAAGTATTCAAGAGCAGAAAAAAGGTCTTCATAATATGCTCAACTATTCTAAGTCTTGAAATGCTGCTTCTTTATATATTTTTTTCAGATTTGCCGGTGTGGTCCCTTTACGTTGTGTTTTTTGTTTTTTCCTTATGTTCTTCATCAATTGTTGTCGTTGGATTCACTGCCGCCAAGGAATTATTCCCTGTACAGATTGCAGGCACATCTGTCGGCACTGTTAATCTATTTCCCTTTCTGGGGGGTGCGGTTTTTATGCCCGTACTTGGACGCGTACTCGATGGATACCCGAAGTCAGCAACAGGTGCATTCCCTCAGGAGGCATACTCAATGGTAATTCTCATCTTGTTTGGAGCTGCACTGGTCTCACTGATATGCACATTTATAATAAAAGAGACATTCCCAAAGGATAAAACAGGACAGTCTGCCGGTTAGCAGGAAAGCGCCTGGCAGGCAGGTTTTTTATCCGTGGGAATAGTCAAAGTTTTGGAAAGCGGGGGATAAAATGAAATACGGAGCAACCAACCTTGCCTTTCTTCCGATTAAGGATGAAATACAGCGTTTTGCAGAAATGGGTTTTGACTACCTGGAACTGGGACTGGATGCGCCAACCGGGCATTATACGGTAATTCGTGAGATGAAAAAGGAAATCCTGGATGAACTGGAAAGACACTCAATGGGTCTTGTCTGCCATCTGCCGACATTTGTCTGTACCGCAGATATGACCGAAAGTATCAGAAAGGCATCTCTGGAAGAAATGTTGAATTCCGTGGAAGTGTCTTCAGAAATCGGGGCTTCAAAGGCAGTGCTGCATCCTGCAATGACCACCTGGCTTGGATTCCTTGCCATGGACAGGGTAAGGGATTATGCTGATGAGGCCCTTGAAAAAATTATGGAACAGGCTGAAAAGAGTAATATTTGTCTGTGCCTCGAAAATATGTTTCCCAGATACGGATACTTTTTCGATCCTGTTGATTTTCTGGAGGTGCTCGAGCGTTTCCCTTTAATCAGGCTGACACTGGACGTGGGGCATGCCAATATCGAGGACAAGACGGGAAAAAGGCTGGCTGAGTTTATCAGGGTATTGGGAAAACACATCAGTCATGTCCATATAAGTGATAATAAAGGGAAAGAAGATGAACATCTGCCCCTTGGGGCGGGTAATATCAACTTCAAAGAAGTCATAAGACTTTTGGAAATGATAGACTATAACGATACGGTCACATTCGAAATTTTTACCCCTGATCGCACATATCCGGGAGAAAGCCTGAAACGTTTCAAGGAAATGAAAAATCACGGTTGACCTGCTGACTGTGGGACATGACCAAAGAGCCCTGAAAAAATTTGGATGAAGGTGCTGATCAATGTTGGAGAATCTATGCCATCAATAAAGGATATGGAAAAATATATTAAAATAGCTGTTCTGGATGATCAATTTGAGGCTCAACTCCTGGAATCGGTTTTAAAGGAGCGAGGAATCCCTCATCTTTTAAGGTCTTATTATGATACGGCTTTTGATGGACTTTTTCAGACTCAAAAAGGGTGGGGATATATCAGTGCTCCTCCGGAGTTTTCAAAAAATATAGAGAAAATTATTGCTGAATTGAGAAAAGACAAAAGGCTGAACCAGAACTGCCCTGGATGAAAACCCTGTATTCAGCATCAAGGTGAAAAGGATGTTTCTGCCCACAACACCTGAAGAGATCAGCAGCCTTGGATGGGACGGCCTGGATGTGATCCTTGTCACGGGTGATACATATATTGATTCTTCATATATCGGCGTTGCAGTGATCGGCAGGGTATTGCTTGATGCCGGTTACCGGGTAGGTATTATAGCCCAGCCGGATACAAGCAGCGATAAGGATATCTCCAGGCTCGGATTGCCAGGGCTTTTCTGGGGTGTGACTGCCGGATGCATGGATTCCATGGTATCCAACTATACAGCTTCCAGAAAAAGACGCAATCGTGATGATCTGACACCGGGCGGTAAAAATACAAAACGACCTGACCTCGCAGTTATTGTATATGCAAATTTGATCCGGCGCTATTTCAAAGATACCCCGCCGATCATTATCGGAGGTATGGAAGCCAGTCTGCGCCGTATTTCCCACTATCATTTCTGGTCCGACAGCGTTCGGCGTTCAATACTTTTTGACTCAAAGGCCGATGTCCTGGTCTATGGCATGGGCGAGAAGGCAATCCTTGAACTTGCGGAAAGTATCAGTCATAAAAAGGAAATTACCCATATCCGGGGAATATGTTACGCAGGCAAAGACCCTGTAGAAGGATATATTCAACTCCCGTCACACAGGGAAGCTGCAACGGATAAAGCCAGGTATCTTGAGATGTTTCGGCTGTTTTACCAGAATGCCGATCCGGTTAACGCCAGAGGTCTTTGTCAGAAGCAGGATACCCGCTATCTGATCCATAATCCTCCTCAATTCCCGCTAACAGGAAGTGAACTTGATAAAATTTATGAATTCGATTACGAAAGAGATGTCCATCCCTTTTACAAAAAATACGGTCATGTTCGAGCCCTTGAAACCATAAGGTATTCCATTACAACCCACAGGGGATGCTATGGTGAATGCAGTTTCTGCGCTATATCTATTCACCAGGGCAGGACAGTGGTTGACCGCAGCGAATCATCCATTATCAGGGAGGCTGAAGTCATTGCCGGCCACAGCGACTTTAAAGGAATTATCAATGATGTGGGAGGGGCGACCGCCAATATGTACGGAATGGAGTGCCCATTGAAAATGAAACGCGGAGCGTGCAGGGACAGGCACTGTTTAACACCCGAAATATGCAGTAAACTGCCGGTCAGCCATAAACGCCAGATAAATCTGTTACGCCGCCTTAGGAAAGTTGAGAAGGTCAAAAAGGTCTTTATCAGTTCAGGTATCCGACACGACCTTGTTTTGAAGGATAAGTCCTTTGGGATCAAATATCTTGAGGAAATTGTTCGATATCACATCTCCGGACAGCTTAAGACAGCCCCGGAACATTCGGAGGAACATGTTCTTCGCTTGATGGCAAAACCATATTCAAATGCCCTGGAAGAATTTAAAATGCATTTTGACCGGCTGACTTCTGTCCTCAAGAAGAAACTGTATCTGACCTGTTATTTCATAGCAGCCCACCCTGGCTGCACTCTGAGCGATATGCACAGCCTCAGAAAATTCATAAATAAGGTATTAAAATTCAACCCTGAACAGGTTCAGATTTTTACACCCTCTCCTTTGACCTGGTCCACCTCGATGTACTACACAGAAACCGATCCCGAAACCGGTGGGCCGATATTCGTGGAAAAAGATAACCGCAGAAAAGAAAAGCAGAAAAACATTCTTTTTAGACCTGAGAACCGGGAATCAAAAAAACTTCCCCGCAAAAGACCTTCAGCATGAACAGGGTTCATCCGGTTTTCTGGCACTTACAGGCAGGTAATTCTAAAAGCCCTTGACATCCGGATCATGGAAACCTCAGATCATTGAATCAAGGGGGGTGTATTCAAGCCCAAATGCATCTGCCACAGCCTTGTATGTTATTTTGCCTTTATAAATATTTACCCCTTTCGCCAGGGCCTCGTTTCTCCTTGCAGCATCAGGAAAGCCTTCATTTGCAAGGGCCAGAAGATAAGGGAGAACTGCATTTGAAAGTGCATAGGTGCTGGTTCGGGGAACAGCACCCGGCATGTTTGTTACTCCATAGTGGCAGATTCCATCGACAAGGTATATCGGGTCCGAGTGGGTTGAGGGACGGATTGTCTCAACACACCCTCCCTGATCTACAGCTACATCTACGACTATGCTCCCCGGTTTCATCTGTTTAATCATATCACGTGTCACCAGACGGGGAGCTTTTGCCCCTTTTACCAGCACAGCTCCAATTAACAGATCAGATCTTTTTACGGCTTCAGCAATGGTTAAAGGATTTGCGCTGAGGGTTGTAAATCTTCCGTGAAGTACCTCTTCAAGATAACGAAGGCGGTTTGCATCTATATCAAGAAGCGTGACATTGGCACCCATGCCCAGGGCCATCTGTGCGGCATTTTTTCCCACCACTCCGGCTCCAAGTATCGTCACATCTGCAGGCCTCACGCCGGGGACTCCACCCAGAAGCTTTCCGCAACCTCCGTATGGCTTTTCCAGGTAATGTGCTCCCACCTGAACAGCCATGCGGCCGGCCACCTCGCTCATGGGGATGAGAATAGGCAGGGTTCCGTCGGAAGATTCTACAGTCTCATAAGCGATTCCAGCAATCCCGCTCTTTATCATTTCCTTTGTGAGGATCTCCTCCGCAGCGAGATGGAGATAGGTAAATATAAGCAATCCTTTGCGAAAAAAACCGTATTCAGAGGGCTGAGGTTCTTTGACCTTGATGACAAGCTCTGACGACCATGCTTCGCGAGCACCTGGGACAATAGTTCCGCCCGCCGACTTATACTCCGGGTCGCCAAAACCGCTTCCATTTCCTGCGCCTGATTCAACCAGAACCCTGTGCCCGGCCTCCGAAAGCTGTTTAACTCCTCCCGGAG
>JAFGMQ010000241.1 GCA_016927455.1 Deltaproteobacteria bacterium
CGTTCCCTCCAAAAAGGCGTGGGCAAAAAGTCTTGGCATCGAAAAGGTGAATTTACTCGCAGATTTTTGGCCGCACGGTGAAATTGCTGCAAGGCTTGGACTGTTTATCGACAAGTTAGGGTTTTCTGAACGGGCAAATGTAGTCCTCGATGAACAAAGAAAAGCCTTTTTTGTCAGGGTTTATCCGATTAAGGAATTGCCTGATATACACGAAGTTCTTGATTTTTTAAAATTAGGTGTTAACGCTGGCATTTAGTTTTGTATCCCGGACTCATCATTTATTTGCCCGACAAACCGGATCAACTGAACCTGGAATAATCAATCACGCCTTTTGGAGCATCAGGAAGGTGGCATATTAAGAAGGAATTGATGAATAAATATGGATATTTAAAAGGATTAATCACAGATGCGGAAACATTAATTGTTCCAGATGCCTATGATGGAATCTCTGCGAAGATTATAGAGTACTGTGGATTTCACGCGGCACAGTGCTCTGGCTATAGTTTTTCTTTTCTTTTAAGAATAGGACGGATATTTGCTGAACGGGATCACATAAAATTGAATGCTTAAAATGTTTGATTGCAACCAAGACAATACACCTGTATTATATCATTAAAATAGGGATTGATGCCACCGGATTGAGTTCGCCTGCCCCAAGGCCGGCTCAGTATCAATATCCATCCACAAAGGAGGAACAAAAATGGCAGAAAAACATGAAAAATTTGAGTGCGCACATTGCGGACATACGAATGAAGACAGATTCGCAGGAGACATATGCCCTCAATGCGGCATGACATACTGGAAATGCAGTAACTGCGGCTTTACGATGACAACCAATTCACCTCCGGAAACCTGCCCTGACTGCAAACATAAATGTGAATTCGTAAACATTACCTGCTACACCCCTGAATGCGGAGGGCCGGGCAATATTGACCCGAGGCTGTAATACAGGATGTGTACTGTTTCAGACAATATTTTGGTTAATACCCTCAACATATTCTGTGTTTTTGCGTAACAAACACATTTACCGCTTGAATTTATGCAAATCAGACGGATCTATTCTCTGAACGCTGGAAATTCACTTATGTTTCGTAAAAGGCAGTATCGCCTTCCCTTAAAAAGAGCCTTTGCTTAATATACAGATAATGGAACTGAAACCCACAGGGGTAATTCATACACCGATCGCAGGACAGAGAGGCATTACCTTCCAGTCAGATGCATAATAATTGCAGGAAAGTGTGAAGCAGAGTCTTATATGGCCAAAACAGAACCTTTTGAAAAATACAGCGACAGATATGACGAATGGTTCGAGAAAAACAGGGATGCCTACCATGCGGAACTGGAGGCAATTCGCCAGCTGATTCCTTCTCCTCATGCCGTCGGACTGGAGGTTGGCGTTGGCTCAGGCAAATTCGCTGTACCCCTGGGAATAAAGATTGGTATTGAACCATCGGAAAAAATGGCAGCTAAGGCAGAGAAACAGGGAATTCGTGTTATTAAAGGTGCAGCAGAGGACTTGCAGTTCCAGGACTCGGAGTTTGACTTTGTGCTCATGGTAACGACTATCTGTTTTGTTGACGATATTCTTAAATCGTTCAGGGAAGCATTCCGGGTACTCAAGCCCAGCGGATGTATTATTGTAGGATTTGTGGACAGGGAAAGCGATCTGGGCAAAAAGTACAGCAACAGGCGCGAAGCAAGCGTCTTTTATAGGGATGCTGAATTCTTCTCAACACAGGAGGTATGCAAATATCTAACGGATGCCGGATTCGTTGATTTGAGTTTCAGACAAACGCTCATCTCCGGTGAAGAAAAAAATTTAATTCAGGATGGCTTTGGTAAAGGTGCATTTGTTGCAGTTAAAGGTATGAAGCAATAGAAACTTTAACTATGATGCACACGCAATTCTGCCCTTCCGTCTTTTGACTATTTCAACAAGCTTTCTGCCTGCTTCCGGGGATAAACCGAAACCTGGCGATTCCTCCAGCAGTTCCTCAAACGATCCGTAACCGTCAAGATACCCGTTAATACGGGCTGCCGCCGTTGAATTTATAAAATCCTCCTCATTGAAGTACAGTCTGCTGAATTCTTCCATAAGGAACCTTTCAGAACGGAGTCGATATTTCTGATGATAATCCTCAGCCGTATAAAATGCAGTAAATGGGAGGATCTCCGTAAAAACCCTTTTTCTGTACCTCGCGGCCTCAAGATCTCTCGACTCCATTGCAAGTCTTTCCTGCGCGTCGTTGTGGAAGAATATGATGGACATATACTGTCTTGACCATGGCGGCATATCTGCCCTGTGGCTGTCCCAGAATACATCGAGCAGTTGTTTAAATGTAATCACGTCCGGATCATAATCTATCTCAATAGTCTCGCTGTGGTCTCCCATCTGGTGATAGGTGGGATTATATTTCGTTCCTCCCGCATATCCTACACGGGTCCGAACCACGCCTTTGATACTCCCGAACCGGGAGTCCGGTCCCCAGAATCAGCCCAATGCGAAAGTTGCCGTCTCCGTTTTGGCCGGTGACATGGCATCAATGCCCGGTTTAGTAACGCCTGGTGCAGAATTAGCTATTGCTGTTTCCATATTCTTCCCCTCTTTTGATGATTCCAAGCACTCACAGGCCGTAAAGAAAAAACCAGCTATAAATATCAACAGTATCATAGCAATGATCAAATTCATTTCCCTTCTTCGATGTCCCCATCCGGCCGTATCATGATGAATAGAAACGTTAGCCTTCTCGTATTCCATTATCAACATCTTCGTCCATCTCTCCAGCCTGCAGCTGTCTAATACATTGTTTATTAATCCGGCGATTAAAAACCTCAATCGTCATGCCGGACTTGATAAGCCTGCCCCGGACCCAGATCCGGGGGCATCCAGTCGAATTAATTATGGATTCCGGCTTTCGCCGGAATGACAACATTGCCATATACTATTGCCGAATTAATAAAAGATAAGCACTTATCCTGGAGTTGCCATAAGACTTATCAATTTCCCAGATTGAGACCCCTCCATACTTTATTGCACAAATAATGCATCTCGACAAAAGCCGTCATCTTTGACTTGCCTTTAGATACTATTCTGTTTAATATTACCGGCAAATCGCCTTGATTAACATACATGGTAATTTCACCTCATAAGCAAGAGGCCAAAGCATGGCTGGATATTCAACACGCCTTGAAGGCACAGGCTTTTTAAGCGGAGGCCGTACATCAGCCACTGAAACAATTTTTTGAGAGACTCAGGACATGGAACTAAAGCCCATAGGGACAATCCATACACCATTCAAAGAAAAGGATGGTATGCCGATACAGCCGGCAGGAGCTGCCGGCGTTAAAGGCGTGGTTGAGGTGTTTGATGAATACAGGGCCGGGTTAAAGGATCTTGACGGTTTTTCTCATATCATCCTGATTTATGAGTTTCACCGCAGCCAGGGGTTCAAACTTGAAGTGGTCCCTTTCCTGGACGATAAGCTTCGCGGTCTTTTTGCCACCCGCGCCCCGAAGAGACCAAATCCAATCGGTCTTTCCACAGTCCGGCTCGACCGTATCGAAAACGGAAACCTTTATGTTCAAAATGTAGATATCCTGGATGGAACGCCACTGCTCGACATCAAGCCGTATGTGCCTGACTTTGATAGATATACGGAAATTCGGACAGGGTGGCTTGAGCAGGCCGGGGAAAAAGCAGGCAGGCATAAAGCGGATAATAGATTCAAATAGAAATGAAACTCAGATTGTTTAACAAGTCATTATTACTCCGGCAATTATATATCAATGTTGTCATTCCGGCGAAAGCCGGAATCCACAATGATTTCGACTGTATGCCCCCGGATCGGGGTCCGGGGCAGGCTTATCAAGTCCGGCATGACGATTGACGTTTTTAATCGCCGGAGTAATATTTCAATCTGTTGCTTCAAGATTGTTATAACAAATACCAGATAGAGACAAAATTGAAAGGAGTTGAAATGAATTTAAAAACTAAAATAGGGATAATTATATGCGACAGATACAGACGCTGTGCGGGCGGGAAATGCCTGCGGGCAATGAGAAATAAACAGGGAGCCTTCAGTATATACTCGGATGGCGAAGTTGAACTGGTTGGCTTTACAACATGTGATGGCTGCCCCGGAGGCAACATTGAATATGCCGGCGAAGAAATGGTAAAAAACGGAGCACAGGTTATTCATCTGGCTACAGGGCTTGTTGTTGGCTATCCTCCCTGCCCCCACATTAATTTTTTCAAAACCTTTCTCGAAAAACGCTATGGAGTAAAAGTGGTTGTGGGCACACATCCGATACCCCAAAAGTATCTTGATATGCATACTTCTCTCGGAACATGGGAAGACTCAGCCTGGAAGCCGCTTATTGCGCCAACAATGACAGACAAAGAGACTCGTGTCAGTTATAACTGAGAAAATAATGAGGCGGGTCGTGCTTTACGGCTGATTTACCTGTTTTGCACTTTCGTGTGACAGTGTCCGGATATCAATCCAATTCCATTACTTCATATTTTTTTGTCCAGCAACTCTCTGACGATCTGGGCAAGCTTTTTCAGCTGAAAAGGCTTTTGAATGAAGCCATCACAGCCACGGTCCAGGATCTTCCTGGCTTCTCCGTTAACGCTGTACCCGCTGGAAAGGAGCACCTTTACTTCAGGATCAATCTCCCGGAAACGGTCAAACGCCTCCCCTCCCGATATCCCGGGCATAATCATATCCAGAACAATCAGGTCAATACTGTCTTTCTTTTCTGCATAAAGATCCAGAGCCTCCTGAACACTCCCGAATGCATATACCCTGTATCCAAGGGATTCAAGCATGCTCCTGGTCACTTCCAGAACCATCATTTCGTCATCCACAATCAGGATCGTCTCAATACCCCTCTCAATTTCGCGGGCTTCAATCTTTTCTTCTTCCACTTCCTTTTCTGAAGCGGGCATAAAAATGCCGAATGTCGTTCCACGCCCGGGCTCACTGTAGACATTTATAAAACCCTGGTGCCCCTTGATTATCCCATAGACCATGGCAAGGCCCAAGCCGACTCCCCGCCCCATTTCCTTGGTGGTGAAAAAAGGATCAAATATCCGCTCCCTTGTCTCTGCATCCATTCCCTCACCGGTATCCGTAACTGTTATTTTTACATATCTTCCGATCTTTACAGCATATTTAAATGCCTGCCCGTCATCCAGGCAAACATTTTCCGTCTCAAGAAATATCTCGCCGCCCCCGGGCATGGCATGCCATGCATTCACATACAGGTTCATAAAGACCTGTTCTATCTGACTTGGATCAACTTCCACATTCCAGAGCTCTTTAGAGTATTTCTGATGAATTGTAATCTCCTTTTTGGTCCTTCCGAAAATGGAGGCTGTTTTCCTGAGGATATCGTTCATGCTGGCAGGCTTGACTTCATATCTCCCGCCACGCGCAAAACCCATCAGCTGTCTGGTTAAATCGGATCCGCTTTGCACCTGTTCCTCAATCCTTCTGGCCATTTCATAATGGGGATGGGCTGGATCAAGGTCAAGCAGCATAAGGGATGCACAGCCCTGAATGCCCATTAGCAGATTATTGAAATCATGAGCAATTCCTCCTGCCAGGGTGCCTATGGATTCCAGCTTCTGGGCCTGGCGAAGCTGCATCTCAACTCTTTTCTGTTGGGTAATGTCTTCAAAAGTTACAATAAAATCACCTGAAGTGAGCAGTGAAGAAATAAAACTGATTATCTTTGTGTTTCCATCCCTGCATGCAACCTTAAAAACCCTGGGCCTCTTTTCACCGGGCGAGGTGTCTCTGAAGTCTTCCATCCATTTTGATATCACTGTATGCCTGTATTCACTGTCAGGGAATGCCTTTCTGAACCATTCCCTGCCGTCCGGGATATCATCCAGGTCATATCCGAACAGCTCTTTGAACTTCCTGTTGGCATATTTAAACTTCCCCTCCCTGTCTATCAGAACCATTCCGAAAGGTGCATTATCAGAGAGTATCCTGAATTTTTCCCTCTCCCTTAAAATCTCTTCATCTGAACGCTTGCGGTCTGTGATATCCCGAACAATAGCCTGAATATAGTTTTTCCCCACAGCACTGAGTTCGTTAAGGCTGATCTCCGCATCAAAAACAGTGCCATCATATCGACAGTGCTTCCATTCAAAAAACTGTGCTTTACCCTTCAATGCCCCGCTTATCTTCTCAAGGGCCTTTTCTGCAGATTCCCTTCCATCAGGCTGAAAGGCTGGTGAGAACCTGTAAGGAGGCTGTCCGATAATCTGTTCCCTGGTGCAGCCAAACATCTCCAGGGTCTTTTCGTTGCAGTCGATAAAGATATCATTATCCATCAAAAAAATAGCATCATTGGCATACTGGAAAATTGCACGGAACTTTGTCTCACTCTCAAACAGTGCCCTGTCTGTATGTCTGCGTTCAGTTATATCACGAATAAAGTTCAGGGTCGCAGGATTTCCCTCCCAGCTGATCAGGACAGCATTCAACTCTGCCCAGATTATCCTTCCCTCCCTGTTTATAATCCGAAAAGAGTAGACTTCGGGAATTGAATCTCCTCTCATGCGCTTAATATGGCGATCAAGGACCATTCCCCTGTCATCAGGGTGAATGAACTCAATAAATGGCCTGGACTGGAGTTCCTCTGGTGAGTAGCCGGTTAAAAAAGCTGTCATCGGGTTTACAAATACAAGTTTGCCGCCCTGTGCTACAAAAATTGACTCCCTGGCATTCTCGAACAACTGGCGGTATTGCTCATCCCTTTCCCGCAGGGCAATCCCCGTCATCCTGCCCTTGACTGACTCTTCCTCGAACATCCTCACTCTTTGTTCCAGCTCTTCATAGGTAGGTTTTTCAGGCATGGGGTTTAGTCCTCCGGATTCGCAGAATAATTCCCATTGAGGATCCTGTTATATTCATCCATGAGATATTTCTCTGCCTTAATAATATTTCAGCCTTTATGTATTGAAATATTGCACAGTTTCCGGATGTCAGTCAACCTAAAGATACAGTCATCTTTTGACAGAAAAGAGGCGGACAGCGTAAATAAATCTTCAGACCTCCCTGAGAAAAAAAGACTTATAATCAAAGGTATGCCAGTTGGAATTTATCCTCAAATGATTTACAGTCCATGCCTGTTAGTTATTTCATTTGGCAATCAGCGCTTTTTAGATGTATAATCTTTATTCAAGTACTCGGACGATACAGCAGAGCTTTTTCATGTCTGCATATGCAATTATTTTCAATTTTCTGAATAAGGATTACGGAATGGTCATATACAGAATAACTGGCTTTTTAACGGCATGCTGGATCTCCGTATTCCTGACTTTTATTTCCCTGTCCCATGTCTCTGCCTTTGACCTTACCAGTGAGGAAAAGGAATACCTTCGCACAAAAGGCCCTATCGTTTTTGCAAGCCAGACATGGTATCCTCCTTTTGAATTCCTTGATCCAGACAAACAGCAGGAAGGCATGATGCTCGATATTGCCCGCTGGATGTCCGTTGAAATGGGCTTTCAGCCAACCTTTATTAATATGACTTTCCAGCAGGCCCAGGAAGCCGTCCTGTCAGGCAAGGCCGATATAATAACCAGTCTTTTCTGCAGTGACAAAAGGAATGAACTATTCGAATTCACTGAAGAACTCTTTGCTGTTCCTGCGTCTATTTTTGTGAAGGCTG
Organism: Deltaproteobacteria bacterium; assembly: GCA_016927455.1. Lineage (GTDB taxonomy): Bacteria > Desulfobacterota > DSM-4660 > Desulfatiglandales > Desulfatiglandaceae > JAFGMQ01. The sequence continues at coordinate 7,693 of JAFGMQ010000241.1, forward strand.
AAAGAACTGATATCAAGGATATCCAGGATCTCAGCGGCAGGACAATTGCGATGCAGAGAGGAGACTATGCCGGGGACTTCCTGGAATCCAAAAATATACGCTTTAACAGGGTTGATACGGAGGACTTTGCAAAAGCCACAGATATGGTTGTGGCAGGCAGGGCAGATGCAGTCATAGGTGATGAGCAGATTGTGCTTTACCACATTTTCAACAACCGCCTTACAGAATATATCAAAAAAGTGGGTGAACCGCTCTACATTGGAAAAAACTGCATGGCATCGAGCAGGGATAACAATGCCCTTATCAGTATTCTCAATAAAGGAATTGCTGAGGCCAGAAGAAGCGGACTTCTGGACAAAATCAACCAGAAATGGCTGGGAACAATATACGGGCATGAATCATTTCCGGAAAGGTATATATGGCCCTTGTCCATTGCTCTGGGGAGCCTCCTGTTATTATCTCTGCTGGTCTGGGCATGGAATGTCCACCTCAGGGCACTTGTCAGGAAGAAAACACAAGACATAATCCTCCGTGAAGAGGCATTGCTGGAAAGCGAAGAGAAATACCGCTCACTGTTTGAAAACGCAATGGAAGGAATCTACCAGACTACGCCGGAGGGAAGATATATTTCTGCAAATCCTGCTCTGGCAAAGCTGTTTGGATACGACTCCCCGCAGGAATTGATGGATACTATTTCTGATATCGAAAAACAGCAATACGCGAACCCTGGAGACAGAAGGACTTTAATGGATATTATAAAAGCGGAGGGGTTCGTAAAGGCATTCGAGACACAGCTCCTGAACAAGGAGGGAGAACCCGTGTGGGTATCTCTGACATCAAGGGCAATCAGAAACAGCAAAGGGGATATTATTCACTATGAAGGAACAATGGAGGACATTACCGAACGCAAAAGATCAGAGAGGGCCATACTGGAAAGCGAGGAAAAATATCGTATTCTTGTGGAAAACGCCCTGGAAGGCATCTTCGTAATCCAGGACCTGAAACTTGCCTTCGTAAATACGGCAACAACCAGAGTAACCGGTTATACAATTGAAGAACTTACTGAGGAGCCATTTATCGATTTCATCCATCCCGAAGACCGTGATATGGTCAGAACTCAGCACTTGAGACGACTAAAAGGCGAGAAGGTCCCCGACACCTATTCCTTCCGCGTTATCTGCAGGGACGGAAGTGTCCGCTGGGGTGAGCTGAGGGCAATCATTATAGACTGGAAGGGGAAACAGGCGACTCTCAATTTTCTTACAGATATCACAAACCGCAGGAAGATCGAAGAAGAGATACTCCTGGAAAAGGAAATCCTCAAAACCCTTACCGACAATGCCCCATTCGGGATGGCACTCATCGACAGAGATCATTTTACATATATAAATCCCAAATTCAAAGAGATGTTCGGATATGATCTTTCCGATATTCCCAGCGGGAGAGACTGGTTCAGGAAGGCATTCCCTGATTCTGAATACAGATATTCAGTTATATCCACCTGGATAGAGGATATGGAAAATCCAAAACCCGGCGAACAGAAACCGAGGATTTTTAACGTTACATGCAAAGACGGCTCAGAGAAGATAATCACTTTCATTCCTTCCGTACTGATTTCAGGACATTATGTAATGACCTGCGAGGACATCACCGAGCTGAAACGCCTCGAATCACAGCTTCTCCAGGCACAGAAGACAGAGGCTATCGGCACCCTGGCGGGAGGCATTGCCCATGATTTCAACAATATACTCACAAGCCTTATGGGATACGCCACACTCATCCAGATGAAAATGGATAAAGGCAGTCCCCTGCGCTCATATGTGGATCATGTACTTTCAGCCTCAGAAAAGGCAGCCGATCTCACCAAAAGCCTCCTTGCCTTCAGCAGAAAGCAACCGGTAACCCTTACTCCTCTTGATATAAACAAAACAATAGAAACAACAGAGACTCTTCTCAAGAGGCTGCTGACTGAGGATATAGAGCTGCGCACATTCCTTTCAGAGGATGATACAGTCGTCATGGCCAGCAAATCCCAGATAGACCAGATACTCTTCAACCTTGTCACCAATGCAAGAGATGCAATGACCAAAGGCGGAATTCTCACAATAGAGACGGATATCGTTAATATTAACAAGGCTTTCATCAGTGCTCACGGCTTTGGACAGACTGGAAGATATGTGGTTATAAAGATATCCGATACAGGAACGGGGATAGACAAAGGAATTCGTGAGAAGATTTTCGATCCCTTTTTCACCACAAAAGAAGTCGGGAAGGGAACGGGCCTCGGACTCGCTACAGCCTATGGCATCGTAAAGCAGCATAACGGATACATCAGCCTTGACAGCGACCCGGGGCATGGCACTACTTTTTATATCTACCTGCCCTCGGTGCAGACTGAGGCATACGAAGAACAGGATATGGCGACCTTCATAATGGCAGGGAATGAAACAATCCTTATCGCAGAGGACGATGAAGGGGTAAGGCGCTTTATACGGGAAGTACTTAAACAATATGGCTATAATACCATAGAAGCCGTAGACGGTGAGGACGCTATCGAAAAACACAGCATTAATAAGAACATAGACCTTATTATCATTGACTCGGTTATGCCAAAAAAAAACGGCAGGGAGGTTTATGAAGAGATACGGAAAACGGCCCCTTACGTCAAAGTGCTTTTCACCAGCGGATACACAAAGGATATCATCCTCGATAAGGGAATAGAGGAGATGGAGTTCAATTTCATTTCAAAACCCCTTTCAGTTAACAAGCTTCTTCAAAAGGTGCGCGATGTGTTGGACCGGCAGCAGTTTTCGAGGTCATCTGTATTCTGATCTCCTTCTGCTTTTCCGCATCAGGAAGTTTATCAGCATATCAGCTTTAAAAACACATCCCGTTTATTCCAATGAAAAAAAGTTTTAAAGTCATTATCATACTTTTTTTTTCGGCCCTGCTTATTTTAAGCACCGTCTCTCTGACAATCCTTTATTACTATCATCACCCGGCTGAAATAAAATCATTTCTGGAGAAATCGATTCCGGAATCCTTTGGTTTATCCTTAACTTTCGCCGACCTGTCATATTCCATAAATCCAATGATGATCCAGGCAAAAGGCGTTATGTTATCACCCCTGGACGGTTCCCGCGATTTTCACCTTAAAATTAATGACCTGTCTGCAGACCTCTGCCTTGAAGGCAGGTTCGGCAACAGGAACCTTATAGTAAAGACCCTGAAGATTAATGATATCTCATCCCACATTTCCAAACCAATCGGGCTTGAATACACAAAAGAGAAATCAGAAGGACATTTGTTCCTTGCAGAAACGGCAAAAAGGCTCTTTTATTTTTTATTTTTCAGGGATGTCAAAATAAACAGAGTCGAACTGACGCGTGGCAATATAACCGCAGGGTCGGAATACTTTCTCGCTGAGATTTCTGATATAAACGCACACATGAATGATGACAGGCAAATGGAAATATCCTGCGGAATATTACTTGACCTGACTGGAGAAAATATCCATTTTACAGCACAAAAGGCTTCTTTTGCCGCTGATTGTTCAGCAGCATTTGCTTCTCCTGAAATCAGATACGCCACAACAATCCAGAATGCTGCATTTAATAGCCCTGACGTTGATATAAAAGACCTGGACGTCAGAACAGACGTCCTGTATGACCACAGACAACGAAAACTTGTATTTGAATCCATTGATCTTCATCTTGGCAGCCCGCTGCTCAAACTGGGTCAGGATAAATTATCTCTCCCTGATACATATATAAAAGCCGGAATCAGTCTTGATCTGTTAAAAAAGGAATTAAGTGTGCCTGAGTTGGATATTGGAATTAATGATTCCTTTCTCTTGAAGGCAGGCGGAAGTTGGTTTTTTGGTCTCGACCCCTGTATTGAGATTAAACTCTCTGAATGCAGTATTTCGCCAGAGGAGATCAGGCATCTTATTCCTTTACAGCAGAAAGATATCCTGTCCCTTTTTTCACTGTCCGGAAAAATCTCACTTAATGGCGAAATAAGGGGCAGCAAGAAAGATAAAATATGGGATTGGAGTCTAAATCTGGGTGCCGGTCTCAAGGATAATTATGTTTCATATGCCGGCAAAAACCTCCAGTTTAATAGCCATATTTTCGGTAATATTCACGCTGAAGGGCAATTCCCCGACTTAAAAATATCGGGCAAAATAAAAGGAGAAAATACCACCCTTTCATCAGAAGGAATTGAACTTAAGCCTTTCAGTACAGGCATTTCTCTTTCCAGCAAACACCCTGAGTATCTGGTGGAGGATTTCTCAGCCCATGTTCCAGACGCATACATCTCGCTTGGGAATAAGGGGTATCCTTTTAACGATATAAATATTTACCTTAAGAAAGGATCATTCAACTGGAAAAACGGGGCCATTATTATACCTGAGATCCGGATAAATTCCCCGCTTTTGAAAAACCTCGCGTTATCCATGGAATCTGACGGGGAAAAACCTGCCATCCAGCTTCAGGGAGAAGATATTCATCTCATACAATCAGCTGTTGCCCTTGGGCTTCTGCCAAAGGGCTGGCAATTCAGGGGAATTGATCGTATTAAATTAAAGGTTTTTGAAAAACAAAAGGGAACATGGAAATTTTCTTCTGAGCTTGATTTTCAAAGATATGCTTTTCAAAATCAGGATTCAAGCTGTCTGGCAGAAAATATGTCTGGTGCCATAAAGGTAGAAGGTGAAATAGACCTTCAGAAATTAAATGTCACAGCAAATGCCTTTTTAGATATTGGAGAGGGTGAAATACTGTATGATGTTTTCTATCTTGACCTGAACAGAACACCCTTACTGTCCTGGTGCAGGGCGGAATATGACATCTCCGGAAAATCCCTGGTTCTGCCTGAGGCGGGCATTGAATTAAAGGGAATTATCGATGTGAAGGCATCCGGTTCAGTTCATCAAGGTCCTGAAAGCAGAAGCATATCCCTTTTCATAAATCTTCCTTATACGCCATTAGAGCCGGCCTTTGAAAATTTTGTATCAGAACCGTTCAGGTCTGCGATGCCATTTTTAAACGAACTTGATACATTCGGCGCATTCTCCGGCGAGATCAAATTGATGGATAACAAAAATGGATTAGATATCCTGGGCCATTTTTTGCTGCATGATACCGGTTTTTCATCAGACAGGATCGGACTGACGCTTAAGGGTGTCCAGTTAGACCTTCCCTTCCTGTACAGCAGGGGGCAGATAATACATAACAGCAAGCCCCGGAACGGCAGACTGGACATAGATACAATAGCAGTACCCTGGCTTCCGGAACAGTCTTTATCGTTTACTCTGGAAGCTGATCCCAGCACCCTGCGGGTAACGTCCCCCACAACCATCATTGTTCCGGGAGGGGAAGTTCAAATCGGGCCGATTATATTCAGAGATATATTTGGACATCAGCTATCAATAGAGACAAACCTGGAAATAAAATCTGTGGATATAAATCCGCTCCTGTCAAAACTCTGGTCATGGCCCGTCGAAGGAAAAATTTCTGGAAAACTTGATACTGTTAATTTCAAGGCCGGCACAGTTGAAACCAGCGGCCTTATAAAGGCCGAATGCTTTGATGGCGAAATAATCCTGTCCGACATCGGCGCATCAGGGATATTTTCTTCTGTTCCTGTCCTCAGGCTTGATTCACAATGGAACGGCCTGAGCCTTTCAGAACTTACAGCAAATACAGCCTTCGGCAAAGTTGAAGGGGTTCTGAGAGGCCACGCAAAAGATCTTCAGATTGCATATGGTCAGCCTCAGAAATTTGATCTCCTGCTGGAAACAGTCCGGGAAAAAGGAGTCGCGCAGAAAATAAGCGTAACTGCCATAGAGAATATTGCCGGTATCGGAGGAGGGCAGAGTCCTTTTATGGGAGCCGCTGGAGCATTTACTTATTTTTTTAAGAAATTCCCATACAATAAAATTGGCATACATGCTTCTCTTGAAAACGATGTTTTCAGGATAAACGGAACAATAACCGAAGACGGAAAGGAATATCTGATGAAAAGAGGTAGCCTTTCAGGTGTAAATATTGTAAACCAGAATCCTGATAATCGCATCAGCCTGAAGGATATGATAAACAGGATTAGCCGTATAAGTGTCAGGCACGGCGAGGGAATAGTAGAATAAACTGATTGTTTTTCTAATCATACAGCCATTTAACATAAATAGGCCGTCTTCCTGTTCTGCAGCTCATTACAGTCCGGCAGGCTGAAATCAGGCATAGATATTTCTCCTGTGAGACTATGCTGTAATCGGTCAGACTCTCTTCAGAAGAACATAGTCGTGTTATGATGAATCTTAAATTATGCTATAGTGGTTCAGAGTATATATTTTAACCCTTAAAGGCACTAAAATCATTACAGGAGGTCATGATGAAATCTTTTAGAAATATTTTCTGGCTGGCTGTTTCTATTTCTTCTTTATTCGCATTTGCCTGTGTCACCATCAACATCTACTTTCCTGCAGAAAAAGTGGAGTCCATTGCAGGAGAAATTGTCAATGAAATCAGGGGCCAGGATAAGGGTGACGAAAAGGCCCCGGAAAAAAATGATAAAAGTTCCCTGATAAAAGCACGTGAAATTACCCTGGCAATGTTCTGCGGAAATGCCTGGGCAGCTGATGTTACATCTGTTTCCAATCCCACAATCCGGGCCCTGAAGGAAAAAATGAAAATGCGGTATGTACAGATGAAGCCCTACTACCAGAGGGGTAACCTGAAAGAGAATGACAACGGCTATGTTTCGGATGGTGACATTTCTGATCTTAATCTCAAAGAAAAAAGAGAGCTTAAGATGCTTATAGATGCAGAAAATGGCAACAGGGAATTGCTGTATAAGGAGATAGCAAAGGCATTGAATATTGATCCGGCTCAAATAGAAAAGGTAGGAGAAATATTTGCGAAAGAATGGCAAAAACCTGTCAGGTAATACAAAAATATGGCAAAACAGCTGAAATCTATCTATATATGCCAGAGCTGTGGATATCAGGACATAAAATGGATGGGAAGATGTCCCGATTGCGGCCAGTGGAACACTATTATTGAAGAGGCTCCAAGGCCGGAAAAAAGAAACCAGGGGCTTTCTTCCATGAGCAGTCCCCAGACTATCGATACCATTTCCCTTTCGCCGGAAATGAGGCTTAAGACCGGCATTTCAGAATTTGACAGAACCCTCGGAGGGGGTATTGTCCCCGGCTCGGTGGTATTGATCGGTGGCGACCCCGGGATAGGAAAATCAACCCTGATTCTGCAGGTTCTCGAAAAAATAGCTGCCAGAGGCCATCGCGCTGCCTATCTCTCGGGCGAAGAGTCTCCTCAACAGATTAAATTGAGGGCCGAAAGGCTGTCGGTTCATTCAGACAGTCTGTATGTTGTCACCGGCACATGCATTGAAGATTTCTTTGAAAAGCTTGATACCCTGAAACCTGACCTTGTGGCCGTTGACTCCATTCAGACCTTCTATACAAACATAATCCCTTCCTCGCCGGGAAGTGTCGGGCAGGTAAGAGAAGTAGCAGCCAGGTTCATGGCCTTTGCAAAGGAATCCGGAATCCCGGTTTTCCTTATTGGTCACGTTACTAAAGACGGAGCCATTGCCGGTCCGAAGGTACTGGAGCACCTTGTGGATACAGTTCTTTATTTCGAGGGGGACAGAGGACATGTGTTCCGGATATTGAGATCCGTAAAAAACCGTTACGGATCAACCAATGAAATCGGCGTATTTGAGATGAAGGACGCTGGCCTCGCCGAAGTCGGGAATCCGTCACGTATCTTTCTCGAAGAAAGACCTCAGGATGTGCCTGGCTCTGTTGTAATCCCCTGCCTCGAAGGAACGCGGCCTGTACTTGTTGAAATCCAGGCCCTGGTTGGTCCAAGCCCTCTGGGAATGCCCAGAAGAACGGCTGTCGGTGTTGATCATAACCGTATTTCTCTTCTGGTGGCTGTCCTTGGAAAAACGCTTTCAATGCAGTTGGGAGATAAAGATATCTTTGTAAATGTAGCTGGAGGTTTAAAGGTTGAAGAACCCGCTGCAGATGCAGGGATTGTCTCGGCCATGATGTCAAGCTTTCTGGAAAAGCCAGTGGACAGAAACCTTGTCATATTTGGAGAAGTTGGACTTGCAGGCGAGATTCGTGGCGTCAGCCAGTCCGGCCTTAGAATCAATGAGGCCAGAAAACTCGGTTTCTCCAGATGTATTCTTTCAAAGAGTAGCATTGAAGGCTCAAGAGAAACAGGGGACATGGAATTGACTGGTGTAAAATCCATACACGAGTTGTATGAGATTCTGTTCAAATAATGAGGTTCTTAAGTATTATGTTTCTAAAGGCCCTGACAAACTGGCTGCCAAGATGCCTTGTTATAGGATTTGCCGCTTCCCTGCTTTTTCCGGCGCCATCCTTTCTCAGGGGAATGAATGAAGACATGTTTTTGATCTGGTTATGCCGCCTGTGCTGGGTGCTGATGCTGTCCGTAGGCGGAGGTCTGGCCTTCTATATTCTTGGCCGCCTCAGGAAGAAAAAAGTTTCATAGAAAATTTATTTCCACCCGGCTGTTTCATGCCTTGATAGAACAATTAAGATATTTGGGGATAATTGGTTTGACAATAAATACAGAATCAATAAGATAATAGTGGTTTTCCTTTTCATCTGTAATTCTGCGAATTGGCTTGTTTGCTGATGATCTACTTTTAATTAAAGACAAGGAGGGTTTTGATATGTCAATTCTTTTTACCCAGGGCTGGAATATTATTCATGGCAAAGAGGAGCAGTATGCGGATTTCATTGCAGATGAATATATTCCACAATGCAACAAGATAGGGCTCAGATCAGTTGGTGGATTTTATGTGGTAGTGGGAACCGGCCCGCGTATTATATCCGTAAAGAGTACCGAGACTCTTGAAGAACTTTCCGTAATTTTATCAGAAAAGATTTTTAAAAATATTACCCTCGATTTAAAAGAATTTATTGTCAACTATGAAAGCAAGATTCTTACACCCACAGGCAGAGTCAAGCATGAGAAATATGAGATACAAAAAGGGGTCTGGAAATTTAATCAGTATTATGACCTCATCCCGGGAATGAAGGATGAATATGCAGATTTTATTATCAATGAATATATCCCCACTATTGAGAAGCTTGATTTTGTGTACATAACAGGTGGATGGAATGTTATAATCGGAGGTATCAGCGAAATCATTGCGGAATTCACCTTTAAAAATCCTGTTGATATAGGCCGGCTGCTCGATCATGATGATTATCGAAACCTTACAAACATACTCTGCAACGAATATGTTTCAAACTATACGAGTCGAATAATGAGAACTACAGAAAGATATGAGCGTGCAAGATAATCTTTAATCCCCCTGCAGGGCATCATAATATTTTAATGAGAATTGACAGTTTAATTTGTACTGATTCTATCTGTTGTTTATGTTCATTGAGTTGAAGTCGTAACCAGACATGCGGGAAAGGCCGAAGTGACCAGAAGGGTTATTTGAAAAAAGGCGGAAAATCAAATGAAAGGTATAACTGATATTATAACAGACAGACGAAGCATTCGCAGCTACAGGGATATGGACTTAACTGATGAAGTTCTCAGCAAATTGCTTGAATCCATACGCTGGTCACCGTCCTGGGCAAATACCCAATGCTGGGAAGTGATTGTGGTAAAGGACAAAGCCAGAAAGGAACAGCTCAGGGAGGCCCTTCCAGGGACGAATCCGGCAAGCTATGCTATAGTTCAGGCCCCTGTGCTCATCGTCATATGCGGAAAAAAAGGGAGAGCAGGTTACTACAAAGGACAGGCGGCCACGATTTTGGGGGACTGGTTTATGTATGACCTGGGTATTGCCACCCAGAGCCTCTGTCTGACAGCACACGATTTGGGGCTCGGGACTGTGATCATCGGTCTTTTTGACCACGACAGAGCAAAGACCATACTCAATGTCCCTGATGAATATGAGCTTGTCTCAATTATACCGGTTGGATATGCGGCCAAGGAATCCCCTGCCCCAAAACGCCGGGAAATAAATGAATTTACGCATTACGATGGATTTTAGACCTGAGCAGCGATACGAATGAACTACCCCGCAGCAAGGCTACGGGGTATCAACCGTCATTCCGGCCCCGAAGCAAGCTTCGGGGAATTATACCCGTAGAGATTAAAAAAGCTTCTCCTGAAAGGTTTTCTTTTCCTCTTTTACCAGGAATCCAAAATTGCGGTAGGCGCGTTTGGTTGCGATCCTTCCCTGGGGTGTCCTTTTGATATACCCCTTTTGTATCAGGAAGGGCTCGTATACATCCTCCAGCGTGTCTTTTTCTTCACTTACAGCAGCGGAGAGGCTGCTTAAACCAATAGGCCCGCCATCGAATTTTTCAATAATCGTGAGCAGAATATGTCGGTCCATTTTATCCAGCCCCTGATCATCAACCTCAAGCATATCCATGGCGCTGGCGGCCACTTCTCTGGTAATGATACCATCCGCTTCCACCTCTGCGAAATCCCTTACCCTTCTGAGAAGCCTGTTAGCCACCCTCGGAGTCCCTCTTGCCCGTTTTGCAATCTCAACAGCACCGTCTTCTCTTATGGCAATTTCAAGTAAACGTGCAGATCGTGTCACAATCTTTTTGAGATCCTCTGTTTCATAGAAATCCACCCTTAAAACCACTCCGAAACGATCTCTCAAGGGCGGAGTTAAAAGACCTATCCTCGTAGTCGCACCAACGAGTGTAAAAGAAGGAAGCGGTATTTTCATGGTTCGGGCTGAAGGGCCCTGGCCTATAATTATATCAAGTTTATAATCCTCCATTGCCGGGTACAGGATCTCTTCAACCACTCGGTTTAATCGATGAATTTCATCAATGAAAAGGACATCTCTCGGCTTGAGGCTGGTGAGTATTGCTGCAAGATCGCCGGGTTTTTCAATTACGGGACCGGACGTGCTTTTTATATTCACGTGCAGTTCACTGGCAAGAATATTTGCCAGAGAAGTCTTTCCTAACCCGGGGCTTCCATGAAAAAGGACATGATCAAGGGCCTCTGAGCGGCCCCTTGCCGCTTCTATAAAAACCCGCAGATTCCTCTTCATCTCTTCCTGCCCCACATATTCATCCAGGGTATTTGGCCTGAGGCTCAATTCTGCAGGAATCTCTTCCACATTCGGTTCAGGGTCTATAATTCTTTCTTCCATATTTTCATGGTCTCGCGGGAACCAGTCAGGGTTACTTATCAAGCTCCATGCATTGAATTATGCCAGATTCAGGATAATACCTTTAATGCCTCACGTATGAGCATTTCAAGGCTTGTCTCAGTAGCTGTGGACAGAGCCTTGTCTATTGCTTCTCTTGCTGATTTTTGTGAATACCCCAGATTAACAAGGGCTGACAACGCATCATCAGAAATCAGCCTTTTATCTCCTTCCACCTGCGAAGGGACATCGATTTCTTCCCTGCCAATGACCTTTCTGGCACGATCCTTTAATTCAAGAGCAATCCTTTCAGACATCTTCCTGCCAACACCCGGTATAGTCTGCAATTTAACAGAATCGCCGCCAGCTATTGCCTTTAAAAGGTCCATAGGGCCTATTCCGGAAAGAATATTTACAGAAAGTTTTGGCCCAATGCCGGAGACGGAAGTCAGCAATATGAACACATCCTTTTCAAGTCTTGTTTGAAAACCAAACAGGATAAGTGCATCTTCCCTTACATGGGTATAAATATGAAGGCTTATCTTCTCGTTTTCATCAGGAATTTTATAAAAAGTTGACAGGGGCACATAGACTTCATAGCCCACTCCACCAGCTTCGATAATAACCGACTGGGTAGTTTTACTTAGAAGCAGACCACTCAAATACGCAATCATATAACCCTGATAGATACTTTGTCAAAATGGTTTAAACCTCGACCAGTTGAGATGGCAGACAGCCGCAGCAAGGGCATCAGAAGCATCGAGATTGGGAGTGTCTTTCAGTTTCAGGATCACCCTGATCATTGAACGAACCTGCTCTTTTGAGGCCCTCCCATATCCTGCAACTGATTTTTTTATTTCAAGTGGTGCATATTCAAATATGCGAACTCCGCACTGTTCTGATGCGATTAATACTGCACCCCTTGCGTGGCCCAGTTTCAGAGAACTCTGTATGTTTTTGGAATAAAAGAGGTCTTCGATGGCCATTTCCTGAGGACCATAACGAGACATGATTTCTGTCATGGCCTGAAAAATATAGTGAATCCTCTTATAGAAAGGCATATCTCTGGGAGGGCTGATCTGGCCGTAATGAATACAGGTTAAATCATCATTTTTTTTCTCAATCAGGCCATACCCCGTAATCTGGGAGCCGGGATCCACCCCCAGTACAAGCATCAGCTCAAGGCCTCCATAACCTCATCGGAGATATCGAAATTTGCATACACATGGCTTATGTCGTCGTTATCCTCAAGTGCCTCCATCAAGTTAAGCATCTGTTGAGCTTTTTTGCCTTCCAGTTTTACAGTGTTCTTGGGCACCATGCCGTTTTCTGCAAGACTGCATGCAATACCCTTCTCGTCAATAGCCCTTTTGACCGAATCGAATGCCGACGGCTCTGTAATTACTTCGAATTCGCCTTCGTCTTCCCTTATATCGTCAGCGCCGGCTTCCAATGCCAGATCCATCAACTGGTCTTCATCAACGTTGTCTTTCTCAATCACAATCAGACCCTTTTTTTCAAATATCCATGAAACGCATCCTGGCTCACCAAGATTTCCCCCATGGCGCTCAAAAAGATGCTTTATTTCCGCCACTGTTCTGTTTTTATTGTCTGTAAGGCAATCAACAAGCACAGCCACGCCACCCGGGCCGTACCCCTCATAATTTGCCTCCTCGTATGATGTTCCTTCCAGTTCTCCGGTCCCCTTTTTAATCGCTCTTTCTATATTATCCTTCGGCATATTTTCTGCCTTTGCAGCGTTAACGGCCGACCTCAGGCGGGGGTTACCTTCAATGTCGCCACCTCCCATACGTGCTGCAACGGTTATTTCTTTTATCAGTTTAGAAAACACTTTGCCCCGTTTTGCATCAGCAGCACCTTTTTTATGTTTAATCGAACTCCATTTATTATGACCTGACATTATTTCCTCCTAAATTACATTTTACTTCTAAGACGTGATACATATGCTGACTTGCTGTATTGAGAACTGGTATCCCCGGCCAGGTCAGCTTATCTTCAGCGGAAGGGAATTAGAAGCGTTGAAAAACGAGCTAATCAGCTGTCAAACCTTTTATTATCTGATTAGATCCAATCCAATGATATATACCTCACTGCTCCTTTTCCTGGTGGCTTTAGGCCTGAACAACCGTACCAGCTTGAAATGCGATGATATCAAGGACCTCAGGCTCCTGACATCCTCGCCTTCGAATACCTTGCATACAAACCGGCCGCCATCCTTTAATATTGAAAAAGAAATATCTGCGGCCTTTTTTGCAAGCAATAGGGAATGGCCTGCATCCGCTGATCTTACACCTGTTGTCTTTGGTGCCAGGTCACTGATCACTGCATCCATCGGTCCTAATTCATTAAACAGCCATTCTATATCTACTTCAAAAACATCAGCCAGTAAAAATATAAAATTTGCAGATACGACCCTTTCAGGCCTGAAAAGATCAATTCCCGCAACAAGCCCCTGCTGCCCGGCTTTTTCAATAGCATACTGCGACCATGAGCCTGGATAACAGCCAAGATCGAGTATATGCTCTCCTTTGCGAATTATTTTATATTTCTTATCAATTTCCTGAAGTTTATAGACCGACCTCGCAAGCCAATTTTCTTCTCTGGCCCGGCGGGCATAATGGTCATCCCACCTGTTAGTTTTCATTTGAGAATTAATATCACAGATATCCTGCCTTTGCAAAATATTTCCATTGGGCTGAGAAGATCAAATTTGTCTTTATCTAATCTCCCGGACGTGATTGACAAGACGATAATCTCCGGTGCTGATAAAATATTTTTTCTTGGCAACATGCTGCTGCAAGATAAAATCTTTCTGAATCTGAATACTGTATTCAGAAAGGTTGATCTATGGATATTGCGGACTGGATACGAAAGTGGGCTTTACTGGCTCCCGGAAAACCCGCCTTGATAGATGAAAATAGACCGGCAGCATACAGCGGCACTCCGCCACCGTCATTGAAACCTCGGCAACAATGTTCCGATTTATCCTGGAACAATGCAGTATCGAAGATTATAACCTTTCAAGCGTCAGGTTTTTTTTCACAGGAGGAGAAAGAGTGCCTGTATCAATCCTTCAGGCCTGCAGGGACAGAGGGATAATCATTTCACAGATTTTTGGCCAGACAGAAACCTCTAAGATAACCTGGCTTCCGACAAAAATATCATCTGTCGCGGTTATTGGAGTTCATAATCCCAAATGGGGCAAAACAGGAAAGGCCTTTGTTGTTCAGAAAGAAGTTGCAGACTTGACTGAAGAAGAAGCTGTCAGATTCTGTGCGGGCAGAGTGGCAAAATTTAAAATACCAAAATATGTGAAATTTATTGACCGCATCCCTGAAAATGCCGCTGGAAAAATAATGCGGCATTTGTTAAAAGACATCCAGTAGCAAGATGATTCCTCCTGTAAATACTATTAAAATGGTACACACTGAATGAATATATATCTTTTGATAATTCTGATCATCCTGATAGGCACATACCTCCTCGACCTGATAATTGACATCCTGGATGTCAGGCATTTTAAAACTGAACTGCCTGAAGAATTTAAAGGTTACTATGACACAGAAAGGTACAGGATATCTCAGGAGTATTTGAGAGAAAACACGCGCTTCGGCATCATAAGCGATACTGTCAGCACTTCCATCATAATCCTGTTTATTCTTTTTGCAGGATTCAATGCCGTTGATCAGTTTGCGCGGGGATTTAATCTGGGTTCCATACCAACCGGTCTCATTTTTACCGGGACTCTAATGCTATTATTTCAGATAATTCTTATCCCTTTTTCGATTTACCGGACCTTTGTCATAGAGGAGAAATACGGTTTCAACAAGACAACGCCCAGGACCTTTATACTTGATATTTTTAAGAGCTGGCTTCTGATTGCCGTAATCGGCGGAATTGTCCTGTCCGCTATCCTGTGGTTTTTCGAGAAGACAGGCGCATGGGCATGGTTCTATTGCTGGATTGCACTGACAATCTTCCAGATACTTCTAATGTATATCGCCCCGGTGATTATCATGCCCCTTTTCAATAAATTCCTTCCTCTGGAAGACGGGCCGCTCCGCAAAGAAATCGAGAACTATGCAGTATCCCAGAATTTCAGGATGAAAGGGGTTTTTACTATGGACGGGTCAAAACGCTCAACAAAATCGAATGCCTTTTTCACTTCATTCGGCAGATTCAGACGAATCGTTCTGTTTGACACCCTCATTGAAAAACATTCTGTTGATGAACTGGTTTCAATCCTTGCACACGAAATGGGCCATTACAAAAAAAGGCATGTACTGAAAAATTTAACTATTGCCGTCCTTACAAGCGGCCTGATGTTTTATGTATTGTCACTGTTTATTAACAACGTGCAGTTGTTTGATGCGTTTAAAATGGAGAAGACATCGGTTTATGCAAGCCTGTTCTTTTTCGGCCTTCTCTATGCCCCCATTGAAATGATACTGTCTGTTTTCGGCAATATACTTTCCCGCAGACATGAATATGATGCTGACGCCTTTTCAGCGCGTACATATAAGAAACCGGGCTCCATGATATCAGCACTGAAGAAGTTAAGCGTTGAAAACCTGATAAACCTGACTCCCCATCCGCTTAAGGTATTTCTGACTTACAGCCACCCTCCGGTTCTCGAAAGGATTCAGGCAATTCGTAATCTCAGTTTTCAAAACGGCAATATCCGGAGTCTTGATTAACGGCTTTGGCCTGAAAATGCCTTTCCTTAAATCTTAGTCTTAACCTTCATACATTTATCCTTATGTCTGAATTCTGTGACTCATTATGCCCGGTTTCTTTATGAAATAGATTTTCATCCTTTTACCCGGCCATTCCCTTTTCCTCATCAACAAAATGGAAAAGAATGGCTCCAATCAGAAACAATATGATGATAGAGGCAATTCCCCATCTTGAGGCAAGTTTGCCGACATGATCAATTTGTAATGGCGACGGAGAAACAGGCATCATTAATCCCCTTACTATCAACCCGACCGTTCCCATCAAGGCTGGACCGAATATGGCTGCAAACTTACCCATCATGTTAAAGAATCCGTAGTATTCTGCAGCCTGGCCTTCAGGTATAAACCTGGAATAATAAGAACGGCTCAGTGACTGTATGCCTCCCTGAACCAGACCAATTGCTATTGCCAGCATATAAAACTCGTAACTCTCAGTCATAACAGCCCCCCACAACGTGGCTCCCATGTATGCGCCTATTGCAAGGTATATAGACTTTCGCACCCCCCACCTCTGGCCCAGTTTTCCGAACAGGATGGCCGAAGGAAAACCAACAAACTGTACTATCAGAAGGGCAGCAATCAAATCTTTGTGATTAAAGCCAAGAGACATGCCGTAATCAACAGCCATGCGTATGATCGTATCTACTCCGTCAATATAAAACCAGTATGCCAGCAGAAAAAGAGAAACAGGCTTCATATGAGAAAGCTTTCTGATTGTTCCGGCAAACTGCCTTAATCCGCCTCTGATATTTTTACCATGTCCTTCTGAAAGGCCATGCACCCTGTCTTCAGGAACCCACAGTATGGTGAAAATTGAGAATAATCCCCACCATATGGCAACAGAAACAAAGGAATATCTTATAGCTTCAGCAGAATCGCTCAGGCCGAATCGCTCAGGCATTAGTGTCATCAGGACATTTATCAGGAATAAAATTCCCCCTCCAAGATAGCCCATACCATAGCCGAGGCCTGAGACATAGTCTATTGTATCTTCAGTAGCAACACCCGGAAGGAGTGAATCGTAGAATATATTTCCGCCTGAAAAACCTATTACACCCATGCAGTAAATGAAGACAGCCCATCCCCATGCGCCCTTGTGAACCATGAAGAGGGCTGCCGTCATGAGTACGCCCAGGTATGCGAAAAACAGCAGGAACCTCTTTCGTGCTGAGCCTTTATCTGCAATAGCGCCAAGTACAGGCGCCATTAATGCCACCAAAAGGCTTGCAATAGAATTCCCGAATCCAAGCCTTGCCGTGCTTAAATTGATGTCAACCCCGCAGCTCCAGTACTGCTTGAAAAAAATGGGGAAAAACCCTGCCATGACTGTTGTGGCGAATGCGGAATTAGCCCAGTCATACAGCGCCCATCCCCAGACCGCTTTTCTGTCATTATCCATTGCGTCTCAATTTTTCTTTATTGAAGATAAAGCAGTGCGATTTCAGCCGGTTGAGAAAACCTCTTTTTCCAGCCGCGGGTTCTCTTTTTCACAAAGCAGTTTTAATGCGGCCGCATTTATACAGTAACGCCTGAAAACGGGCGCAGGCCCGTCATTGAAAACATGCCCCAGATGGGAATTACACCTCGAACAGAGGACTTCTGTCCTTGACATTCCCAAACTGCTGTCATGCTCTTCCTTTATGTTAAGTTCTGAAACAGGTTCCCGGAAACTGGGACACCCCGTTCCTGATTCGAATTTTTCTTCTACTCTGAACAAGTGTGTTCCACATGCAATGCATATGTAAATTCCACCGGCCTCGCCCTGCATGCATTTTCCTGTAAACGGGGGTTCCGTTCCCTTTTCGCGCGTAATATGGTACTGTTCAGGTGTCAGAAGACTCTTCCATTCAGTGTCAGGCTTCACTATCAGTTCGACTTCTTCGGTTCTTCCGGTCACAGCATTAAAAACAGGTATCTTTGAGCTTTTTTGTGATTCAACTCTGTCCATACCCTCTCCTATAATTAAAAACCAGAAATTTATTTCAGTTTCAATTTAATTTAGCTTTTATTAAACGAATATCATCAATCCAGACCTTTCCCTTCCCTTCAATAATGATATTAATTTTTACATTGTCAGGGTTTTCTCCCTTTTTCAGAAAGAAAGGCACTTCATGAGATGTCCACTCATTACTACCAGTTAGAGCAAATTGAAGAGGACGGGAAAAAAACTCACCTTTTCCTGGAAAGTGACACAGCATTTCCATATAAACCTGGCCTTCCACAACTTCAGTTCGAAGTTTTGCCTGGCAGATCAATTTTGCATTTTCGATGTCAATATCCCCCGTTTCATAGAGTCTCACAGCAGCGGGCTCTATTGCAGTAATGCATAATGAGCCGTTTCCGTCACTGCTGATCTCCTTATCAATAAATACACCGGACCCGCCAATAATCCCTTCCATGTTGTCCACAGGAAAATGTTTGATTTCAACAAAATCAATTGACTTTTGACAGCAGGCAGTTATAAAAATCAACACTATCAGACCATAATATAACCCTTTAATACTGCTCATTCTTATCTCCTTTTAATACACTGTCATGGTTAACAAATACAACCCCGGCAACATGCCGCGAGCTGTTTTTTACCCGAATTCAACTTCTCCCACATGCATTCGGATTAAAAAATATATTTATCTTAACATTACTGATATAAGTTGCAAATTACCAGAAGCACTCACCAGAAACAAGTCAAATATCCCGGGCCGTTATCGCAGAAAGGTTCCTTTAGAAATTTTACCGGCACTTCCTGAGAACCTGTATTAATGAATAATATTCAGGATTATAAGTTTAAAGTTCAATCCCTTAAAAATAATTCCCTTTCCAAAACAGCAGAAAGATATTATAATATTTGCCAAATGCTTATCAAGAAGCACCGCCTTTAGATATGACCTTGGTTTAGAGGCTTAAATATCCCTCTTGATTTAAATTTTATGTTCCGATATTGTTTGTCAACTTAAAAGGTGATCTGAAAGGAGGAATTGGTATGGATAAGGCAGAAGTAAGGTTCAGTGAATGGATAGAAAAGGGTTTTAACCTATACAAGCAAAACTTCGGTGTTCTGGTCCTGGCCTCGCTTATTGCGTGTGTGCTCAGCGCGGTTACATTCGGAATTCTATCCGGCCCCATGTTTGCCGGCATGCTGCTTATTACGCTGAGACTGTTCGATAATGAAGAACCAAAACCTGAGTTTGGACAGGTATTCAAAGGTTTTGATTTCTTTTTAAACTCCTTTCTTTTCGTCCTTGTCTGGGGGGTGGCCTTTTTTCTGGCATCCCTTATCCTCGCGTTCATTCCTTTTTTAGGTCAGATCCTATCTATATTTCTTTTCTATGCTGCTCAGACCGCATTGATGTTCGGGCTTTTTTTGATAGTAGACAGGAAAATGGACTTCTGGCCCGCTTCCGTTGAGAGTTTCAACAGGGTAAAGACCAACTTCTGGCCTTTTTTTGGTCTTTCGGTTGTCTCAGGGATAATAGGCGGCATAGGAGCAATTGCATGCGGAATCGGTATTGTTATAACAGTTCCAATCCATGCCTGCATCCTTACCGTAGCATACAGAAGTATTTTCAGCGAATCCGGCACTGAGAGCAACAAGGAAGATAAAACACCGCTTGAAACAGAAGAAGAACTGAGAAAAGAGGCCGACCGTTTAAGGAAAGAACTGGAACAATTGAAAAAAGCTGACGCATGATAGCCTGAGCAGTTAACAGAATATTTCAGAATTAATCCGGGGAGGTTGCCTTTCTAACCTCCCCGGCTTTTCTGCGCAGGTCTGCTTCCAGTTCCGTAAAGATTGCCCCTCATTCTATACTCAAGGAACCTTTCCCTGCTGTTATCATGTTTATTGAAACGGATTTCGAATTTGCGACTTTATCCATGAATGACTTCGCCTGAAAAACAGTCTGCAGACAGATGCTATTCATAACCGTTGGGATTGGCCGATTGCCAGTGCCACGTATCCTCGCACATCTCATCGAGCCCCCGGTTGGCTGACCACCCCAACTCCCTTTCTGCCCTGGATGGATCAGCATAACTCGAAGCCACATCCCCTGAACGGCGCCCTGAAATTTCATAGGGGATTTTTTTTCCAGAGGCCTTCTCAAACGCTGATACGATTTCGAGAACGCTGTAACCCCTGCCTGTTCCAAGATTTAAGGCAGCAATACCTAAATTGTCTTCAAGTCTCTCAAGCGCCTTCACATGACCAAGAGCCAGATCGACAATATGAATATAATCCCGCACGCCGGTTCCGTCAGGAGTTGGGTAATCACTACCAAACACTGACAGAACAGAGAGTTTGCCAACTGCAACTCTGGCGATGAAAGGAAAAAGATTATTGGGAATCCCGCCCGGATCTTCTCCTATCCTGCCGCTTGGATGTGCGCCTGCCGGGTTGAAATAGCGAAGCAGGCAGATATTCCATTTATTATCAGCAAGGTAGAGATCCCTGAGGATATCCTCAATAATCAATTTTGTTCGACCGTAAGGATTTGCAGGCATCAGAGGAAAGTCCTCAGTGACAGGTACCTTATGGGGGTCGCCATAAACTGTTGCAGATGAACTGAAAACAAGATCTTTGA